>NZ_JBHVRR010000117.1:0-1197 GCF_042885635.1 Streptomyces sp. NPDC058045 | reverse complement strand
ACCACCGGCTTCGAAGACGGACCCCCCACCGCCACCGGCGCCCAGATCGGCGACTCCGGCACCGGCATCCACCTCGTCGCCGGCATCCTCGCCGCCCTCCTCCAACGCGAAAAAACCGGCCGCGGACAACGCGTCAACGTCGCCATGCAACACGCCGTCCTCAACCTCTGCCGCGTCAAACTCCGCGACCAGCAACGCCTCACCCACGGCCCCCTCACCGAATACCCCAACGACACCTTCGACACCGAAGTCCCCCGCTCCGGCAACGCCTCCGGCGGCGGCCAACCCGGCTGGGCCGTCAAATGCGCCCCCGGCGGCCCCAACGACTACGTCTACGTCATCGTCCAACCCGTCGGCTGGAAACCCCTCACCCACCTCATCGGCCACCCCCACCTCGCCGACGACCCCGACTGGTCCACCCCCGAAACCCGCCTCCCGAAGCTGGACAAAATGTTCCAACTCATCGAGGAATGGACCACCACCCTCCCCAAATGGGAAGTCCTGGAGAAACTCAACGCCCACAACATCCCCTGCGGCCCCATCCTCTCCACCAAAGAAATCATCGAAGACACCTCCCTCGCCGCCAACGACATGGTCGTCCAAGTCCCCCACCCCCAACGCGGCACCTACACCACCGTCGGCTCCCCCCTCAAACTCTCCGACTCCCCCGTACACATCACCCCCTCCCCCCTCCTCGGCGAACACAACACAGAGGTCTTCGTGGGCGAACTGGGCCTCGATGAAGCGGAGTTGGGACAGCTCAAGTCGGATGGAGTGATCTGAACCGATGACCGATGACCGAGTACGGAAAGTACGCACCCTGCTGGAAACGGTACGCGCCGAAGGCCGCACCGCACTGACCGCACCCGAAGGCAAACTGATCGCCGACGCCTACCACATCGCCGTCCCCGGCGAGGAGTTGGCCCGGGACGTCGAGGAAGCAGTGCGCTACGCGGCCCGCTTCAGCGGACCCATGGTGATGAAGATCGTGTCCCCCGACATCCTGCACAAGACCGACGCCGGCGGCGTCATCGTCGGCATCGAGGGCGCCACCGCGGTACGCGAAGCCTTCCGCACCATCGTGAAGAACGCCCGCGCCTATGACGCGCAGGCGCGTATCGAGGGTGTGCAGGTGCAGGAGTTGCTGCCGTCCGGGCAGGAGGTCATCGTCGGTGCGGTCACCGATCCGACGTTCGG
>NZ_JBHVRR010000116.1:0-1482 GCF_042885635.1 Streptomyces sp. NPDC058045 | reverse complement strand
CTAAGGGCTGTCCCGTAAATGATCTCTGAGTCGCCTCGGACGTGGTTGGCCGTGGTGCGGGCCGTTTGCCTATCCGGCGAGGGCGAGGTTGTGCATGCGGGCGATGCCGAGCATGGCGTGGTGAACTCCGTCGCCTTTGAGGCGGCAGTCACGGAGGATCTTCCATGTCTTCATGCGGGCGAAGACGTGCTCGACGCGGGCGCGGACCTGCTTGTGGGACTTGTTGTGCGCCTGCTTCCAGTCGGGCAGGTCTTCGCCTTTGCGGCGTCGGTGGGGCATGACGAGTCCGGTGCCGGGGTAGCCGCCGTCGGCTATGGTGCGTGTCTTGCCAACGGCGGCTTTGGCGCCGGATTCCTCCCATGCCTTGCAGTCGTTGCGGTTCCCGGGCAGGGGCCGGCCGACCACGACGACCCGGCGGGTGTCAGCGTCGATGACGACCTGGTGGTTGGTGGAGTACCGGTAATTCTTCGACTGTGCGGCGATGGCGTGGTCGCTGGTGGGGACCAGGGTGCCGTCCACGATCAGCACGGTGTCCTTGGCGAACCGCTTGCGGGGCTGGAGCGCGAGCATCGGCCCGAGGTGGTCGATGATCCGGTCCGCCGCGGACTTCGAGATGCCGAACAACGGGGCGAGCTGCCGCAGCGTCAAGTTCGTGCGCCAGTACGCAGTGACCAGCAGGACCCGGTCCTCCAACGGCAGGCTCCACGGTCGACCCTTGCGGACCGCGTCCGCGCCTTCGCGCCGCAGTGCGGTCAGCAGCTTGCCGAAACGGCGCGGACTCAGCCCGGTGAACGGGGCTATCCAGGACGGCTCCGACGCCGTGATCACACCAGCCACACCAAGATCATCCTCTGTGGTGGAGTAGCTCTGAGCAACGTCCCACGAATCCGATGGTGCGACGCAGCTTCGGCGTCAAGAATCGGCTGATGCATGAAGTGAAACTGTCCGACGGGATCATCACGCTGTCGCCGCTGCGCATGGACGATGTGGAGGCGCATCTCACGGGGGAGGATGAGCTGCTGGTTCGTTGGCTCAACGGCGGTCCCGGCTCGCGCGAGGGCGTTGAAGCGTACTTCCGGCACTGCTGGGAACAGTGGAACACTGCCGGTCCGCTCCGCGCTTTCGGCATCCGGGTAGGCGCCGACGAGGCGCTCGCGGGGACGATCGACCTGCGGTTCGCAGGAGAGGGCTTGGCTCCCGGCCAAGTAAATGTCGCCTACGGCCTCTATCCGTCATGGAGGGGGCGTGGCCTGGCTACCCGCGCGGTCCTCCTGGCGTCCCAGTACACGGCCACTGAGGGCGGGGAGGAGGCGGTGATCCAGGTCGATCCGGAGAATCCCGCATCCGCTGCAGTCGCGCGGCGGGCAGGATTCACCCACCGCAAGCAGCCGCACGGCAAGGACGGCACACGGTTCGACTGGTACATCCGGGACCTGCACGTCGCTCCCCAGTGACGACCAGCAGTTACGGGACAGCCCTTAG
>NZ_JBHVRR010000115.1:0-1694 GCF_042885635.1 Streptomyces sp. NPDC058045 | reverse complement strand
ATGGGCCACGCCGGCGCCATCGTCTCCGGCTCCTCCGGCACCGCCGCCGCCAAGAAGGAGGCCCTGGAGGCCGCGGGCGTCAAGGTCGGCAAGACCCCCACCGAGACCGCCGAGTTGGCCCGCCGGGTGGTGTCCGCATGACATCGATCGGGGTCCCCCGGGAGAGCACACCGGGGGAACGCCGAGTCGCACTGGTACCGAAGGTCGTCGAACGGCTCCGCTCACAGGGACTCACCGTCGTCGTGGAACCGGGCGCCCTATGAGCAGTTCCGCGAAATGGACGACATCAACGGCGAGTTCGGCCGCACCGACGTGGCGCTGGTCATCGGCGCCAACGACGTCACCAACCCGGCGGCCCGCCGCAACCCCAACTCGCCGATCTACGGGATGCCGATCCTCAACGTGGACTCGGCGAAGTCCGTCATTGTCCTCAAGCGGGGCATGAGCCCGGGCTTCGCCGGCATCGAGAACGAGCTGTACTACGACGCCAGGACGGCCAAGCTCTTCGGCGACGCGAAGTCCTCCGTCGGGGAGATCACCGAGGAGCTCAAGGCCTGTAGCGGCGGGAAAGGCGGAACCCATGCTGGCCGACTCACACGGGCGGATCGCCACCGATCTGCGGGTCTCCCTCACCGACCGGTGCAATCTGCGCTGCACCTACTGTATGCCGGAGGCGGGGCTCCAGTGGCTCGCCAAGCCCGACCTCCTCACCGATGACGAGGTGGTGCGGCTGGTACGGATCGCCGTCACCCAACTCGGCGTCACCGAGGTCCGGTTCACCGGCGGGGAGCCCCTGTTGCGGCCCGGACTGCCCGGCGTCCTGGAACGCTGCGCCGCCCTCCGGCCGCGCCCCCGGATCTCGCTCACCACCAACGGGATCGGGCTCCACCGCACCGCGAAAACCTTGCGTACGGCGGGACTTGACCGGGTCAACGTCTCCCTGGACACGCTCCGCCCGGAGGTGTTCCGCACCCTCACCCGGCGCGACCGGCACCGGGACGTACTCGAAGGACTGGCCGCCGCCCACGCCGCCGGCCTCACTCCGGTCAAGGTCAACACCGTGCTGATGCCGGGCCTGAACGCGGACGAGGCACCCGAACTGCTGGCCTGGGCGCTGGACCTCGGCTACCAGTTGCGCTTCATCGAGCAGATGCCGCTGGACGCCCAACACGGCTGGCGGCGCGAGGAGTTGGTCACCGCCGAGGACATCCTGCGGCGGCTGGGGGAGCGGTTCACCCTCACTCCGGAGGGGAGCGCCCGACGCGGTTCGGCCCCGGCGGAACGCTGGCTGGTCGACGGCGGGCCGGGCACGGTGGGGGTGATCGCCTCGGTCACCCGGCCGTTCTGCCGTGCCTGCGACCGCACCCGGCTCACCGCCGACGGCCAGGTCCGCAACTGCCTCTTCGCCCGCGAGGAGACGGACCTGCGCACGGCACTGCGCTCGGGCGAACCCGACGAGGCCCTCGCCGACCTCTGGCGCGCGGCGATGTGGGGCAAGAAGGCGAGCCCCGACCTGGACGCCCCGGCCTTCGTCCAGCCCGACCGCCCCATGTCCGCCATCGGCGGCTAGGCCGTGTCGTTTGGATCTCCGTGGAACAAGGAGCGGGTCCTGGTGCGTGCTCTCGGTGTGCCGGCCGGACTCCCTCGTACTGGACGTACTTCGGCGTTCGGCCGGTGCAGCGAGAGTGCGTGCC
>NZ_JBHVRR010000114.1:0-1718 GCF_042885635.1 Streptomyces sp. NPDC058045 | reverse complement strand
GGTGGTCAGGGTGTGGCGTCGGCGTATGTGCTGCCGGTGTCGGCGAAGTCCGAAGAGGCTCTGGAACGCGCCCTGTTGGGCCTCGCCGACCACCTCGACGCCGAGAAGGAACTCGGTGAGGGATACCTGGCCTCGGTCGCGCACACCCTGAGCGTCGGGCGGCATCACTTCGCCCATCGGTGTGCGGTGGTGGCGCGTGATGTGGACGACGCGGTGCGGTTGCTGCGGGAGGCAGCGCGGGGCGAGAAGCCGCGCAAGGTCCACCGCGGCGTCGTCACCCGCGACTTCACCCCCAACGCGATGCTGCGCGACCTGGTCGGTGAGGCCCTGCGCGGCCGCCAGGACGACGGCCGCTACCAGGAGACCCTGCTCGCCCTCGGCGACCTGTACTGCCAGGGGTACGCCCCCCAGTTCCAACTCCTCATCGACCACCCCCCGGTACGGATCAGCCTGCCCCCGTACCCCTTCGAGGAGGAGACCTACTGGCCCTCGCCCGCCGATCTCACCCGGCGCCTGCACTCCCCGGTCGGCGGCAGCACCTTCGCCCCGAACGCTCAACTCGGCGACGGGCAAGAGGAGTTCGAGGAGTTCGAGGAAGAGGTCTACGAGGACGTCGAGGAGAGCGCGCAGCCCGCGGCGGGCGGTGCGGCCGAGGTGGTCGCCGCCGGTCCGGGACGCCGCGCCGAGATGACCGGCTTCTCGGTGGCGGAGTGCCTGGAGTGGGAACTGAAGGACGCCGTCTCGCAGTTGCTGAAGCTCCCGGTGTCCAAGCTGGACGAGGGCGCCAACCTCCAGGACTACGGCTTCGACTCCATCAGCCTGGTCGAGTTCGCCGGTGTGCTGGGCGAGCGGCTGGGCATCGAGCTGACCCCCGATGTGTTCTTCAGCCACCCCACCCTGGTGAGCCTGGGCCGTCATCTCCTGGACCACCATGGGGAGTTGCTCGGCGCGTTCTACCAGGACGGCGGTACCGCGGGAGGCGGGGCGGTCGTTCCGGCGGCGGTCAAGCGGCGCCGGGTGAAGCGCACCGGCCGCCGGGTCCGGCCCTCGGGCACGCCCGCCGGAGTGGAGCCGATCGGCATCGTGGGGATGAGCGGCCGCTTCCCCGGCGCCCGTTCCGTGGACGAGCTGTGGGACATCCTGGCCGAGGGCCGGACCGTCGTGGGCGAGGTGTCGCCCGAGCGGCAGCCGGCCTGGGGGCCGGGACGCCCGATGGGCGAGATTCCCGGGGTGGCGGAGTTCGATCCGCTGTTCTTCGAGATCTCCCCGCGTGAGGCCGAAGTCATGGACCCGCGGCAGCGGTTGCTGCTCCAGGAGATGTGGCGCGCCCTGGAGGACGCCGCGTACGGCCCGGAGCGCCTCGCCGACGAGAAGGTCGGGGTCTTCGTCGGTGTCGAAGAGGGCGACTATGTCCTGCTCACCGAAGGAAAGGGCAGCGTCACCTCCAACGCCAACTCGATTCTGGCGTCTCGGCTGGCGTATTTCCTGAATCTGTCCGGTCCGAGTATGGCGATCAACACCTCGTGCTCGTCCGGTCTGGTCGCCCTGCACGAGGCCTGCCTCAGCCTCCGTTACGGAGACTGCGACACCGCGATCGTCGCCGGGGCCAACATCCTTTCCACGCCCGGTAGTTATGACGCGATGGTGGGTGCGGGGATGTTGTCGGCGGAGGGGGTGACGCGGGCGTTTGATCGGCGTGCGGATGGGATGGTGCCGGG
>NZ_JBHVRR010000113.1:0-1839 GCF_042885635.1 Streptomyces sp. NPDC058045 | reverse complement strand
CGGCGTGAGCTTGAGGATCGTTGTCACTGTGAAGTATGTGCCGGATGCGACGGGGGATCGGCATTTCGCCGGTGATCTGACGTTGGATCGCGATGATGTGGACGGTCTGCTCTCGGAGTTGGACGAGTACGCGGTCGAGCAGGCTTTGCGGATCGCGGAGTCGGTGGATGATGCCGAGGTGACCGTGGTGACGGTGGGTCCCGAGGATGCGAAGGACGCGCTGCGTAAGGCGCTTTCGATGGGTGCGGACAAGGCGGTGCATGTCGAGGACGAGGATCTGCACGGCTCGGATGTGATGGCCACCTCGCTGGTCCTGGCCAAGGCGGTCGAGAAGGCGGGCTTCGATCTGGTGGTGTCGGGGATGGCGTCGACGGACGGTTCGATGGGTGTGGTGCCGGCGTTGTTGGCGGAGCGGTTGGGTGTGCCGCAGGTGTCGTTGTTGTCGGAGGTGTCGGTGGCGGGTGGTGTGGTGTCGGGTCGTCGGGACGGTGATGCGGCGTCGGAGCGGGTGGAGGCTGCGTTGCCGGCGGTGGTGTCGGTGACGGATCAGTCCGGTGAGGCGCGTTACCCGTCGTTCAAGGGGATCATGGCGGCGAAGAAGAAGCCGGTGGTCTCCTGGGATCTGTCGGATCTGGGTGTGGAGGCGGATGAGGTGGGGTTGGAGAACGCGTGCACGGTGGTGGAGTCGGTGGCGGAGCGTCCGGCGCGTACGGCGGGGACGATCGTGAAGGACGAGGGCGAGGGCGGTAGGCAGCTCGCCGAGTTCCTCGCGGGCCAGAAGTTCATCTGAGGACGGCAGTCCGGTTGAGGTCAGGGCCCGTTGGTGGGTTTCAAGTCCGTCTGAGTCAGTGGGAGTGGGGAGTAGTCATGGCTGAAGTTCTTGTCTTTGTCGATCATGTGGATGGTGCGGTTCGCAAGCCGACGCTGGAGTTGCTGACGTTGGCGCGTCGGATCGGTGAGCCGGTCGCGGTCGCTCTCGGTTCGGGTGCGGGTGACACTGCTGCGGTGTTGGGTGAGCATGGTGCGGTGCGGGTGTTGACGCATGAGGCGTCGGAGTACGGCGAGTTTCTGGTGGTGCCGAAGGTGGACGCGCTCCAGGCCGCGGTGGAGGCCGTCGCCCCGGTTGCGGTGCTGGTGCCGTCGTCGGGTGAGGGGAAGGAGGTCGCCGCGCGTCTGGCGTTGCGGATCGGGTCGGGTCTGATCACGGACGCGGTGGACGTGGAAGCGGGGGATGAGGGGCCGGTGGCGACGCAGTCGGTGTTCGCCGCCTCCTACACCACCAAGTCCCGTGTCTCCAAGGGCGTTCCTGTCATCACGGTCAAGCCCAACAGTGCTCCCGTCGAGCCGTCTGCCGCCGCGGGTGCGGTTGAGGAGCTGGCGGTCTCGTTCTCGGAGCAGGCGACCGGTGCCAAGGTCACCTCGCGTACGGCGCGGGAGTCGACGGGGCGTCCGGATCTGACGGAGGCGGCGATCGTGGTTTCCGGTGGGCGCGGGGTCAACGGTGCGGAGAACTTTACGGTCATCGAGGCCCTCGCGGATTCGCTGGGGGCTGCGGTGGGGGCTTCGCGGGCGGCGGTGGACGCGGGCTGGTATCCGCACTCCAACCAGGTCGGCCAGACCGGTAAGAGTGTCTCCCCGCAGCTGTACATCGCCTCCGGTATCTCCGGCGCCATCCAGCACCGCGCCGGGATGCAGACCTCGAAGACCATCGTGGCGGTCAACAAGGACCCCGAAGCCCCCATCTTCGACCTCGTCGACTACGGCATCGTCGGCGACCTCTTCACCGTCCTCCCCCAACTCACCCAGGAGATCACCACCCGCAAGGGCTGACCCCCACCA
>NZ_JBHVRR010000112.1:0-2207 GCF_042885635.1 Streptomyces sp. NPDC058045 | reverse complement strand
TCGTCGATGGTGCGGGAGGGTGTGGAGGGGGAGTGGCCGGGTGTGGGTGTGGTGGCGTTGCAGCGTAAGGATCGTGGTGAGGTTGAGGGGTTTGTCGCGGGGATGGCTGAGGCGTGGGCGCATGGCTTGGATGTGGACTGGGCCAAGGCTCTGCCTGGCGGGCGCAGGGTGGCGTTGCCGACGTATGCCTTTCAGCATGAGCACTACTGGCAGGAGGACGTCCGGACGAGCACGGACAGCCCCGATACCTGGGGCCTGGCCGGGACCGGTCACCCCGTACTGGGCGCCGCAGTGCACCTGGCGGACGAGGAAGGTGTCCTCCTGTCGGGAACCCTGTCGACGCGTACGTGCCCCTGGCTCGCCGACCACAAGGTGGGCGGCACCATCCTGCTGCCGGGCACGGCCTTCGTGGAGCTGGCGATCCGCGCCGGGGATGAGGTCGGCTGCGGCCACGTGGACGAACTGACCCTGGAATCCCCCCTGGTGATCCCCGAGGGACCTGGCGGATCCGGCGGGTCCGTGACGGTGCAGGTGCGCGTCGGCGCCCCGGGGAACGACGGGCGACGCACCCTCTCCGTCTCCTCCCAGACGGAGGCGCGCGGCGAGTGGACGCGCCACGCCGACGGAGTCCTCAGCCCTGACACGTCGGAGGGCACGTTCGAATTCCGCACCTGGCCGCCCGAGAACGCCGAAACGATCGAACTCACCGACTTCTACGGGCAGCTCACCGAGGCGGGCTACGGCTACGGTCCCGCATTCCAGGGTCTGACGGCCGCCTGGCACAAGGACGGTCACCTCTACGCCGAGGTGCGGCTCGCCGACGACGCCTCCGCGGACGCGGAGGGCTATGGCATTCACCCGGCGCTGCTCGATGCCACCCTCCACGCCGGACTCGTCTCCAGCGACCTGCGCGAGGGGGTGCGGTTGCCCTTCATCTGGAGTGGCGTGAGCCTCTTCGCCGCGGGCGCCTCGGCCGTGCGGGTCCAGCTTTCCCCGCAAGGAACGGACGCCCTCAGCCTGCGTATCGCCGATCTTTCGGGTCGGCCGATCGCCGCGGTCGATCGCCTCCTCACCCGCCCCGCGATCGCCCAGCACCTCAAGCGCGCCGCCCTTGCCGCGCGGCAGGACGCGCTGTTCCGGCTCGGCTGGACCCCGGCGACGGCCGGAGAGCCGGTCGCCGAGGACGATTGGACGCTCCTGGACGCCAGCAGCCCCGTCCCCGGTGCAGGGAAGCTCGCCGGGAAGCCGTTCGCGGTGCTCGTCCTGGACCCCACCGGTGGTGCCGAGCTCAAGGAGGGCGTACGCACGGTCGCCGCCCAGGTCCTGGGCGCGGTGCAGTCCTGGCTGTCCGATGATGGGAACGCTGATTCCCGGCTCGTGCTGGTCACCCGGAACGCATTCACCGCGCTGCCCCAGGACGCGGCGCCGGATCCCGTGCACGGCGCGCTATGGGGCCTCGTCCGGTCGGCGCAGACCGAGAACCCCGACCGGTTCGTCCTCCTCGACGTCGACGCGGACACCGACCTGGCGCGGATACTGCCGCAGGCCCTCGGCACCGGCGAACCGGAGCTGGCCGCGCGCGCCGGGGAACTCCTCACCCCCCACGTCGCCGCGCTCACCGAGGGTGGAGCTCTCGTCCCACCCGCCGAGCCGCATTGGCGCGTGGACGTCTCGGCTCCCGGCACGCTCGACAACCTCGCTCTCCAACCGGCCCCGGAGAAGGCCGCCCCGCTCGCGCCCCACGAGATCCGCGTCTCTGTCCGGGCGAGCGGGCTCAACTTCCGCGACGTCCTGCTGGCGCTCGACATGTATCCCGAGCGCACCGACATGGGTGGCGAGGCCGCGGGCGTGGTCACCGAGGTGGGCACGGGCGTGACGTCCCTCGCGCCCGGCGACCGCGTCACCGGCGTGGTGCCCAGTTCGCTGGGCACCACCGTGATCACGGACGTACGCGCTATGGTCCGCGTCCCCGACGACATGACGTTCGTGCAGGCGGCGGCCATCCCGGTCGCGTACCTGACCGCGTACTACGGGTTGGTGGATGTGGCCGGGCTGGGTGCGGGGGAGTCGGTGCTGGTGCATTCGGCTGCTGGTGGTGTGGGGATGGCGGCCGTGCAGGTGGCGCGGTGGCGGGGTGCGGAGGTCTTTGGGACGGCCAGTGAGGGGAAGTGGGACGCGTTGCGCGCGTCGGGGTTTGACGAGGCGCA
>NZ_JBHVRR010000111.1:0-2946 GCF_042885635.1 Streptomyces sp. NPDC058045 | reverse complement strand
TGTTTTTACCGGGCTGTTTCGGTGCCGGTGATCCGGTGAGTTCGGGTACCGGTGGATCTCCGGTGAGTTTGGGAGCCACTTGGTCTGATGGTGTGTGACATGCCGCTGTTGGCGTAATGGGTGGGTACGGCCGTTTGGCGCTCCACGCTTTGCGTGTTGATCACGGCCGTGTCAGGAGTCCGTGTGCGCAAGTCGCGTGAGTGGCTGTACGAGAAGATTCGCCAGGCCGAGCGGGAAGAGCATCTTTCCGGCCGGGCTCTGGCTCAGCGGTTCAAGGTGTCGAGGCGCACGGTGAAGTCGGCGTTGGCCTCGCCGGTGCCGCCGGAGCGGAAGAAACTGCCGCCGCGGGGCAGTGTGCTGGACCCGGTCAAGGGGTTCATCGATGCGATGTTGCGTGAGGACGCTCAGGCGCCGCGCAAGCAGCGGCATACCACTGCGCGGATCATGGAGCGGTTGGCGGCGGAGCACGATTTCGAGCTGGCGGGCCACACCACGGTGTGGGAGTACGTCCGTCGGCGGCGTCAGGAGATCACGCTGGAGTTGGCGGAGGGCCGCCGGTTCCTGGAGGGGATGGTTCCGCAGGTCAAGCGGCCGGGCGAGGAGGCCGAGGTCGACTTCGCGGATGTGTGGTTGGACCTGGCCGGTCAGCGGCGCAAGTGCGTGCTGTTCACGCTGCGGATGTCCTACAGCGGCAAGGCGGTGCACCGGGTCTACGCGACGCCCTCGCAGGAGGCGTTCCTGGAGGGGCATGTCGAGGCGTTCGAGGTGCTGGGAGGGGTGCCGGCCGTCCACATCCGCTACGACAATCTGAAGCCCGCGGTCAAGCAGGTGCTGTTCGGGCGTTACCGGGCGGAGTCGGCGCGATGGGCGACGTTCAAGTCCTGGTATGCGTTCTCGGCGTTCTACTGCACCCCTGGTGAGGACGGGGCGCATGAGAAGGGCGGGGTGGAGCACGAGGGCGGCCGGTTCCGCAGGAAGCATCTGGTTCCGCCGCCGCAGGTGGAGACGTTGGCGGAGCTGAACGAGCGGCTGGCCGCGATCGACGTGGCGGAGGACGCCCGGCATGTCCATGGTCGTCCGACGTCGATCGGGTTCGACTTCGAGCAGGAACGCGAACTGTTGCGGCCGTTGCCGGCCGACGGCTACGACTGCGGGATCGATCTGACGCCGGTGGTCGCCCGCAACGGCCGGGTGACGGTGAGGCAGTGCTACTACTCGGTGCCGGCGAAGTTCATCGGTGCCAAGGTGCGGGTCAAGCTGCGGGCGAACGAGTTGTGGGTGTTCGACGGGCGGAAGGTCGTCGCCCGGCATCCGCGGCTGACGCGCCGCTACACCTACCACGACATCCTCGACCACTACCTGGAGATCCTGCTGGTCAAGCCCGGCGCGTTCGCCGGGGCCTCCGCGCTGGCGCAGGCGCGGGCGGAGGGTGGCTTCACCAAGGTCCACGACGCCTTCTGGGCTGCGGCCAAGCAGAAGCTGGGGGGCCGCGAGGGGACCCGGATGCTGATCGAGGTTCTGCTGCTGCACCGTCAGCTTCCCGCTGAAGCGGTGGTGAAGGCGATGGAGACCTGTCTGCGGATCGGCTCGGTCTCCACCGACATGGTCGCCATCGAGGCCCGCAAGGCGATGGAGGGCACCGGCGCCGAGGACTTCGAAGTCCTCCAGGACGAAGCTGACGCAGCCGAGAGCCAGAGCACGCCGGCGGTCGAAGGCGCTCAGGTCATCTCCCTGCACACCCGGCGCCTGCCGGCGGACCCGCGCACCGAGCTGCCCGACATGGCGAAATACGACCGGCTGCTCTCGCCGCCGGCCTCACCCCAGAGCACCCAGAAGAAGGGCCACGGAGCATGACCACCACCGAACCGGTCACCGGCAAGGGCAACACGGTCCCGCCGCGGCGGATGTCGCTGCCCGGCGATCCCGAGGACGTCCTCATCGATGACGCCTGCCGGGACCTGCGGCTGCCCGCGTTCCGCGAACGCTTCGTCGAGTTGGCCGACACCGCCCGCCGCGACCAGCACACCTACAAGCAGTTCCTCCTCGACCTGCTCCAGGTCGAGCGCGCCGACCGGGAACTGCGGCGCCAGCAGCGGTTGATCCGTGCGGCCCGCTTCCCCCGGCCCAAGCGGCTGGAGGACTTCGACTTCGAGAAGAACCCGAACGTCACCCCGGAGGTTGTGGCCGACCTGAAGTCGCCCGGCTGGGTCCGTGACGGCAGGCCCCTGGTCCTCATCGGCGACTCCGGCACCGGAAAGTCGCATCTTCTCATCGGAGTGGGGACCGCGATCGCCGAGGCCGGCCTCTCGGTCCGCTACACGACCACATCCGCGCTGGTCAACGAGCTGGCCGAGGCGGACGCCGGGCGCCGCCTGTCCTCGGTGATCGCCCGCTACAGCAAGGTCGATCTCCTCTGCCTGGACGAGTTCGGCTACCTCAACCTGGACCGCAAGGGCGCCAAGCTGCTGTTCCAGATCTTCACCGAGCGCGAGGAACGCAAGGCCACCGCGGTCGCCACCAACTCCCCGTTCGCCGAGTGGGACAAGACCTTCGGCGACCCACGGCTCTGCGCGGCCATCGCCGACCGGATCACATTCCGCTGCACTCTCATCCAGACCGGCACCGAGTCCTACCGCTTCCAGGCCACCACCGCCGAACACACCGGCACCACGTCCTGACACCCCCTCACCCAGCAACAGAAAACGGGTCCACCGGACGCGCCTGTCAGGGACGCGATCCGAAGGACCCGTGCCTGCAACGCTACTGACCCACTGCCACGGCCAGCCGGGACACTCCGACCCACACAACCGACGTCACTCAATAGGGGTGGCTCCCACACTCGCCGGAGAACCCACCACCCTGCACCGGTCCATCCCCACCACGAACGGACCAACCCGGCTCCGAAACCCGACGAAGAAGCGGCCCTCAAACAGCCCGGTAAAAACA
>NZ_JBHVRR010000110.1:0-3325 GCF_042885635.1 Streptomyces sp. NPDC058045 | reverse complement strand
GCCCCTCGCCAATTCGTCCGGCGCGGTGGTGGGTTGCCGCCCGCGCCGCGCTGGCTGAAGCACCCGATCCCGGCCGCGGCGGCTGTTTCTTGGCGGAAGCCGCGTTGGCCGAAAAGAAGTGCACGGCCGTGCCGGAGTGTGAACGGCCGGGCGTACGGCCGTAGTTGGCGAAGTCGCCGGGCGTCATACGGGGCGTCGGACGCTGGCCTGCGTCGACGTGGTGCCTCCCTACCGCTATGGTGATGAAAACCATTGTCGTTTATGTGTGGGGGCTTGGCGTGATGAGACGTTGGCTGGCTGCTGCTGCGGCCGGAACAAGCGTGCTGGCGGTGGCTGCGACGGTGTCGGCGCACGAGGACGAGCCTCGGGTGCCGGAGGTGAAGCAGGTGAAGGAGCGGTTGCTGGTCTCGGACTCCGAGACGGGCGATGTCGTGGTGATCGACGACGGTGCGGTGGGGGACAGGATCTCGACCCCGCCCGCGCCCCTCAGCCTGGCGCGCAGCGAAGACGGACGGACGGCGGTGGCGATGCGCGGCCGCAACACCGACCGCGACCATGTCACCTTCATCGACACCGGCTACGACGAGAAGACCGGGGACGCGCGCCGTGCCTTTGTGGCCCGTACCTGGATCGCCCGGTCCCCGGGTGGGGTGAGCAACGGGCGGATACCCGAGCTCGGCGGGCGGATCGGCGTCTCCGAGGAAGGCGCGGGCTCGATCACCTTCGTCAACCCGACCGGGCTCTCGGGGCTCGGCGACAGCGACAGCAAGACGCTGAAGCTGGCCGGGCCGGGACACTACGCCTTTGTGACCGGCCGCGACGGACAGGGCGAACCGGTGCTCGCCGCCGGCCATCTCGGGCGCGGCGGCGTGGAGTTGCTCGACCCGGCGAACGGCCGGCAGACGGCATGGGTGGGCGGTTGTCCCGTCCTGCACGGCGGCACCACTGACGCCACCGGCCGGCGGGCGATCTTCGGCTGCGCCGACGGGCTGCTCAGTGTGGACCTCGCCGACCACACCAGCACCAAGACGCCGTACCCGGCCAAGGTGCGCGCCGCCAACTTCCAGACCGGTCCGGACGGCATCCGCTGGGGGACGACGGAGGGGGCGCAGACGAGTATCCAGCGCATCGACACCTCCGGCCGGCAACCGACCATCGAGACGTTCGACCTCGCGGTCAAGGGCGAGCGCCGCACCCAGCTCCGTACCACGGTGACCCAGGGCGGGAAGCGGTTGCTGGTGCTCACCCACCAGGGCTGGTTGCAGATCCGCGACGGACGTACGGGCGCGCTGCGGCGGGAGGTCCGGGTGGATCGGCCGTACCCGCTCGACTACCACGAGCACACGGACAAGGCCGAGATGCCCGACCTCGCCACCGGCAACGGCACGGTCCATGTGTCGCTGCCGCGCAGCGGCCGTCTGCTCACCGTCGATCTCGACAGCGGCAAGGTCGTACGCCGGGTCGACCTCGGCGGGATGCCGACCCGCATCGTCCGGTTGGCCATGACCCCGTAGCGGAGTTCACGGACGGCTGGCTCCCGGACTCGGGTGAGCCGGCGAGACCGCCGGAGTTCAGAGCTCGGCCACTGCATGGCATGTCCTGGGGGAATGCCATCGGTGGCCGGGCTCTCGGCGTGCTCATACCGGTCCGGCGGGTCGTGTGACCTCGGTGGTGTCGCGTCACCGGACTGCGACAGCGATGTCCTGGAACGAAGACAGCGGGAGCCTGCCGGATCCCGGAGCCCTCATAGTGATCAAGAAAGCACCGAGAGGCCGGGTCGACCACTTCGGCCTCAACTACCCGTAACACAGGGGGATTTCATGTCCGGCAGCCGTCGTAAGGCCCTTCTTGTCTCCGTCGCCCTCGTCGGCGGCACCATGCTGATGACGGCGTGCCAGGACTCGGACGCGCAGGGGTCCTCGTCCACCACTCCGGACAGCAAGCCTACCAACTCGTCCAGCTCTTCCGGTTCGTCCAACTCCGACAGCGGCAACGACTCCGACGCGGCGGGCAAGGAGACCGAGGCCGCGGCCGGTTCCGCCCCGAGCGCCAGTGCCAGCTCCGGCTCCGGCAAGGGTGGGCGGCAGTCGGTCGGGCAGAGCTGTGGTGCCAATGACATCTCCTGGAGCACCAAGTCCGAGTCCCAGGCCGGTGGTTACATCCTGATCACCGCCAAGGCCAAGCCCGGAATCACCTGCTACCTGCCCGCAGGGCTGCCGACCGTGGCATTCGGATCCGACGGCACCCAGGCGGGTCCCGCCGAGCAGAGCGCCGGGCCGCAGATCAAGCTGAGCCAGGGCGTCAGCGTCTACGCCGGGGTGAACCCGAAGACCACCAAGGAGAACGGCGGCAAGGAACTGGACAGCATCATCGTCGCCGTGGGTGACGACGACCCCAACCCGGTCTCCCTGCGGGTCGGCACCATCACCGTCGACAAGCCCATCGTCACCAACTGGCACACCGACCCGTCGGACGCCGTTCCCTTCAACTGACGGTGAGGCGGGCGATGCCGAGCATGGCGTGTTGGACACCGTCACCTTTCGGACGGCAGTCGCGCAGTATCTTCCAGCCCGCGTGGTTCTGTCGACGGCGGCCTTCGCACCGGACAGCTACCACGCCGAACGGGCTGTCCAGGACGCCTCCGACGCCGTGATCACACCAGCCACAGCGAGATCGTCTCAAAGGTCGACGGCATGGCACGATGACCGCCATGTCAGGTCAGGTCTGGGTGTCACTGATATCGCTGGGCGGCGTTGTCCTCGGCGGCTTGTTGTCCTACCTCGTTCAACACGCGACTCAACTCTCGGCGGAACGCGCTGAACAGCGACGGCAGGGGATCACCGTGTCGGGGCCCGGCGCGGGGAACGTCTGGCGCTGCTGGAGCGGTTCATCGGGTTGGGGGCCGAGGCCGAACGCGCCGCCTTCAGGCGGGCGTACTCCCTCGACCTCAACCGGGCCGTGTGGGAAGGCTTGCCCGGCGGCGAGAGTGTGCGGGACTACCTTGAGGACAACCGGCTGGCGTTTCTCGACGCGGCCCGAGAGGTCATGGGGTAGTACACCACCACTGCCAAAGGATCTTTTGCGAAACAGCCCTTAGTGTTCTCCCATGGTGATGGGGGCTGAGGGCCATGTGGTCGATGGAAGATTCGAGTTGCTGGAGCGGCTCGGTGGTGGTGGGATGGGGTTGGTGTGGCGGGCGCGGGATCTGGTTCTGCGTCGTGAGGTGGCGTTGAAGGAAGTGCGGCCGCCTGACCCGGAGTTGTTGCGTCAGCGGCCTGATGCGGCGGAGATGTTGCGGCAGCGGGTGTTGCGTGAGGCGGTGTCG
>NZ_JBHVRR010000109.1:0-4350 GCF_042885635.1 Streptomyces sp. NPDC058045 | reverse complement strand
CTCCAAACCAACCCCACCCTCAACACCCACCAACTCCGCCACACCCGCCACATCCCCACGCTCCACCACATCCCAAAACTCACCCTCCACACCACCACTGCCAGCGGCAGCGTCGCTCCCCGACGTCCGCTCCAGCTCCAGCCAGTACCGCTGCCGCTGGAAGGCGTACGTCGGCAGGTCCACCCGGCGCCCGCCCGGCAGCACCTTCGCCCAGTCCACCTCGACGCCGCGCACCCACGCCTCGGCCACCGACGTCATGAAGCGGTCCCAGCCGCCCTCATCACGCCGCAGCGACCCCACCACCGACGCAGAGAGCGCCAGTTCCTCGATCGTCTCCAGCACACTGTGGACCAGGCCCGGGTGGGCGCTGACCTCGATGAACCACTCGTATCCCTGCTCCAGCAGCGCACGCGTGGCCCCCTCGAAGTTCACCTGCTCGCGCAGGTTCCGGGCCCAGTACGCGGCGTCCACATCCGCGGTGTCCAGCCAGTCGCCGGTAACCGTCGAGAAGAACGGAACCCTGGAGGAGACCGGCGCCACCGGCGCCAGCGCCTCCAGCAACTCCTCTTCCAAGGCGTCCACATGACGGCTGTGGGCCGCGTAGGACACCGGCAGCCGCCGCGCCCGCGTCTCCCGCTCCTCACACACAGCCAAGAACGCGTCCAGCGCGTCCGCGTCTCCCGAGACCACCGTCGCACTCGGCCCGTTCACCGCCGCCACCGACAAGGCCCCCGGCCACGCCGCGATCAACTCCTCCACCTCCACCACCGGAGCCGACACCGACACCATGCCCCCCAACCCCGAAATACGCACCAACGCCTGACTACGCAGAGCAACCACCCGCGCCGCATCCTCCAACGACAGACCACCCGCCACACACGCCGCCGCAATCTCCCCCTGCGAATGCCCCACCACCGCACCAGGCACCACACCCACCGAACACCACACCTCAGCCAACGACACCATCACCGCCCACAACACCGGCTGCAACACATCAACCCGCTCCCACAACTCCACCGCATCACCCTCACCCCGCAACACCCCAACCAAAGACCAATCCACAAAAGGCGCCAGCGCCCGCTCACACTCCCCAATCCGCCCCGCAAACACCGCAGAGGACAGCAACTCCACCGCCATCCCCACCCACTGCCACCCCTGCCCCGGAAACACCAGCACCGGCCGCACACCCCGACGCGCCACACCCCGCACCACACCCCGACCCGGTCCCTGCGACGCCAGCGCCCCCAGGCCCTCAATCAGCTCCGTCCGGTCCGACCCCAGCACCACCGCCCGATGCTCCAGCATCGTCCGCGTGGTCGCCAGCGAAAACCCCACATCGACCGGATCAAGCGCCTCATCCGAGGCCACCGCCGCCGCCAGACGCTCCGCCTGGCCACGCAAGGCCGCCGCACCCCGCGCCGACAGCACCCACGGCACCACCGGGTCGGGCCCGGCCTGCTCGGAGGACCGCTCCACCGCCTCGCCCTGCACGGAGGACTCGGACGGCTCGGACGGCTCCGCCGGTTCGGCTGCCTGCTCCACGATCACGTGCGCATTCGTGCCGCTCACGCCGAACGACGAGATCCCGGCCCGGCGCGGCCGGTCCGCCTGCGGCCACTCCCGCGCCTCCGCCAACAACTCCACCCCGCCACCGGCCCACTCGATCTGCCCCGAGGGCTCCTCAACGTGCAACGTCTTGGGCAACACCCCGTGTCGTAGTGCCTGCACCATCTTGATGACGCCTGCCACACCTGCGGCCGCCTGGGTGTGCGCGATGTTCGACTTCACCGACCCCAACCACAACGGACGGTCCTCACCCCGCCCCTTCCCATACACCGCCTGCAACGCCTGCGCCTCAATCGGATCACCCAACGGCGTCCCGGTCCCATGCGCCTCGACCGCGTCCACCTCACCCGCAGAAAGCCCCGCACTCGCCAACGCCGCACGGATCACCCGCTGCTGCGACGGACCATTCGGCGCCGTCAGACCATTACTCGCACCGTCCTGATTCACCGCCGAACCCCGCACCACCGCCAACACCTCATGACCCAACCGCCGCGCATCCGACAACCGCTCCAACAACACCAGGCCGACACCCTCGCCAAGGCCGAATCCCTCGGCCGAGGCGCCGAACGCCCGGCACCGGCCGTCCGCGGCCAGGGCCCGCACCCGGCTGAACCCGACAAGGGTGCCGGGGCCGGACAGGATGGAGGTGCCACCGGCGATGGCCAGATCGCACTCGCCCGCGCGCAGGGCCTGTTCCGCCAGATGCATCGCCACCAGCGACGACGAGCACGCCGTGTCCACCGACACCGCCGGGCCCTCAAGGCCCAGCACATAGGAGATCCGGCCGGAGATTGCGCTGGAGGAGCTGCCGACGCTGAAGTGGCCCTCGACGTTGGCGGGCACCTGGGGCGCGCCCATGGCGTAGTGCTGGGTCACGTAGTCGGTGGTGACACCGCCCGTGTAGACGCCCACGGGCTTGCCGCGCAGGGAGTCCGGCGCCATGCCCGCGCGCTCCAGCAGCTCCCAGGACGCCTCCAGGACCACCCGCTGCTGCGGATCCATGGCCATGGCCTCATGCGGCGAGATGCCGAAGACCTCGGCGTCGAAGTCGGTGGCGTCCTGGAGGAAGCCGCCCTCGCGCACATAGGTCTTGCCTTGGGCGTCGGGGTCCGGATCGTATATCTCCGCGAGGTCCCAGCCGCGGTCCTCAGGGAGCCCGCCGATGGTGTCCCGGCCTTCGAGGACCACGTTCCAGAGGTCCTCGGGGGTCTGGATCCCGCCCGGGTAACGGCAGGCCATGCTGACGATCGCCAGCGGCTCCCGGGGCGCGGCTTCGAGTTCCTGGTTCTGCTGACGCAGACGCTCGTTCTCCGTCAGGGACGCGCGCAGCGCCTCGACGACCTGCTGCTGGGACGATGTGGTGCTCATCAGCCTTCAGTCCTTTTCGGTGTCGTTCACGATGTCGATGAGTCGTCGTTATCCGTGCCGGTGTCGCCAAGGGCGGCGCGGACCAGGTCGTCGACCTCCATCTCGGCGAAGGAGGAGCCTGGCTGCAGGCTGTCCTCGGTGCGGGAGCCGGTGTTCCCGGTCTCCGCCTCGGCGAGCCGGAGCAGAGTGCCGAGGATGCCCGCCTCGCGGATGCGCTCCAGGGGGACGGCGGTGATGGAGCGCCAGATCTCGGCATTGCTCAGCCGCCCGGGGCCGACCTCGTCGGCGGGAGCGTCGCCCGGTTCCAGGCTCGCCAGAACGTTCTTCGCGAGCGCCTCGGGGGTCGGGTAGTCGAAGACGAGGGTGGCTGGGAGCCTGAGCCCCGTCGCGGCATTCAGCCTGTTGCGCAGCTCGACGGCGGTGAGGGAGTCGATGCCCATGTCCTTGAACGCGCGGGTGGGATCGATGGCGGCGGACGAGCCGTGGCCGAGGACGACGGCCAGTTGGCCGCGGACCAGTTCCACGACCGTCCGCTCGTGGTCCGCAGCCGGGACCCTGCTCAGGCGCTCGGCGAGGCTCGGACCGTCGGTGGCGGCGGAGCCGCTCGCGGCCTGGCGTCGCGTGCCGCGGACCAGGCTGCTCAGCAGCGGGGGCAGAGTCCCCGAGGCGGCCTGCCCGCGCAGCGCCTCGCGCTTCAACCGGACCGGCACCAGCAAGGGCCGGTCGTCGTCGCCGACGGCATCAAACAGGGCCAGGCCGTGCTCCGTGCTGATGGGCGCCACACCGCCGCGCGAGAAGCGGGCCAGGTCGCCCTCGTCGAGCTGGCTGGTGACGGTGCTCGCCTCGGCCCAGAGACCCCACGCGAGCGACACGGCGGGGACTCCCTCGTTCCGGAGCCGGTGCGCGTAGGCATCGATGAACGTGTTCGCCGCGGCGTAGTTCGCCTGCCCCGGGCTGCCCAGGATCCCGGCGAACGCGGAGAAGAGGACGAAGGCGTCGAGGTCGAGTCCGCGGGTCGCCTCGCGCAGGTTGACGGCCGCGTCCACCTTGGAGCGGAACACGGCGTCGAGCCGCTCGGGCGTCAGCGCGGTCAGGACACTGTCGTCAACGACGGCGGCACTGTGCACGACGGCTGTCAGCGGACGCTCCGCGGCCAGACCGGCGACGAGTGCGCCGACCGCGTCCGCGTCGGCCGCGTCACACACCTCGACGGTGGCCGATGCGCCCGCGGCCTGCAGCTCGGCGAGCAGCTTGGTGACCCCGGGTGCCTCGGCACCCCGTCGGCCTGCCAGGACGATGTGGCGCATACCGCGGTCTTCGACCAGGTGGCGGGCGATGAGCCCGCCGATGGTGCCAGTGCCTCCGGTGATCAGCACCGTGCCCTCGGGATCCCAGACCGGGGGCATCGTCAGCACG
>NZ_JBHVRR010000108.1:0-4832 GCF_042885635.1 Streptomyces sp. NPDC058045 | reverse complement strand
GGGCCGGCCCCCAGAAGGGCGGCCCCGGCCGCTTCCGGCAGCAGTACGGCGGCACCCGCCTGAGATTCGGGGTCCTCAGAGATGCAACACGGCAAATACCGCTTCATCGCGGGATTCCTGGTCGTTCCGTTGGCGCTCTACGCGCTCTTCGTGATCTGGCCTTTCATCCAGTCCATCTACTACTCGTTCACGGACTGGACGGGACTGAGCCCCGACTTCAAGATGGTCGGGTTCAAGAACTACACCCGTATGTTCGACGACGGGACCTTCTGGAAGTCGCTCCAGCACAGCGTGCTCTTCGTGCTGCTGCTGCCGATCGTCACCCTGGGCCTCGCCCTCTTCTTCTCGTTCATGCTGAACGTGGGCGGCCGGCACCGGAAGGGCGCCGCGGTCGCCGGAGTACGCGGCTCCTCGTTCTACAAGATCGTGTACTTCTTCCCGCAGGTGCTGTCGATCGCCATCGTGGCGCTGCTCTTCCAGTTCGCCTACAACCCCCGCAGCGGCGCCTTCAGTTCGGCGCTGAAGGGGCTGGGGATCTCCTGGCAGCCCGACTGGCTGGGCGACCCGAACCTCGCGCTGTGGTGCGTGATGGTCGTCCTCGTCTGGTCCACCACCGGCTTCTTCGTGGTCCTCTTCTCGGCCGGAATGGCGTCCATCCCCAAGGACTTCTACGAGGCGGCGCTGCTCGACGGCGCCAGCCGCGTCACCACCTTCTTCAGAATCACGCTGCCGCTGCTCTGGGACACCGTGCAGTCCGGCTGGGTCTACATGGGCATCCTGGCCCTCGGTGCGGAGTCCTTCGCGGTCGTCCAGATCATGACCGTGGGTCCCGGCGGACCCGCAGATTCCACCACCGTCCTGCCGCTGTACGTCTACCAGAAGGCGTTCCGTGACGGGCAGGCGGCCTATGCGACCACCATCGGCGTCGCCCTCCTCATCGTCACCCTGGCCTTCGCGGCCGTCGTGATGAGGCTGGGCCGGCGTGAGCGGCTGGAGTTCTGATGAAGACGACCGACACCTCCCCGCCCCCGGCCGCACCCGCGCCGGCCCCCGAGGCGAAGCCGGGCGCCGCGCCGCCCCGCGCCCAGGAGAAGACCGGCGGCATCCTCAACGTCTTCTCCCACGGCATGTTGGTGATCTGGGCGTTCCTGGTCGTCCTGCCGCTGCTGTGGGCGGTGATGACCTCGTTCAAGGACGACCGGTCGATCTTCACCAAGCCCTGGTCACTGCCGGACACCCTGCACTTCGAGAACTGGTCGCGCGCCTGGGGCAAGGCGCATATGAGCGACTACTTCCTCAACACCGTGCTGGTGGTGGCCGGTTCACTGGTCGGCACGCTGCTGCTGGGCTCGATGGCCGCCTATGTGCTGGCCCGCTTCGAGTTCCGCGGGAACCGCTTCATCTACTTCCTGTTCATCGGCGGCATGAGCTTCCCGATCATCCTCGCGCTGGTCCCGCTCTTCTATGTCATGAACAACATGGCCCTGCTGAACACCCTGCACGGCCTGATCCTCGTCTACATCGCGTACTCGCTGCCGTTCACGGTCTTCTTCCTGACCGCGTTCTTCAGAACCCTGCCCACGTCGATCGCGGAGGCGGCGCTGATCGACGGGGCCTCGCACACCCGGACCTTCTTCCAGGTGATGCTGCCGATGGCGAAGCCGGGCCTGATCAGCGTCGGCATCTTCAACTTCCTCGGGCAGTGGAACCAGTACATGCTGCCGACGGTGCTCAACACCGACCCGGACCGGAAGGTGCTCTCCCAGGGCCTGGTGCAACTGGCCGTGAGCCAGGGGTACAAGGGCGACTGGTCGGGCCTCTTCGCCGGCCTGGTGATGGCGATGCTGCCGGTGCTCGCCGCGTACGTCCTCTTCCAGCGGCAGGTCGTCGCCGGTCTCACGGCGGGTGCGCTGAAGTAGCCGCCCGCGCCGTCCTCGGGCGCGCCCCGGTCCCCTTCGGACCGGGGCGCGCCCGTTGCCGTGCAGGGCGCCGGTGCGGGGGAAACCGCGGGCGGGACACCGTATGCAACCGATTCCTGTCAAGGACTTGACTGCGGTAACCCGTTCAGCAGACTTTGGAGTTCACAACTTGTAGATGGCCCGATCCCGCGGGGGAGCAGGGTCGCGGGTGGCCGAGCCGCCGCCGTGCCAAGGCAGGAGTGGATGAGGTCGATGGAGACTCCGGGGTCGCAGTCGTCGCTGCACCGGGCCAATCTGGAGCGGGTCGTACGGGCCGTACGGCTGGCCGGGTCGCTCACGCAGGCGGAGATCGCCAGGACGACGGGTCTGTCCGCGGCGACGGTGTCCAACATCGTGCGGGAGTTGAAGGAAGGCGGCACGGTCGAGGTCACCCCGACCTCGGCGGGCGGCCGCCGGGCCCGCAGCGTCTCACTCAGCGGTGACGCCGGCATCGTCATCGGGGTCGACTTCGGCCACACCCACCTCCGGGTCGCCATCGGGAACCTGGCCCACCAGGTGCTGGCCGAGGAGGCCGAACCGCTGGACGTGGACGCCTCCGCCGCGCAGGGCTTCGACCGGGCCGAGGTACTGGTCAACCGGCTGATCGAGGCCACCGGAGTGGACCGGACGAAGGTCGCTGGGGTGGGGCTCGGGGTGCCGGGGCCGATCGACGTGGAGTCCGGCACCCTGGGCTCGACGTCGATCCTGCCGGGCTGGGGCGGCACCCGACCCGCCGAGGAGCTGCGGGGGCGTCTCGGCGGACCGGTGCATGTGGACAACGACGCCAACCTGGGCGCCCTGGGCGAGTTGGTGTGGGGCAGCGGGCGCGGGGTGCGGGACCTGGCGTACATCAAGGTGGCCAGCGGGGTGGGCGCGGGGCTGGTGATCAACGGGCGGATCTACCGGGGGCCCGGCGGCACCGCGGGCGAGATCGGGCACATCACGCTGGACGAGTCGGGCCCGGTCTGCCGCTGCGGCAACCGCGGCTGCCTGGAGACCTTCACCGCCGCCGGCTATGTACTGCCGCTGCTCAGATCAAGCCATGGTGAGGGGCTCTCCATGGAGGCCGTGGTGAAGCTGGCCCGGGACGGCGACCCGGGCTGCCGGCGGGTGATCGCGGATGTGGGCCGGCACATCGGCAGCGGGGTGGCCAACCTCTGCAACGTCCTCAACCCCAGCCGGGTCGTCCTCGGCGGTGATCTGGCGGAGGCCGGTGAGCTGGTGCTCGGCCCCATCCGGGAGTCCGTCGGCCGGTACGCGATCCCCAGTGCGGCACGTCAACTCTCCGTACTTCCAGGGGCACTTGGGAGCCGGGCCGAGGTGCTGGGGGCGCTGGCGCTGGCGCTCAGCGAGATGGGGGATTCGACACTTTTGGACGGTTCGGCCCCCTTGGCCGAACCTGCCTTCACTTAGTTCACGTATGGCACCGTTGTCGTCTCGTTAAGGATTTACTCCTTGACGTCGACGGTATGGCCGAGTTGACTTCCAGCCACCTCGGCCGCACCGTCGCGGCCTCGTCAGGGAGGTTTCTGAAGTGAACACGCGTATGCGTCGCGCCGCCGTGGTGGCCGCAGCCGGTGCCATGGCCGTCTCGCTGGCCGCCTGCGGCAGCGCCAAGGAGTCCGACGGAGGCGGCGGCGACAGCGCCAAGAAGGGCGATGCGCTGAAGATAGGCCTGCTGCTGCCCGAGAACCAGACGGCGCGGTACGAGAAGTTCGACAAGGTCCTCATCGAGAAGAAGATCAGCGAACTCACCGACGGCAAGGCCACGGTGAAGTACCAGAACGCCAAGCAGGACGCCAGCACGCAGAGCCAGCAGGCCGACTCGATGATCACCAACAAGGTGGACGTGCTCATCGTGGACGCCGTCGACTCCAAGGCGATCAAGAGCTCCGTCCAGAAGGCGCACGACGCCGGGATCAAGGTCGTCGCCTACGACCGCCTCGCCGAGGGCCCCATCGACGCCTACACCTCCTTCGACAACGTCGAGGTCGGCAAGGCCCAGGGCACCGCGCTGCTGAAGGCGCTGGGCGGCAAGGCCAAGGACGGCAAGATCGTCATGATGAACGGGTCGGCCACCGACCCCAACGCCGGCGACTTCAAGAAGGGCGCCCACTCCGTCCTCGACGGCAAGGTGAAGATCGGCAAGGAGTACGACACCAAGGAGTGGAAGCCGGAGAACGCCAACGCCAACATGGAGGGCGCTATCTCCGCCCTCGGCAAGAAGAACATCGTCGGTGTCTACTCCGCCAACGACGGCATGGCCGGCGGCATCATCACCGCCCTCAAGAGCGCCGGCATCACGCCGCTGCCGCCCGTCACCGGCCAGGACGCCGAACTCGCCGGTGTGCAGCGGGTCGTGACCGGTGACCAGTACATGAGCGTCTACAAGTCCTACCCGCAGGAGGCGTCCGTCGCCGCCGAGATGGCCGTCAAGCTGGCCAAGGGCGAGGACCTGGGCTCCCTGGCCACCAGCAAGGTCGACAGCCCCACCACCAAGGGCGTGCCGTCGCAGCTCGTCCCGGTCGTCTCGCTGACCAAGGACAACATCAAGGACACCGTCATCAAGGACGGTATCTACACGGTCGACGAGATCTGCGCTGGCAAGTACAAGGCCGCCTGCGACAAGCTCGGCCTCAAGTAGCCGCCGCCCTGCCCCGGCAGGGAACGGCATCCGGCCGTCCGGTGCCCCGCCGCCATCAGCCCCGCCGCTCAGGCGGGGCGCCGGACAGCAAGCGGTGGCCCCGCATCCGCGGACCGCGGCTCTCACCCCCCCGGCCGCGGGGCGCCCCCGCGGTGTCGCCCCCCCCCGGTGTGTTTTACACATATGAAGCGGGCGGCGACAGGGCAGGTGTAGTTATCGGGGGTGGGCGG
>NZ_JBHVRR010000107.1:0-5309 GCF_042885635.1 Streptomyces sp. NPDC058045 | reverse complement strand
GTCAGCACGTTGACGCTCATCTCGCCCGCCCTGCCCGAACTCCGCGTCCAGCGCGGCGACGGGAATCGAACCCGCGTAGCTAGTTTGGAAGACTAGGGCTCTACCATTGAGCTACGCCCGCATGACGTGCACCTCGGCCTGACCGCACAGGCAGAGCCCGGTGCCGCCGCCGATCACCTCGGTACCTGGAGCATCGTAGCGGAGCGACGGCCTTCGCCGCACACCGCCGCCGGTCCGCGCGCACCGCCCCGGCGAGCGCCCGGCCGGGCCGGTGCCGCCGCCGTGAAACGCGGCGACCGCATCCGCCGCGGCCATGTACCCTACCCATCGCACCGACGGGGTGTGGCGCAGCTTGGTAGCGCGTCCGCTTTGGGAGCGGAAGGCCGTGGGTTCAAATCCCGCCACCCCGACCATCCCGCTCCGCGCTTCCGCAGACCCGTGATCACGTTATGGGCCAGCCACCCCACGCGGTTACTATGCAAGCTGCGTGCCCGTGTGTCTGCGTATCTCTTACGTGTGTGTAGGTCTTCGTAGATCGTCTCCTTCGGACCGGGCCGAGCCGCCCGGGACCGCCGTACGCCGGCGGGCCCCGCGCAGAACCCAAGCAGTCAGCCACCAAGGAGACCGAACCGTGAAGAGCGCCGTGGAGACCCTGAACCCGACCCGGGTTCGGCTCACTGTCGAGGTGCCCTTCGAGGAGCTCAAGCCCAGCCTCGACGCGGCGTACAAGAAGATCAACCAGCAGGTCACGGTGAAGGGCTTCCGCAAGGGCAAGATCCCCGCCCGTGTGATCGACCAGCGGTTCGGCCGCGGCGCCGTGCTGGAGGAGGCCGTCAACGAGGCGCTCCCGAAGTTCTACACCGAGGCCGTCAACGAGGGTGAGCTCAACGTCCTCGGCCAGCCCGAGGTCGACATCACCGAGCTGAAGGACGGCGAGCTGCTCTCCTTCACCGCCGAGGTCGACATCCGCCCCGAGATCGAGATCCCGGACTACTCCGGCATCGAGGTCGAGGTCGACGCGGTCTCCGTCACCGACGAGGACGTCGACAAGGCCGTCGAGGAGCTGCGCGAGCGCTTCGCCTCCACCTCCCCGGTCGAGCGGGCCGCCCAGGAGGGCGACGTCGTCACCCTCGACCTGGTCGCCAAGGTCGACGGCGAGGCCCTGGAGGACGGCGTCGCCGACGGCGTCTCCTACACCATCGGCTCCGGTGAGCTGCTGGACGGCATCGACGACGCCGTGACCGGTCTCGAAGCGGGCGGCGAGGCCACCTTCACCTCCGAGCTGAAGGGCGGCTCGGCGGCCGGCAAGGAGGCCGAGGTCACGGTCAGGGTCACCCAGGTCGCCGCGCGTGAACTGCCCGAGCTGGACGACGAGTTCGCGCAGATGGCCTCCCAGTTCGACACCCTGGACGAGGTCCGCGCCGACAGCCGCCAGCGCCTGGAGAACACCAAGCAGTACGACCAGGCCACCCAGGCGCAGGAGCGGGTCCTGGAGAAGCTGCTCGAACTGGTCGAGGTCCCCGTCCCCGAGAAGCTCCTCGACGACGAGATCAACACCCGCAAGCACAACCTCGAACACCACCAGCTCGGTCAGATGGGCCTCGACCTCGCCAAGTACCTGGAGATCCAGGGCAAGACCGAGGAGGAGTTCGACACCGAGACCAAGGACGCCGCGGTCAAGGGCATCAAGACCCAGTTCGTCCTGGACGAGTTGGTCAACAAGGAGAAGCTCAACGTCAACCAGGAGGAGCTGACCGAGCACCTCATGCGGCGTGCGGCCTCCTCCGGTATGTCCCCCGACCAGTTCGCGCAGGCGGTCGTCGAGGGCGGCCAGGTGCCGATGCTGGTGGGCGAGGTCGCCCGCGGCAAGGCGCTGGCGGTCGTCGTGGAGGCGGCCACCGTCAAGGACACCAATGGCGAGATCATCGACCTGTCCGACGAGGACGAGGACGAGGGCGCCACGGAGACGGCCACCGAGGTCGCCGAGGCCGCCACCGGCGCCGAGGAGGCCCTGGCCGCGGACGAGGCCGGCGACAAGGACGACAAGAAGGCCTGACCGCCGCCCCGGGCCTCCAGTCCCGCAGCGGCATCCCACGGGCCCCCGAGCGCCACCCGGCGCCCGGGGGCCCGTCCGGTCCCCGTCGCGCACCGCCCCTCCGGTGGCCGGGGCGCCCGTGGCAGGCGCCCGCGCCCCCGTCGCGCACCTGCGCTCACAGCGAACAGTCACCGGAGCGGGATGGCACCCGCCAGCCTGCGCGTTAGGGTCCATGGATACGAGGGCAGGGGAGTCCCCGAACCGCCGGGAGGCGGACCGGAGCGGGGTCCCACGCCCCAGCAGAAGACGTGAGACGGCCCGGCGCCGTCGTAAGACGAGCAGGTGGATACGTGACGAATCTGATGCCCTCCGCCGCCGGCGAGCCTTCCATCGGTGGCGGCCTCGGTGACCAGGTCTACAACCGGCTGCTCAACGAGCGGATCATCTTCCTCGGCCAGCCGGTCGACGACGACATCGCCAACAAGATCACCGCGCAGTTGCTGCTCCTTGCCGCCGACCCGGACAAGGACATCTTCCTGTACATCAACAGCCCCGGCGGATCGATCACGGCCGGCATGGCGATCTACGACACCATGCAGTACATCAAGAACGACGTGGTCACCATCGCCATGGGCATGGCCGCCTCGATGGGCCAGTTCCTGCTGAGCGCCGGCACCCCGGGCAAGCGCTTCGCGCTGCCCAACGCCGAGATCCTGATCCACCAGCCGTCCGCGGGCCTCGCCGGCTCCGCCTCCGACATCAAGATCCACGCCGAGCGGCTGCTGCACACCAAGAAGCGGATGGCCGAGCTGACCAGCCAGCACACCGGGCAGAGCGTCGAGCAGATCACCCGGGACTCCGACCGCGACCGGTGGTTCGACCCGATCGAGGCCAAGGAGTACGGCCTGATCGACGACATCATGCCTACCGCTGTCGGAATGCCGGGCGGCGGCGGCACCGGAGCCGGTTCCTGACCCGGACCCCGCAGCCGATCCGCCCGCCTCGCCCTTCTAGGAGAAACCAGTGAACGACTTCCCCGGCAGCGGCCTGTACGACCGCCCGAGCGCCGAGCGCGGCACGGCCGAGTACACCGGCCCGCGCGCCGAGTCCCGCTACATCATTCCGCGCTTCGTGGAGCGCACCTCGCAGGGCGTGCGCGAGTACGACCCGTACGCGAAGCTCTTCGAGGAGCGGGTGATCTTCCTCGGGGTGCAGATCGACGACGCCTCCGCCAACGACGTGATGGCGCAGTTGCTCTGCCTTGAGTCGATGGACCCGGACCGGGACATCTCGATCTACATCAACAGCCCCGGCGGCTCCTTCACCGCGCTCACCGCGATCTACGACACCATGCAGTTCGTCAAGCCGGACATCCAGACCGTGTGCATGGGCCAGGCCGCGTCCGCCGCCGCCGTACTGCTCGCGGCCGGCACCTCCGGCAAGCGCATGGCGCTGCCCAACGCCCGCGTCCTGATCCACCAGCCGTACAGCGAGACCGGTCGCGGTCAGGTGTCCGACCTGGAGATCGCGGCCAACGAGATCCTGCGGATGCGCTCGCAGTTGGAGGAGATGCTGGCCAAGCACTCCACCACGCCCATCGAGAAGATCCGCGACGACATCGAGCGCGACAAGATCCTCACCGCTGAGGACGCGCTCGCCTACGGTCTGGTCGACCAGATCGTGTCCACCCGCAAGATGAACAGCTCCTCGGTCGCCTGACCGGCTGACGTTCACAGCAGCCGCCCCGAGGCACGGCTCTCCGGCCCCGTCCCGCGCTCCACGGCGCGGGCCGAGCACCGGGGAACCGTGCCAAGGGGGGCCCTAACGGGGGGCCAGGCAAGGTACCGTCGGATATGAGGCACCAGGAGCCGCCGGGTACGGCGACTCCCAGGCGATTGGGGAAGCACCTCGTGGCACGCATCGGTGACGGCGGCGATCTGCTCAAGTGCTCGTTCTGCGGAAAGAGTCAGAAGCAGGTCAAGAAGCTCATCGCAGGCCCCGGTGTGTACATCTGCGACGAGTGCATCGACCTCTGCAACGAGATCATCGAGGAAGAACTCGCGGAGTCGAGCGAGGTCCGCTGGGAGGAACTGCCCAAGCCCCGCGAGATCTACGAGTTCCTTGAGGGGTATGTCGTCGGCCAGGAGGCCGCGAAGAAGGCCCTCTCGGTCGCGGTGTACAACCACTACAAACGGGTCCAGGCCGGAGAGAACGGCGGGGCCCAAGGGCGCGACGACGCCATCGAGTTGGCGAAGTCCAACATCCTGCTGCTGGGGCCCACCGGCTCCGGCAAGACCCTCCTCGCGCAGACCCTGGCCCGGATGCTCAACGTGCCGTTCGCCATCGCGGACGCCACCGCGCTCACCGAGGCCGGATACGTTGGCGAGGACGTCGAGAACATCCTGCTGAAGCTCATCCAGGCCGCCGACTACGACGTCAAGAAGGCCGAGACGGGCATCATCTACATCGACGAGATCGACAAGGTCGCCCGCAAGAGCGAGAACCCGTCGATCACCCGCGATGTGTCCGGCGAGGGCGTCCAGCAGGCCCTGCTGAAGATCCTGGAGGGCACCACCGCCTCCGTCCCGCCGCAGGGCGGACGCAAGCACCCGCACCAGGAGTTCATCCAGATCGACACCACGAACGTGCTGTTCATCGTGGGCGGCGCGTTCGCCGGACTGGAGAAGATCATCGAGGGGCGGGCCGGCGCCAAGGGCATCGGCTTCGGCGCCACCATCCGCTCCAAGCGGGAGCTGGAGGAGAAGGACCAGTTCGAGGACGTCATGCCGGAGGACCTGGTCAAGTTCGGCATGATCCCCGAGTTCATCGGCCGGCTCCCGGTCATCACCTCGGTCCACAACCTGGACCGCGAAGCCCTCCTCCAGATCCTCGTCGAGCCGCGCAACGCCCTGGTGAAGCAGTACCAGCGCCTCTTCGAACTCGACGGTGTGGAGCTGGACTTCGAGCGTGCGGCACTGGAGGCCATCGCCGACCAGGCCATCCTCCGCCAGACCGGCGCACGCGGCCTGCGCGCCATCATGGAGGAGGTCCTCCAGGCGGTGATGTACGAGGTCCCGTCCCGCAAGGACGTGGCCCGCGTCGTCATCACCCCCGACGTCGTCCTCTCCAACGTCAACCCGACCCTCATCCCCCGCGACTCCCGAGGCCGCGGCACGGACGAACAGAAGTCGGCCTGACGGCAGTTACCCGACACACAGAAGGGGCGACCGGCACTTTCCGGGCGCCCCTTCCGTGGGGTGGGGGAGCCGGTTGG
>NZ_JBHVRR010000106.1:0-5589 GCF_042885635.1 Streptomyces sp. NPDC058045 | reverse complement strand
CGCCATCCCGGCCGGCCGGCAGGGCCTCGACACCGGCCCCGAGACCCGCAAGCTGTACGCCGCTAAGCTCGCCGACGCCGCCACCGTCTTCTGGAACGGCCCGATGGGCGTCTTCGAGCACCCCGACTACGCCGAGGGCACCCGGGCCCTCGCCCAGGCCCTGATCGACTCCCCGGCCTTCACCGTCGTCGGCGGTGGCGACTCCGCCGCCGCCGTACGCACCCTGGGCTTCGACGAGAGCGCCTTCGGTCACATCTCGACCGGCGGCGGCGCCTCTCTCGAATACCTTGAGGGCAAGACGCTTCCCGGCCTCGCCGCACTGGAGAACTGACACCACTCATGACGAACCAGACCACCCGCACCCCGCTCATGGCGGGCAACTGGAAGATGAACCTCAACCACCTTGAGGCCATCGCCCACGTCCAGAAGCTCGCCTTCGCCCTCGCCGACAAGGACTACGAGGCCGTCGAGGTCGCCGTCCTCGCCCCCTTCACCGACCTGCGTTCGGTGCAGACCCTCGTCGACGGCGACAAGCTCAAGATCAAGTACGGTGCCCAGGACCTCTCGGCGCACGACTCCGGGGCCTACACCGGCGAGATCTCCGGCCCCATGCTCGCCAAGCTGAAGTGCACCTATGTCGCGGTCGGCCACTCCGAGCGGCGGCAGTACCACGGCGAGACCGACGAGCAGTGCAACGCCAAGGTCAAGGCGGCGTACAAGCACGGCCTCACTCCGATCCTCTGCATCGGCGAGGGCCTCGACGTCCGCAAGGCCGGCGAGCAGGTCCCGCACACGCTGAACCAGCTCGACGGCGCCCTGAAGGACGTCCCGGCCGAGCAGGCCGAGTCGATCGTGATCGCCTATGAGCCGGTCTGGGCCATCGGCACCGGCGAGGTCGCCACCCCCGAGGACGCCCAGGAGGTGTGCGGCGCGATCCGCGGCCGCCTCGCCGAGCTGTACTCGCAGGAGCTGGCCGACGGGGTCCGCATCCAGTACGGCGGCTCGGTGAAGGCCGGCAACGTCGCCGCGATCATGGCGCAGCCCGATGTGGACGGCGCCCTGGTGGGCGGGGCCGCGCTGGACTCCGACGAGTTCGTCAAGATCGTCCGCTTTCGGGACCAGTGAGCCCGCGGTGCGGCCCGGCCCGGCGGCCGGGCTGCACCCGGCCGGTGAGTAGGCGCTGACGGCGATCCGTCGTACTCTTGCGGGGGCCGGCCGGATGGTGCCGTGTGAGCACCGGCCGGACGCGCCCCGTCCGTCTGTAGCCGAGGAACACAAGAGAGAAGGGTCCCAGCCGTGGTTTTGGGGTTCTCGATCGCCCTGATCGTCTGCAGCCTGCTGCTGATGCTGCTGGTGCTGATGCACAAGGGGAAGGGCGGCGGCCTCTCCGACATGTTCGGTGGCGGTATGCAGTCGTCCGTCGGCGGATCCTCCGTCGCAGAGCGCAACCTGGACCGCATCACCGTCGTGGTCGGTCTGGCCTGGTTCGCGTGCATCGTGGTGCTCGGCCTCGTGATGAAGCTCGACGGCTGACCCGCGACCGGCCGGATCCCGCCCCGGCCACCCCCGGGCCCCATGCCGGGTACGCGCCATTCGGCGCGGCCTACCATGGGGCTCGCGTCTGTTCCACGGCGGGGTAACTCCGGGCACTGGACGTGTGTCGGGCCTCACGTAGACTGAGGCGCCCGCAACGGAGTGGACCGTCGACGCGCTCCGCGGCACGCACCTCACGCAGGGAGTTACGACCGTGGCAAGTGGCAACGCGATCCGTGGAAGCCGGGTCGGAGCGGGGCCGATGGGTGAGGCCGAGCGCGGTGAGTCCGCGCCACGCCTGCGCATCTCCTTCTGGTGCTCCAACGGACATGAGACCGAGCCGAGTTTCGCCAGCGACGCGCAGGTCCCCGACACCTGGGACTGCCCCCGCTGCGGCTTCCCCGCCGGACAGGACCGGGACAATCCGCCCGCCCCGCCCCGCACCGAGCCGTACAAGACGCATCTCGCCTATGTGCGGGAGCGGCGCAGCGACGCCGACGGTGAGGCCATCCTCGCCGAGGCCCTGGCCAAGCTCCGGGGCGAGATCTAGCGAACTCCCGGGCGGGGCCGGTTCATCGCCGGGCGGCTCTGGTCAAGTCCCATCAATTCCTGGGCGGGGCTTGTCGATTCCGGGCGGGGCCGGTCGGTTATCGGGCGGTATCCGGCGGACTTCGGTCAACTCCTCGGCGGATTCGGTCGACCTCGGACAGCCTCGTACCTGCCTCGAATGAACTCCCTTGCGGAGACCGGCAGTTGACTGTCCTCTCCGGAACGCTCCCCGCCAGGCCCCCGCAGTGCCGGCCGCGGTCGATTGTCAGTGGCTCCCACTACGTTCGGTGACAGGGTTTCGTGCGAACGGCGCCGAGACCGGGCTCACCAGGGGGAGTTGTGACGGCCATCGACGCCGCCGAGGAGCGGGCACCCGTATGGCGCGGGGGGTTCGGACGGCTGTGGAGCGCCGCCGTGCTCTCCAGTTTCGGGGACTCGCTGCGCGCCGCCGCCCTGCCGCTGCTCGCGGTCTCCCTCACCGACCGGCCGATGCTCATCGCCTCGGTCACCGCCTGCGGCTATCTGCCCTGGCTCGTCTTCGGGCTGCTCGGCGGCGCGGTCGCGGACCGGGTCGACCAGCGACGCGCCATGTGGCGCACCGACCTCGTACGGGCGCTGCTGGCCGGGGCGTTCGCCGCCGCCGTCGGCCTGGGGCACGCCGGGATCGCCCTGCTGATCGCCTTCGCGTTCGCCCTCACCACCCTCGGCACCCTCTTCGACAACGCGGCCACCGCACTGCTGCCCGCCCTGGTCGCCCCGGCCGCCCTCGGCAGCGCCAACGCCCGGCTGCTCACCGGCCAGCGGATCGCCGGCGGCCTGCTCGCCGCGCCCCTGGTGCCCCTGCTCAGCGGGTACGGCACCGCGCTGCCCTTCGCCGCGGACGCCGTGACCTACCTGGCCGCGGCCGCCCTGGTCGCCTCGCTGGCCGCCGCCGCCCCGCCCCGGGAGCCATGCCCGGCGGGCAGCGGCCTCAGAGCGGACATAGCCGAGGGCCTGCGCGCCCTGCGCGGGGACAGGGCGCTGCGCGGTCTCTGCGCCGCCGCCCTGTGCAACATCGGTATGGGCGCCCTGATCGCCACCCTCGTCGTCCTCGTCACCGACGGGCTCGGCGCGGGCAGCACCGGATTCGTCGCCGCCACCACGGCGTTCACGGTGGGCGGGCTCGCCGGGGGAGCGGCGAGCGGGGCTCTCACCGGGAGACTGGGGCGGGTGCGTGCCGTGTTCCTGGCCGGGACGGCCCAGACGGCCGCCCTGATCGCCATGGGCACCGTGCGCTCCCTGCCGGTACTGCTGGCGGCGATGGCGGTCTTCGGCTTCATGGGGATGCTCTGGAACGTCAACACCACGACCTTGATGCAGCAGCGCAGCCCCGAGGGGATGCTCGGCCGGATCAGTGCCGCCTTCCGCACCCTGGCCGTCTCCGGTGCGCCGCTGGGCGCCCTGCTGGGCGGCGCCGTCGCCACCGCCTGGGGCAGCCTGCGGCCACCGCTGCTGGCCGCCGCCCTCTTCGTACTCGCCCTCGCCGCCCTCCTCCCGGCCGCCCACACCCCGGCACCGGAAGGCCCGGTACCCGAAGCCCCGGCACCCGGAGGCCATCCGGCGGACACCCGGCGCACGGCTCACCCCGAGCCCTGATCAACTAGGTTGGAGCCGCAGCGGTGCACAGTGACGTACGCAGGTACGAGAGAAGGTCGAAGCCCGAGATGAACGCAGACAGCACCAACGGCACCACCCGGCTGAACCGGACACCGCAGTGGGCCGCCCTCGCCGAGCACCGGGACGAGTCGGGGGAGGTACAGCTGCGGGAGCTGTTCGACGCCGACCCGGACCGCGCCCACCGGTACACGCTGGACGTGGGTGACCTGCACATCGACTTCTCCAAGCACCTGGTGACCGATGAAACGCTGCGCCTGCTGCGGGAGTTGGCCGAGGCGACGGATGTGGCCGGGCTGCGGGACGCCATGTTCCGCGGCGAGAAGATCAACACCACCGAGGACCGCGCCGTACTGCACACCGCGTTGCGCGCCCCCGCCGACGCCGTCATCGAGGTCGACGGCGAGAACGTGGTGCCCGAGGTGCACGCCGTGCTGCGCAGGATGGCCGAGTTCGCGGACCGGGTGCGCTCCGGCGAGTGGACCGGCCACACCGGCCGCCGTATCCGCAATGTGGTCAACATCGGCATCGGCGGTTCGGATCTCGGGCCCGCCATGGCCCACGAGGTGCTGCGCCCGTACACCGACCGCGAGTTGACGGTGCGCTTCGTCTCCAATGTGGACGGCGCCGATCTGCACGAGGCGCTGTACGGGCTGGACCCGGCGGAGACGCTCTTCATCATCGCCTCCAAGACCTTCACCACCATCGAGACCATCACCAACGCCACCTCGGCCCGCGCCTGGCTCCAGACGGGCCTCCGCGCCGGACAGGACGCGGTGGCACGGCACTTCGTGGCGCTCTCCACCAACGCGGAGAAGGTCGCCGAGTTCGGTATCGACACGGCCAATATGTTCGAGTTCTGGGACTGGGTCGGCGGCCGCTACTCCTACGACTCCGCCATCGGCCTCTCCCTGATGATCGCCATCGGCCCGGACCGCTTCCGCGAGATGCTGGACGGCTTCCACCTGGTCGACACGCACTTCCGCGCCGCCCCCGTCGAGCACAACGCCCCGTTCCTGCTGGGCCTGTTGGGCATCTGGTACGGGAACTTCCACGACGCCCAGTCCCATGCCGTGCTGCCCTACTCGCACTACCTGTCCAAGTTCACCGCCTACCTCCAGCAGCTCGACATGGAGTCCAACGGCAAGTCCGTGGCCCGGGACGGGAAGCCGGTGGACTGGCAGACCGGGCCCGTCGTCTGGGGCACACCCGGCACCAACGGGCAGCACGCCTACTACCAGTTGATCCACCAGGGCACCAAGCTGATCCCCGCCGACTTCATCGGATTCGCCCGCCCCTTGGCCGAGTTGGAGCCCGGCCTGGCCGCCCAGCACGATCTGCTGATGGCCAACTTCTTCGCCCAGACCCAGGCGCTGGCCTTCGGCAAGACCCCGGAGGAGGTACGGGCCGAGGGCGTGCCGGAGGAGCTGGTGCCGCACAAGACGTTCCGTGGGAACCACCCGACGACCACCATCCTCGCCAAGGAGCTGACGCCCTCGGTGCTGGGCCAGCTCATCGCCCTCTACGAGCACAAGGTGTTCGTCCAGGGCGCCGTGTGGAGCATCGACTCCTTCGACCAGTGGGGTGTCGAGCTGGGCAAGGTCCTGGCGAAGCGGGTGGAGCCGGCCCTGGCGGAGGGGACGCAGGTGCCGGGGCTGGACCCGTCGAGTGCCGCCCTGGTCGCCAAGTACCGGGAGCTGCGGGGGCGTTGACGGTACGACGGTGCCGGGCGGCCCCGGTGGGGGGGGGCCCCGGCCCCGGGGGGGCGGAAGGCCGGTGTGACAGGGCGAGGCCCGGGGGGTGCTGCCGCGGGGGTGGGGCGGTGAGGGTTAAACAAAAGAAGGAGCCGGCGAA
>NZ_JBHVRR010000105.1:0-5695 GCF_042885635.1 Streptomyces sp. NPDC058045 | reverse complement strand
GCCAAACGCATGGTGCGGCTGTGGGACCGGCTCCAGATCCGCAAGGCGGAGGAGTCCCTCATCGTCGTCAACCGCTACACCCGCAACACAGGGTGCCCGAGGGGCACACCATTCACCGGCTGGCCGCCGACCACCGCGAGCGGTTCCTCGGTGAGCCGCTCGCCGTCAGCAGCCCGCAGGGCCGGTTCGCCGAGAGCGCCGCCCTCCTCGACGGCGCGACCCTGACCGCCGCCGAAGCCCACGGCAAGCACCTCTTCCTCGGCTTCGGACCGGACCGCTGGATCCATATCCACCTCGGCCTCTTCGGCGGCTACCGCTTCGGCACCCCGCCCGCCCCGCCACCCGCCGACACCGTCCGCCTCCGCCTCGCCGCCCCCGCCGCCCACGCCGACCTCCGCGGCCCCACCACCTGCGCCCTGATCACCGCCGCGGAGAAGGACGCGGTGCACGACCGCCTCGGCCCCGACCCGCTGCGCACCGAGGACACCGAGGGCGACGGCCCGGAGCGCGCGTACCGGCGGATATCGCGGAGCCGTACCAGCATCGGGGCGCTGCTGATGGACCAGAAGGTGGTCTCCGGAGTCGGCAACGTCTACCGCGCCGAGGTCCTCTTCCGGCACGGCATCGACCCGCTGCGGGCCGGCCGCGACCTCACCCGCCGCGAGTGGGACGCCCTCTGGACCGATCTGGCCGAGCTGATGCGCGAAGGCGTCAAGTTCAACCGGATCGACACCGTCCGCCCCGAGCACACCCCCGAGGCGATGGGCCGCCCACCCCGCGTCGACGACCACGGCGGCGAGGTGTACGTCTACCGCAGGGCCGGCCAGGAGTGCCATCTGTGCGGCACCCCCGTCCGCATCGCGGAGCTCGCCGGCCGCAACCTCTTCTGGTGCCCCACCTGCCAGCCCCGCTGACCCCTCAGAAACCGTGCGGCAGCCACGGCGCCACCGCCGAGCCGAACGCCGCGGACACCGGGGCCAGCGCCCCGGCCCGCACCTCCCGTACCCGGCCCGCCGCGGCCAGTGAGGCGAGCGGCGTGCCGCCGAGGTAGGCGCAGCCGAGATCCCGTACCGAGAGCGCCAACTCCGCCGGGTCCGCGGTGCGTTCGCAGACGGCGCCCGCCGCGTCCCCCGACAGCCGCCAACGCCCCTCGTTCCAGGGGCAGAAGGCGTCCCGCACCTCCAGCACCACATCCACCGGCACCTGGTAGGTACGCGCCGCCAGCGCCGCGCCCACCTCCACCAGCCGCGCATACAGCCCGTCCCGCACGCTGAGCCGGCAGCGCCGTACATCGGTCATCAGATGCGGCAGCGCGTCGTCCACCGGTCGCGTCTTGACCGTGATCCGCGAGGTCAGATCGATTCCGCAGAGGAACCGCCACAGCGCCGCGTACGCCGCCGGATCCAGCGCCTCCACATCCCTCAGCCGCACCGTGCCCGCCGGACCCCCGGGCTCCCAGCCCGGTACCACATGGAAGCGGGCATAGCCCACCGTCTCGCCGTCCCGCTCGGCCAGCACGCACTGCAACGCGGAGCCGCCGTCCCGGTCGCTCTCCGGGTCCAGCAGCGGCAGTCGCTCCCAGCCCGGCTGCCGCGCCGGCATCCCCGGCCGCCCCGGCACCAGCCGCGCGTACACCGCCTCGCAGGCCGCGGTCACCGCCCGCGGATCCGCGTACCGCACCCGCACCGCCTCGGTCTCCGGGGGGACTTCGGGGCGGGTCAGCCGCGGGTCGATCTCCGCGCTGAGGTGCCAGGTGGCGATGCCGTACCCGAAGCGGCCGTAGATCGCCGGCTCCGAGGCCGTTAGCACCGCCAGCGGCTCACCGGCCGCCCGTACGTCGTCCAACTGCCGCCGCATCAACCGGGTCAGCAGCCCGCGCCGCCGGTGGGTGGCCGCCACCGACACCATGCTGACGCCCGCCGCCGGCACCAGTTCCCCGCCCGGCACCGACAGCCGGAACGAGAACGCCCCCGCGGTACCGACACACTCCGCGCCGTCCCACAGCCCCAGCCCCCGGTCCGTCTCGGTCAACTCGTTACGCAGGGCCCGCATCTCGGGCGGCTCCGGCGCCCCGAACGCCCGCAGCAGAGTGTCGTACCAGCCCTGCTGCTCGTCGGCTGTCAGGGTGCGCAGCTCGACCGGTGCCGCCGGCCGTTCCGTGAAGTCCGCCATGGCGGCATCCCTACCAGCCGGAGCACATCCCGGGCCAGGCAATTTCCCAACGCCCGTACCACCACTGCCCCTTGCCCGTTCCGGAGGATCCGGTACCACCCTGCACAGGGAGCCACTCGCTGGATATGGTCCAGTGCAATGGGAGGACTACGCGCGGAGGCCGAGACGCCCGCGGCCCGCTTGAAGAAGCGGGTCCACCGGGCGCGCACCGGGCTGCGCCGCTCCGCCGTCGACTACTTCCGCGGCGACGGATCCGACTGGATCGCACTCGCCGCCCTGCTCCTCACCATCCCCGTCATCACCTGCCTCACCCTGTTCGACCCGGTGTGGTGCGCGCCCGCCCTGCTGGTGCTGCCGATCGTGGCCGGCGGCCTGCTGCTGCGCCCCGCCAGCCTCCTTGGCCTGTACGCGGCGTCCGCCCTCGCCCTCATCGTCGAGTCGGTCCTGCTCGGCCCCTACGCCGACGGGCCCTCCCGGGTCACCCCCGGAGTGATGCTGACGGTGGCGGCCTGCGGCTTCTTCGGGCTGGTCATCGCGCAGTTCCGCAGCCGGGTCGGGGTGCCCTGGCGGCGCGGCGGCACCATGCTCTTCGACCTGCGGGAACGCATCCGGGTACAGAGCAAGCTGCCCGCGCTGCCGCCCGGCTGGCACCGGGAGATGGCGCTGCGGCCGGCCGGCGGGCAGTCCTTCTCCGGGGACTTCGTGGTCGCCGCCCGCACCGGCGGCGGCCGCACCCTGGAGGTCGTCCTCACCGATGTCTCCGGCAAGGGCATGGACGCCGGTTCGCGGGCCCTGCTGCTGTCCGGCGCCTTCGGCGGGCTGCTCGGCTCGCTGCCCCCGCACGCCTTCCTGCCCGCCGCCAACGGCTATCTGCTCCGCCAGGACTGGGACGAGGGCTTCGCCACCTCCATCCACCTGGTCCTCGATCTGGACTCCGGCGACTACGAGTTGTACTCCGCCGGCCACCCGCCGGGCCTCCAGCTCGTCGCCGGCACCGGACGCTGGGAGGAGAAGTCGGCCGACGGCCCGCTCCTCGGGGTGTACGACGGGGCGCAGTTCGACCCGGTGAAGGGCAGCCTGCGCCCCGGCGACGTACTGATGCTGTTCACCGACGGGCTGGTGGAGACCTCGGAGCGGGACCTCAGCGAGGGCCTGGACCGGCTCACCGGAGAGGCCGAGCGGTATGTCGCGGGCGGTTTCCACGGCGCGGCCTGGCACCTCATCGAGGCGGTCGCCAAGGACGTCAACGACGACCGCGCCCTGCTCCTCATCTGCCGCGAGCCCTGAAACCCGGGCCGCCGCAGGGAGAATCAGGCGGCCGGGGTCCGGCCGCGCTCTCGGGCCCCCTGCGCCGGGTCCTGCCGGAACGCCCACTTCATGTCCGGCTCCATCACACAGCGGAAGAAGCGCCGCACCGGCGGGGTGCAGAGCACCGTCACCAGCGACGCCGCGAACACCGTCACCGCGATCTCGCCCAGCGGCTTGTGCAGCCAGGGGTAGTCGTCGTACCAGCCGTAGAACTCGGCCGCCTTCACCACGAAGCCGTGCAGCAGATAGCCGCAGATGGTGCCGGCGCCCAGCACCGTGAACCACATGTCCCGGCCCGGCACCCAGGCGAAGAAGCAGGCCGTCAGCACCAGCGAGCAGCCGAACATGGCGAAGGTCATCACGATCCCCGCCCACCACGGGGCGCCCAACTCCTGGGCGCTGTCCCGGTGGAAGAACCAGCCCGCGTTCATCCGGGTCGCCGCCCAGTAGGCGAAGACCCCGGCGAAGGCGAAGACCGGCACCGCCGCGATCCGCACCCAGCGGCGCCGCACCAACTGGAAGTGCTCCGGCTTCATACAGAGACCCAGCACGAAGAACGGCAGGAACTGCAGCACCCGCTGGAGGTCGAGGTCGTCACCGATGTCCGGCGAGACGGCGGCCAGCGCGGCGATGGCCAGCGCCAGCGGCAGCGGCCAGCGGACCACCTTCCACAGCGGGGTCGTCAGCCGCCAGATGAACAACGCCACCAGGAACCAGGTCAGATACCAGGGGTCGAGCAGGCTGATCTCGTGCGAGGGGTCGTTGGCCCACCGGTTGAACAGCGAGTACAGCACCTCGAAGACGACGTACGGGACGCCGACGCCCGTCACCAGCCGCCGCAGCCGGTCCGGCCGCATATCGAAACTGCGGGAGAAATAGCCGGAGATGATGATGAACGCCGGCATATGGAAGGCGTAGACCACCATGTAGAGCGCGGTGGCGGCACGGCTGCCGTCGCGCAGCGGCTCCCAGGAGTGGCCCATCGCCACCAGCACGATCGCCAGGTACTTGGCGTTGTCGAAGAACGGGTCCCGCGCCTTGCCGGGCTTCTCCGCGGCCCCCTGGCCCCCCTCGGGGGACCGCCCCTGCGTCGCGCGGGGGGTGGGCACCCCTTCCGCGGTGTCCTGGGCCTCGGGGAGCGGTACTCCCTGCCGGCCGTACGGACGTAGCGAGTTGCTCACCGCTGCTCCTTCCGGTTCCAGGAGCGCTGGCGCGCGGTCCGCGTATCCATCCGTGATCTCGCTGCTTCGGGGGTCATGGCGGCGTAGAACATCTCCAGCACCCTAGCTTCGGCTCGGGAATCCGTAAAACGCCCGAGTTCATCGTGGGGACGGCGGTGCTGGTACCCCGGATTCACGGAACTTGATCCGCACAAGGGCACTTCCGGGATTGACGACGACGCTCCCGCACCGAACAGTACATCCCACCCGGTATCGTCCAAATGCCATGAAACGGCCGGGACTTCGGACGTGAATGGGATGGTACGCGACATTTGCGCCCGGACATCCGGCACCGATCGACGGCCCTATTCCTGTGAATTTCCTGTGCGTACGGCACCAGATGTGACGCACATCGCGGTCCCGCTCCACGGCAATTCGAATTGGCCGCGAACGTGATGTGTGGGCATGGAAACGATCAAGCCGAATTAACTGTGACGAGCGGCACTCGAATTGCCGCCCCCGGGGCCGCAGTTGGCCGCCCGCGGCCCGGGTGCGCGCCGGCGCACCCGAGTGCGCCGGTCCGACTATCCGTCATCGACCGCATAGGCCAGGCGTGTTGGTGGCACGATGGATCTGGCGGGGGAGTGCTTGCTCGTACCCCCCGGGCCGGGAAAGTTGACCGACCGAGGGTGTGTGATCAGTTGTGGCCATCTCGCTGTCAGTGGTGCTGCTGTTGGCGATCGTTCTAGTCGTCCTGCTGCGCGGCGGATCGATCAAAGCGGGCCCCGCCGTCGTGGCCGTCCTCTTCGGCTTCTTCCTGGCCTCGTCGGGTATGGCGCCGTCGATCCAGCGCTTCCTCAACTCGATAGCGGACACCGTCAGCCACATCAGCTTCTGAGACCGCGCCCGGCCTCGGACGGCAACGGCCCGGGGCCGGCCGGAAGTTGGACATCCGGCCGGCACAGGTGAGGGAGTCCGTCATGAGCGAGCACGTCTACCGGGTGACCGAGATCGTCGGGTCTTCGACCGAGAGCATCGACGCCGCCATCCGCAAC
>NZ_JBHVRR010000104.1:0-5933 GCF_042885635.1 Streptomyces sp. NPDC058045 | reverse complement strand
TGCGCCTCGTCAAACCCCGACGCGCGCAACGCGTCCCACTTCCCCTCACTGGCCGTCCCAAAGACCTCCGCACCCCGCCACCGCGCCACCTGCACAGCCGCCATCCCCACACCACCAGCAGCCGAATGCACCAGCACCGACTCCCCCGCACCCAGCCCAGCCACATCCACCAACCCGTAGTACGCGGTGGCGAAGGCGACCGGCACCGAAGCGGCCTGCACGAACGTCCAACTGTCGGGGATCTTCACGACCTGGCGGGAGTCACAGACCGTAGTCGGGGCGAAGGAGGCCGACAGGACTCCCATCACCCGGTCGCCGGGCACGAGGGACGTCACCTCCGAGCCGACCTCGGTGACGACACCGGCGCCCTCACCGCCCATCGTGGTGCGCTCGGGGTACATGTCCAAGGCGATCAGGACGTCCCGGAAGTTCATGCCCGAGGCGCGTACGGAGACCCGCACCTCCCGGGGGCCCAGCGACGAACGGTCCGGGGTGACCGGCAGCAGAGCCAGGTTCTCCAGGGTGCCGGGGGTGGAGACGTCCAAGCGCCAGTTCTCCCCGTCCGGCAGTACGAGCGAACCCTGATGGCCAGGACGGACCAGGCGGGGAACGAGGAGTTCGCCGTCGCGGATGGCGATCTGGGGCTCGGCCGTAGCCAGAACGGCCGGCAGCACCTCGGCGAGGTCCGTGTGCTCCTCAAGGTCGACGAGCAGGAAACACCCCGGGTTCTCAGACTGGGCGGAGCGCACCAGGCCCCAGATGGCCGACTGCCCGAGCCCGCCCACGCTCTCGTCGGGACGGACCCCCACGGCCCCGCGGGTGACGAGCACCAGGGTGTTGTCAGCGAGCCGGTCCTCGGACAGCCAGGTCTGCAGGGCTTCGAGGACGGTTTCCGTCGCCGCTCGTACCGCGTCCGGCAGGCCGTCGGCCTCGACATCGGCCTCGTCGTACGGGCAGGCCAGCACCGCGTACTCAGGGCATGGACCGCACAGCAGGTCGCTGATGTCGCTGATGTCTCCGAGCAGCGTCCAGCGGTCGGGGCTGACAGGGGCCGTCGACGGGGTCGCCTGGATCCAGTCAACGGCGTGGGGCCTCTCGTGTTCTTCTCTCCGGAGACTGGCGAGTTGTTCGGGGGTGATCGCGGAGATCATCAGGCGCTCGACCCGGGCAACGGGGGCGCCGGAGTGGTCCGCGACCTCGATGCACGTCGAGTCGGCTCCGGCCTGGGTGAGCCGCACCCGGACCGAGGAGGCGCCAGCCAGGTAGACGGACACGCCGGTCCACGCGAAGGGGAGGCGCAGCGCCCCACCGCTCTCGAAGAACATGCCCGTGCTGGTCGCGTGCAGGCAGGCGTCCAGGAGCGCGGGATGGATGGCGAACTCGTCCGCGCTCCCCCGTTGCTCCTCGGGCAGCGTCACCTCGGCGAAGATCTCGTCCCCGCGCACCCAGGCGGCCTGGAGGCCGCGGAAGGCCGGGCCGTAGCCATAGCCGGCCGCGGTCAGACGCTCGTAGAGGTCCTCGGCGTCGAGCGCGGTGGCACCGGGCGGCGGCCACGCGCTCAGGTCCGTATCGCTGGGGACGTCCTCGGGGGTCAGAAGGCCGGAGACGTGATGCGTCCATGCGTGGTCGGCGTCGGTGCGCGAGTGAATGGTCAGCGCCCGCGCGCCGGACTCGTCCTCGGCCTCGACCCGCACCTGGAGGGTGACGGGATCCTTGGGAGGGATCACCGCGGGGACCCACAGCGTCAGTTCCTCCAGGCGTCGGCACCCGACTTCCTCACCGGCGCGCAGTGCCATCTCGACCAGGGCGGTTCCGGGCACGACGACGACGCCGTCGACCTGATGGTCCGCCAGCCAGGGGTGGGTGCGCAGGGAGAGCTGCGCGGTGAGCACGGCGCCCTGTTCCTCCGCGAGGGGAATGGCCGTGTCGAAGAGCGGATGTCCGGCGGCGGAGAGTCCCGACGGGGCGGAGGCCGCGGCGTCGGACGCGGTGAGCCAGTACCGCTCGCGTTGGAAGGCGTAGGTGGGCAGTTCCACGCGTCGGCCGCCGGGCAGGAGCGTGGTCCAGTCGACCTCCACGCCCTGCGTCCAGGCTGTGGCCACCGACCCCAGGAAGCGGTCCCAGCCGCCCTCGCCGCGCCGGAGGGACCCCACGACCGACGCCGGGGCCGCGAGCTCCTCGATCGTCTCCAGCACGCTGTGGCCCAGGACCGGATGGCCGCTGGCCTCGATGAAGACCCCGTACCCCTGCTCCAGCAGCGCCCGCGTGGCTCCCCCGAAGGTCACCGGCTCCCGCATGTTCCGGAACCAGTACGCGGCGTCCATGTGCGCGGTGTCCAGCCAGTCGCCGGTGACCGTCGAGAAGAACGGGATCTGGGACGAGACCGGCGCCACGGGCGCCAGCACCTCCAGCAGCTCGTCCTCCAGCACGTCCATGTGCCGACTGTGCGAGGCGAACGACTTCGGGACCCGACGGCTGCGGATCCCCCGCTCCTCACACACCGCCAGCAACGCGTCCAGCGACTCGTTGTCTCCGGAGACGACCGTCGTGCCCGGTCCGTTCACCGCCCCGACCGACAGCGCGTCCGGCCACGCCGCGATCAGCTCCTGAACCTCCGCGACGGGGGCCGAGACCGTGGCCAGGGCTCCCGTGTCCTTGACCTTCGCCGCCGCTACCTGGCTGCGCAGGGCGACCACCCGTGCGGCGTCCTCCAGGGAAAGACCGCCCGCGACACACGCCGCCGCGATCTCTCCCTGTGAATGGCCCACCACCGCGCCGGGGACTACACCCACCGAGCGCCAGACCTCGGCCAGCGAGACCATCACGGCCCACAGGGCGGGCTGCAGCACTTCCACCCGCTCCCACAGCTCCGCCGCGTCCCCCTCGCCTCGCAGCACCCCGGTCAAGGACCAGTCCACGAAGGGCGCCAGCGCCCGCTCACACTCCTCGATCCGCCGGGCGAACACCTCGGAGGAATCGAGCAGCTCCACGGCCATGCCCGCCCACTGCCACCCCTGCCCGGGGAACACCAGCACCGGCCGCGCACCCGTACGGGCCACACCCCGCACCACACACCCGCCAGAGCCACCGGGCTCGCCGGAGGCCAGCGTGCTCAACCCCTTGATCAGCTCGGCCGGGTCCGAACCCAGCACCACCGCGCGGTGCTCCAAGCCGGCCCGGGTGGTCGCGAGCGAATAGCCCACATCGACCGGGTCGAGCGTGGCCTCCGAGGCCACCGCTTCCGCCAGACGCTCCGCCTGGCCGGACAGTGCAGCCTCGCCCCGCGCCGAGAGGACCCACGGCACCACCGAGACCCGCTCGGAAGCCTCGGTCGGCTCGGGAGGCTCCACCGTTTCGGGTGCCTGCTCCACGATCACGTGCGCGTTCGTGCCACTGATCCCGAACGAGGAGACACCCGCCCGCCTCGGCCTGCCGGTCTCCGGCCACTCCTGCGCCTCGGCCAGCAGCTCCACCCCGCCGCCGGACCAGTCGATCTGCGCCGACCGCTCCTCCACATGCAGCGTCTTCGGCAACGTCGCGTGCTGTATCGCCAGTACCATCTTGATCACACCGGCCACACCCGCGGCCGACTGCGTGTGCGCGATGTTCGACTTCACCGAGCCCAGCCACAGGGGGCGGTCCTCACCCCGCCCCTTCCCGTACACCGCCTGGAGAGCCTGCGCCTCGATCGGATCGCCCAGCGCCGTGCCCGTCCCATGGGCCTCGACCGCGTCCACCTCACCTGCCGACAGCCCGGCGTTCGCCAACGCCGCACGGATCACCCGCTGCTGCGACGGCCCATTCGGCGCCGTCAGACCGCTGCTCGCACCGTCCTGGTTCACCGCCGAACCCCGCACCACCGCCAAGACCTCATGACCCAGCCGCCGCGCGTCCGACAACCGCTCCAACAGGAGAACGCCTGCGCCTTCGGCCCAGCCGGTGCCGTCAGCGGACGCCGAGAACGCCTTGCACCGGCCATCGCGCGACAGCGCCCGCTGACGGCTGAACTCGATCAGCACCACGGGGTCCGCCATGATGCTGACGCCACCGGCCAGCGCCAGCGAGCACTCGCCCTGCCGCAGCGACTGGACGGCCATGTGCATCGCCACCAGCGACGACGAGCACGCCGTGTCCACGGTCACCGCTGGCCCCTCAAGACCGAACGTGTAGGCGACCCGGCCGGATATCACGCTCGTGGCGGTGCCTGTGACGGCGTAGCCTTCGATCGCCTCGTCCACCAGACCTCCGGACACATAACCGGAGGTCGCCGCACCGGCGAACACGCCGACGTCCTTGCCCTTCAGGCCGGAGGGGTCGATACCAGCCCGCTCGATCGCCTCCCAGCAGGTTTCGAGCATCAGGCGCTGCTGCGGGTCCATGGGCAGTGCCTCACGCGGCGAGACACCGAAGAAGGCAGCGTCGAAGTCCGCGACGTTCTCGACGAACCCGCCCTCTCGCGCGTAGGTCTTCCCCACGGCGTTCAGGTCCGGGTCGTATATCCCCTCGACGTCCCAGCCCCGGTCGTCCGGCAATTCCGAGACAGCGTCGCGGCCTTCCGTGAGCAGTTCCCACATGCCCTGGGGGGTTTCGATCCCACCCGGGAGCCGGCATCCGAGACCAACAATGGCGATGGGCTCACGTGAGCGGGACTCAACAGCGTTCAGCCGCTGCTTCGTCTCTGATAAGTCCGCAGTGACACGCTTGAGGTAGTCACGAAGCTTTCCCTCGGCACCACTCATATGCCTTCTCTTTCCGTGATGAATTCGGTGTCGCTCGGGACACTCAAGCGTGTTTGTGCCACGACCGAGTTTCTTGGCGTGCGTTAATCGCGACCGAGTTCTTTGTCGATCAGCGCGAACATCTCGTCGTCCGAAGCGGCTTCGAGCACGGATCGGTCGATACCTTTGCCGTCGAGTTGGTCCGGCACATCGTCGCTCTCCACCGTCCTCAGCAATTCCCTGAGCTGATCGGCCACCTGGGCTCGCACCTCGCCGTTCATCGGCCGGTCCCCGAGCGCGGATCCCAGCCCTTGGATCGCGTCCAGGACCGACGCCGCGTCACCGTTCGAAGGGGCCATCTCGGAGAGCAGATGATCGGCCAGCGACGCCGGGGTCGAATAGTCGTAGATCATGGACGAGGGAAGCCGCAGACCGGTCACGGCGTTGAGCCGGTTCCTCAGCTCCAGGCCGGTCAGGGAGGTGAATCCCGTGTTCACGAACCCGCGGTGGAGATCGACGGCGTCGAGGTGCGCGTGCCCGAGGATTGCCGCCGCCTCGGCACGCACCAACTCGACGAGGATCTGCTGCTGCCCGGCGGGAGGGACCGCGGCAAGCCGCTGGGCGAGCTCGGAACGGGAGTCGCCGCTTGCCGCCCTCTGGTCCTGATCAGGACGTTCGAGCTCCTTCAACTCGGAAAGGAGCGGGCTCGGCCGGTCGGCCGTGAATCGGGAGGCGAAGCGTTCCCAGTCCATCGCGGCGATGGACACGGTGGTCTCGTCCCGGTCGAGGGCCTGCTGCAGGCCCAGCAGCGCCTGCTGGGGATCCATCCACTCCATGCCCATCAGGCGCATCGCTTCCTCGACGCCCTGTTCACCGGCGAACCCCTCGCCCGACCACATGCCCCAGGCGATGGACGTCGCCTTGTCCCCACGGGCCCGCCGCCGCTCGGCCAGCGCATCCAGGAAGGCGTTCGCCGCCGCGTACGCTCCCTGGCCCACTCCGCTCAGCACACCGGCGATGGAGGAGTAGAGAACGAAGGCATCCAGGTCCTGACCCGCGAACAACTCGTCCAACACAACAGCCGCCCCCACCTTCCCCGCAAACACCTCCTCCATATCCCCCACCGTCGTCTCCGCCACCGGCACAAAACGACCCGGAACACCCGCCGTATGAAACACCGACCGCACCACACACCCCTCAGCCCGCAACCCCTCC
>NZ_JBHVRR010000103.1:0-6806 GCF_042885635.1 Streptomyces sp. NPDC058045 | reverse complement strand
ATAATGACACCGCCCTTATCGGGGGTGGTTTTTGCCCCGGCCGTGGGGGCCCCCCCCCCCCCCCCCCCGCGCGGGCCGGCGGCCCTGTGCGTGACCTGGGGCGAGTGGCCTGGAAGAGGGCCTTCGCCCAGCTTCCGGGGTGTGGGCGGTGAGGTCGGCGCTCTGGCAACGTACTGCCGCAGCAGGCCGTTCGCCCCCTCGTTTCGACCGGAACCGTCTTCGGGAACCTGCGAGCAGTACGCCGTCGCGTACTAGGCTGACATCGCCGCCTGGCATCGCCAAGTCACGCCGAAGCACACTGACTTCGCCGAAGACTTCCGCTACGCCGTGCCTCAGCGCCTGGACGGAGACTTCCGTCTGTTGAGTCAGCGCGTCAGCCCGCACTGACTCGACAACGACCGGTCAACTAACCAGTGAGGCAGCGCACTTGAGCCCGGGAGGGGGAACAGCGGGTCAGCGCTGACCTGACACCAGCTCATCGTCCCGCCTCCCGGAAAAAGCAGTAACGCTGCGCCGCACCACATGGGGACACTCCCCGGATGCGTACGTATCAAGAACTCTTCCGCACACCGGAGTTCACACCCCTCTTCCTCGCGTCCGCCGCTCAGACCACGGCACAGACGGTGAGTGGGCTGGCGCTCGGCATCCTGGTGTTCGGACAGACCGGGTCGCCGCTGCTGTCCTCACTCGCCATGTTCGGGCCCGCCCTCGCCCAGGTCGTCGGGGCAAGCACCCTGCTGTCGGGCGCGGACCGGTTACCGCCGCGCGCCGCGACGACCGGTCTGGCGCTGCTCTTCGCCCTCGGCACCGCAGCCCAGGCCGCCCCCGGCCTGCCGATATGGGCCCTGTTCCTGATGCTCCTGTGCCTCGGCGTGCTGGGATCCCTGAACGGAGGGGTGCGCTACGGACTGCTCAACGAGGTTCTCGTACACGGGAGTTACCTCCTCGGGCGCTCGCTCTTCAACCTGTCCACGGGCGTCATCCAGATCTGCGGCTTCGCCGTCGGCGGCGTCCTGGTGGCCGCGTTCTCGCCCCGCGGCATCCTTCTGCTGAGCGCCGCGGTGTATCTGCTCGCCGCCCTGATCTCCCGTTTCGGACTGGCGCGGCGGCCACCCCGCGCCGTCGGCCGCCCGTCGATCGCCGACACCTGGCGCGACAACGCCCGCCTGTGGTCGGCACCACCCCGCCGCTCTGTCTATCTCGCCCTGTGGGTGCCCAACGGCCTGATCGTCGGCGTCGAGTCGCTCTACATTCCCTACACCCCTCGGTACGCGGGTCTTCTCTTCTCGGTCGGTGCACTCGGCATGTTGATCGGCGACATCGTCGCCGCCCGCTTCCTGCCCGCACACCTGCGGGAGCGACTCGTCGTACCGCTCTGCCTGCTGCTCGCGGCCCCCTACCTGGTGTTCGCCATCACCCCCGCGCTACCGATCGCCGTAGCGGCCGTCCTCCTCGCCACCCTCGGCTACTCGTCGAGCCTGCTGCTCCAGGACCGCCTGATGGCGCTGACCCCCGACGAACTCAGCGGCCACGCCCTGGGCCTGCACACATCCGGAATGCTCGCCCTCCAGGGCCTGGGAGCCGCACTCGCCGGCACACTCGCCGAGGCCACCACCCCCGCCACGAGCATGGCCGCGATCGCAGCGCTCTCCCTGACGGTCACCTTTGCCCTGACCCCAGGGCTCCGCGCCCGCCACCCTGAATCCGGCGAGATCCCCAAGACCGCCCAGGGGTAAGCGACTTCGCGGGGCGGTTGTCCGGCATGAAAGACAGAGGGCGCCGGAAATTTCCGCGCGCCGACCGGAGAAATATGTGCGTTCGATCTGCCGGGACCACGCAATACCGCACCGCGCGCTGGAAGATCAGGCCCCCATCTGCGGCGGTGAACTGGCCCAGAGCGTGGGACCCGTGCCTCCTTCGTCATACCCGTCACGCTTGGCGAGAAGACCTGCACATTCACCGTCACGGTCTGGTCGCTTCCTTCCACTGGTGTGTGATCTTCTCCAGTACGGCCTCGAAGGACGGATCGCGCCCGACATCGGAGGTCATGGGAGCTGGAAGGCGAAACGAACTACCATCGTGGCGACTGATGCGGATCCAATAGTCATAAATTCCGTGGTATCCGCCCTTTTTTTCTACCTCGATCTCCGAAATCTCATGCCAGGCAGCGGCGGAGCGACCAAGCAGCCTCCGCGTCTGGATTCCGTGCGCGTCTACGATCGTGCGCCCAAGCGCCATGCCGGCCAGCCACGGGGCTGCCGGAATCCCCATCAGGCCGAATACCGAGAGGAACGCGCCGAAGTTGGTCTCTCGTGCCCAGCCTGTTGCCAGGGAAACGATGGAATAGGCAGACAACACAACCGCGACCGCAAACCACGACCACCAGGTGCTCCGCTGAGCGGGTATGTACTCGACTCTCTGCACGATTTCACCTTATAGGCCAATGCTGTTGCGTTCAGGGCCCTTGCGTGATCTCGATCTGTCCGGTTGACGGCGGCCAACAGTGACAGACGAGCAACCGCCGCCCCCAGTGAAACTCCAGGTCAGAGGCCCCTGACCGCACGGGTTTCCGCCCAGGGGTGGCGACAGGGTCTTTGCGTGTAGGTGGTCTGTCCGGTTGATCCGCGGTGACCGACCCGGGGCGGGCGGTGGGCGGGAAGCGGCCGGTGTGGGCGTACGCGCGTGTGCCGGTGGGTGGCAACCGCGACCCGCTGGACATGATCCGGCGGGAGGCGGGTCGAGCAGTACGCGCCCGGCTTCAGCGATGCGATCGTCGCCGGGCGCGGCGTGCCCGCGGCCGAGTTGGCGGACCGCAACCCCAACTGTGGGCGGCGACATCGGCGCGGGTGCGATGACGCTCACCCGGCGCTGCTGCCTCCCGCGCCGCGCCGGAACCCGTACCGGACTCCGCTGGACGGTGTCTGTCGCTGCTCGGCCTCCACTCCCCCGGGAGCCGGTGTGCACGGCAAGTCCGGCTGTCTGGCGGCCTGTTCGGCGCTGTGGGAGCACTTCCGGTGCGCCCCGCCGCCGCTGGGCACGGGGAAGTTCGGTTCACGGTATCCGTCCAGGGCTACCGAGGATCTGAGAGGGGGAGAGTCCGCTGCCCAGGAGCCGCCCGGGACCACAGCGGGCGGTGAACGCACCACAGCGGAAGGAGCACCGGTATGGCCGGCATCGACCGGAGCGAACTCGACGAGGTTCTGGCGACGACGTTCAAGGAGCTCAGGACTGCCGTCGTCAACTACAACAAGGACTCCATCGCGCTCTACAGCCAGGCCCTGTGCGCGCTGGTCGAGTTGAAGCGGGAGCTCGGCACCGAGGACGGCACGGGCACCTGACGCCGGGCGACGTCGGGACCGGGGTGAGGACGGGGAAGAGTCGGAGGAGAGGCGTGTGAAGGAAGAGGCGTGTGACTGAACTAGCCATCGGCGGCGCGGGATTGGTACCGGGGCCGGCGCCTCTCGGGATTCGCAGTGCCGCCTGGTATCTGCTGCTGGTCGGGACGGAGCCGGACGCGTCCGGGCAGATCGCAGCACCGGAGGATGTGTCGTGAACGGAACCCCCGGCCGGCCCGGCCCCAGCCTCGCCCCCGAGGTGATCACCGAGCGGGTCCTCGCCTTCCTGACCGAGTCGCTGCGCACGGCCGTCGGGCCCGACGACGACTACTTCGAGTACTTCGAGCAGGGGCTGGCTGACTCGCTGTTCTCGCTGGAGCTGGTGACCTTCGTGGAGCACAGCTTCGACCTCACCATCGAGGTCGAGGACCTGGACCTGGACAGCTTCCGCACCGCGCACCGGGTCACGGAGTTCGTCCTCCGCAAGACCGGTGCCGCGGCCGACCTCGGAGAGGCGCATGGCCGGGGAGCCTGATCTGGACGGCTACAGCGCCGAGGACGCCGCCCTGGTACGGGCCGCGGAGGACTTCGTACGGGCCTCGGGTGCGGCCGCGGCCGACTGGGACCGGGCCGGTGGGCTGCCCGCGGGGGTGGTCCGGCAGGTGGCCGCCGCCGGCCTGCTCGCCCCCGATCTGCCGGGTGCCTACGGCGGCCGGGGCATCGGTCCGGGCGCGGTCGGTGGGATCGCGGCGGCGCTGGGCGGGGTGTGCGGCTCGCTGCGGGGCCTGTTCACGGTGCAGGGCATGGTCGCGGCGGCCCTGGCCCGCTGGGGCACCAGGAAGCAACGGGCCGAGTGGCTGCCGTCGTTGGCGACCGGTGAGCTGCTCGCCGGGTTCGCCGCGACCGAGCCGGGCGCCGGTACCGCGCTGGGCGCCGTGCGGACCCGGATCGAACCGGCCGGCGCCCTCGATGTCACGGTCGACGGGCACAAGCGGTGGATCACCTTCGGGGCGGACGCCGATCTGCTGCTGGTCCTCGGCACCATGGGGGGCAAGCCGTCCGCGGTGCTGGTGGAGACGGACCGCCCCGGCGTCACCCGGGAGGAGGTGCACGGCCAACTCGGGCTGCGGGCGGCCCGTATCGCCCATGTGCGGCTGGACGGGGTGCGGGTGCCGCGGACCCATCTGGTGGCGCCGGCGGGGCTGGGCCTGTCGCATGTGGTGGGCACCGCGCTGGACCACGGGCGGTTCACGGTCGCCTGGGGCTGTGTGGGGATGGCGGAGGCCTGCGTGGAGGACGCCGCCGCACATGCCGCGAACCGCCGGCAGGGTGAACAGCTCCTGGGCGAGCAGCAGTTGGTCCGCTCGCTGCTCGCCACCTCGGCCGTGGCCGCCACCGGGGCGCGGGAACTCGCCCGCAGCGCGGCCCGCGCCAGGGCCCGGGGCTGGGGCCACGGCGTGCCGGAGACCCTCGTCGCCAAGTACGCGGCCGCCTCGGCCGCCGCGTCGGCGAGCCGGGACGCGGTGCAGATGCTGGGCTCGGCCGGGATCGAACCGGACAGCAGAGCGGGCCGCCACTTCCGGGACGCCAAGGTCATGGAGATCATCGAAGGAGCACAGCAGGTGCTGGAACTGCACATAGCCGAACGGCTGTTGCGCCGCTTCGCCACAGTGCCGGGGGCGGCGGCCGTGCGGACCGCGGAGCGGCCGTCGTGACATCCTGCGGGACCGGTGGTCGTGGAGGGCGACGACTACGAGCCGTTCCCCGCCGTGGTGGGCGCCCTGGAAGCGCTGGACCAGCGGGGCACCCTCCGTGCGGCCGCCAGCCGCGCCAAGATCGCCGGCACCGGCCAGCGCATCACCCACACCTGCGCCCGGGGGGTGACGGTGGCTGAGGTCCGCGACCAACTGCTCGCCGCCCCTCGTGCGGGCGCTGGGATCCCCGGTGATGCGCCCAAGTCAGGATTCGGCGGCACAGGGCGGGGCGGGATCCTCGCGGTGAAGGTCGAGCGTTGTCATCGGGGGGCGGTGACCGCTAGGTTCCTCACCGAAGATTGAGTGATCGTTCAGGTCTGACTGTCTGGGGGAGACGGTGGGGGAACCGGTACGCGTGTGCGGGCGAACCCCTCTCTTCCCCGGTGAGGTGTTTTTGTGACTGGTACCGGACAAACTGATCCACGCGGTATGAGGCGGCGCGGACTGCTCAAGGCGGCGCTGCCCCTGGGAGTCACCGCTGCGGCCCTCGGCACGGGGACGGCGAGCGCGGCCGACGGCGCCCCCGCGGGCGCTCCCGTACGCCGCGGCAGGGACCGCATCGATGTGCACTGCCATCTGATCCCGGACTTCTACCTCGACTCCCTGGCGGCGCACGGCATCACCGAGATCGGTGGTCTGCCGATCCCGGCGTGGAGCCCGGCCCTCGCGGTCGACTTCATGAACCGCTACGGCATCCAGACCCAGGTGGTCTCCGTCTCCGAGCCAGGTGTCACCTATCTGCCCTCCGCGACGGACCGGGTGGCCATGGCGCAGCGCCTGAACACCTACACGAGCCGGGATCTGATCCACACGAGGTCCGCACGCGTGAAGGGACGCTTCGGCGGATTCGCCGTACTGCCCCTGGGCCGCGCCGTCGACGAACAGGACGTCGCCCACGCCGTCACCGAGGCGAAGCGGGCCGTGCGGGACCTGAAGATGGACGGTGTGGGCCTCTTCAGCAGCTACGGCGGAAAGTACCTGGGCGACCCCCTGTTCGACCCGCTGCTGAAGCAACTCGACGAGCTGGGCGCCATGGTGTTCATCCACCCGGTGACCCCGCAGGGCCACCCGGACCTCGGACTGCCGCCGTTCCTCTACGAGTTCACCTTCGACACCACCCGCGCACTGGTCAACATGCTCTACAAGGACGTGTACCGGCGCTACCCGCGCATCCGGTGGCTCGCCGCCCACGCCGGCGGCACCCTGCCGTACATCTCCTACCGCGCGAGCCTCCTGGCCCCGCCTCCGGCGCAGCAGACCAAGGCCGCCGGGCCGCCCAACAGCAGCCCGTACTTCCGTGAGCTCTTCTACGACACCGCCATCTCCCCCACGCCCCAAACGATGAAGTCCGTACGGGAGTTGGCCGGGACCGAGCACATTCTCTTCGCCACCGACTGGCCGTTCGCGGGCTCTCTGTTCCCCGCGGACGGGGATCCGGCGCCGCAGTTGGACGAGACGTTCACACCGGCCGAGCGGCTGGCCGTCGAACGGTCCAACGCCCTGGCGCAGTTCCCCGCGCTGGCCGCCAGGATCGGAGCCGAGCCGGTCTGAGCCTGCGGGGGACGGTGCTGCCCCACCCCTTCAGTCGCCCCGAGCCCCGGGCCTTCATGTCCCCCGGCGCGGGGCCACGATAGCGGTTGGGGGGTGGGCGTCGCCTGTCTCTAATAAACAACTGACACAGCCGAACAATGTCCAAGTGTATAACAAAGTGGTAGCC
>NZ_JBHVRR010000102.1:0-6807 GCF_042885635.1 Streptomyces sp. NPDC058045 | reverse complement strand
CCCGGCCCCCGGGCGCCGGGGCCACCGGATCCGGCGGGCGCTCAGGGCGCCCGCCGGGGTGTCACTTGTTGATGCAGGCGTTGCCGAACGCCGGGTTGAGCAGGCCGACCACATTGACGCTGTTGCCGCAGGCGTTGATCGGCACATCGATCGGGACCTGGACGACATTGCCGGAGAGGACGCCCGGCGACATGGCCGCGAGGCCCTTGGCGGACGCGCCGCCACCATCGCCGTCGTGGGCGGACGCGACGCCCGCCGCGCCCAGGGCCACGGCGCCGGCGAGGGCGGTGGCGGCCGCGAGAGAACGCATACGCATGAATATCTCCTGTCAGAGACGGAAAACCGACTGTCCGATCTGACCGTGCCGGAGTCCGCAGGCCCGGAAATTACTCCATTCAGAGTGTGTCCCGGCACGCCCCCGGCGTGTCGGGGCGCGCCCACGAGGTCAGGCGCAGCCCCAGGCGCCCATGCCCTGGCGGGCGGCGAGCCGTTCGGCCATCGCGATCTGCTGCTCCTTGGTGGCCAGGTCGGCGCGCGGCGCATACCGTCTGCCGCCGACCGCCTCCCAACTGGACTGGGCGAACTGGAGCCCGCCGTAGTAGCCGTTGCCGGTGTTGGCGTGCCAGTCGCCGCCGGACTCGCAGGCGGCGATGGCCTCCCATCTGGCGCGCGACACGGCCGTGGCGCCGGGCGCGGCGAGCAGTACGGCGACCTGGGTGGCGGCCGCGATCCCGGTGAGCAGGAGAGCGGTACGGGTGCGGTGCGGGTGGCCGGTCATGAGTGCTCCTTCGTCGCTGGGTGGCCGCCGGGTGGCGGTGGCCTCAGACCGTAGGACGAGGTGCGCGCGGGCGGCATCCGGAGCGGGTCCGAGGGGTGGCGTGTCGCCGGGGTTGGCGGGGCGGCGATGAACGGGCGTGTGGGGTACGGCCGCTGAGGTTGCGTCAGCGTTTCGTCGGCGATATGGCCGGAATTAGTCGTAATGTGCCGCGAGCGTACCGGCCGCGCTCCGCGGTCATCTGCGTGTCGAGAATGGAGAGGCACATGACCATGTCCACCGTCCCCGCCGTCCACGGCCTCAAGCGTGCCGCGGGTGCGCTGACCGCGGCCCTCGCCCTCGGCGGCTCCCTGCTCGCCGCGGCCCCCGCCCAGGCGGCGGCGCCCGGCCAGGTCGCGGCCCCCGCCCGCCCGTACGGCACCGTCACCACCACGGCCGGGCTGACCGTCCGGCAGTTCCCGAGCACGGACTCCTCGTCGCGCGGCTTCCTCGCGTACCGCCAGCAGGTCGGTCTGGCGTGCAAGGTCCGCGCCCAGGACATCGGCGGGAACACGGTCTGGTACCTGCTCCGCGGCACCAGCCACGAGCGCTGGGTCACCGCCAAGTACGTCGACAACACCGGCTATGTCCCGTACTGCAAGGACGTCCTGCGCACCGCCACCACGATGGACTCGGAGCGTCAGCACCCCCACGCCAAGGGCTGAGCGCCGCCGCTGCCGGCGTGATCGGAAGAGCCCCGTTCCGCAACTGCGGACGGGGCTCTTCCGTGTGTCGGGCCGGGGTCAGCGGCCCTGCCAGCGCGGGGGCCGTTTCTCCAGGAAGGCGGCGATGCCCTCCTGGAGGTCGGCGGAGGCGGTGACCGCGGCGGTCGCCTCGGCGGTGGCGGCCCAGCCGGTGGCGTCGCCGCGGCCCTCGTCGGGTCCGGCGAGCCAGCGTTCCATCGCGGCGAGGCTCTGCTGGACGGCGAGCGGCGCGTTGGCCGCGATCCGCTCGGCGAGGGCGATCGCCGCGGGCAGGGCCCCGCCGTCGGGGGTGAGGTGGTTGACCAGGCCGGCCTGGTGGGCGCGGCGGGCGTCGAACGGGTCACCGGTGAGGACGAGTTCACGGGCCAGGTTGACCGGGAGGGCGCGCGGCCCGCGGAAGAGTCCGCCGCAGGTCGGCACCACGCCCCGGGACACCTCGGGCAGTCCGAAGCGGGCGCCCTCCGCCGCCACCGTCAGATCGCAGGCGAGGACGAGTTCCAGTCCGCCGCCGAGCGCCGGGCCCTCCACGGCGGCGATCAGCGGGGTGCGGCGGCGCCGCCGGATCAGGCCGTACTCGCCGCCGCGTTCGGTGACGTAGTCGCCGAGGGCGTTGAGGTCGCTGCCGGCGCTGAAGACGGTGGGGGTGCCGGTGAGGACGCCGGCGCGGAGGTCGTCATCGTCGTCGAGGAGGTTGAAGGCGCTGTCGAGTTCCTCGGCCAACTCCCGGTCGATGGCGTTCCGTTTGGCCGGGCGGTCCATCCGCACCACCAGGACGTGCCCCAGCCGTTCGACCCGGGTGAGCCGTCGTTCCATCGCGCCGCGCCCCTTCGCTCCCGCTCGCCGTCGTACCCGCCCATCACATCAGCCGCCGACCGCGCCCGCCCACCCCGGGTCGGTGCGCGGGGCGGGCGGGCGCGGGCGGGGCGGGTCAGCCCTTGGCGGTGAGGGAGGCGGCGTGTTCGCGGACCTCGTCCTGGGTGAGGTACGCGTCGGTGAACTCGAAGTCGCGCAGGGTGGCCCGCTTCTGCGCCTGGAATCCGGTCCGCACGAAGTCGTCGCCGGCCACCGCGTTGAGCAACCAGTCGGTGAGCACCCGGGTCTTGGCCACGTTGGTGCGCAGCGCGGACCAGTGGTAGCCGCGGGCCACAGCCTGGGCGGGCATTCCGCGCAACTCCACGCCGAGCGGCCGGGAGACGGCGTCCCGGCCGCCGAGGTCCACCACCAGACCGAGGTCGCGGTGGACGTAGGGGGTGAGGGGGAGGCCGCGGACGGCGGCGATCACGTTGTCGGCGACCTTGCGGCCCTGGCGGATGCCGTGCTGGGCGGTGGGCGGGCAGACCGCGCCGTCGCCCTTGACCAGGTCCGGTACGGCGGCGGCGTCGCCGAGGGCGAAGACCCCTTCGAAGCCCTGGAGGTTCATCTCCGGGGTGACGGCGAGCCGGCCGCGTACCGTCTCGGCGCCGAGGGTGGCGATCAGGGGGCTGGCGGCGACGCCCGCGGTCCAGATCAGGGTGCGGCAGGGCAGTACGCGGCCGTCGGTGAGGGTGACTTCCTCGGGGGCGGCCTTCGCCACCGAGACGCCGAGGGTGACCTCGATACCGCGGCGCTGGAGGATGCCCATCGCCACATCCCCGAGGCGTTCGCCGAGTTCGGGCATCAGCCGGGGGGCGATGTCGATGAGATGCCAGCGGATCATCTTCGGGTCCAGGCGCGGGTAGCGCTTGACCGCGTTGAGGGTGAGGCGCTGGAGGCAGGCCGCGGTCTCGGTGCCCGCGTAGCCGCCGCCGACGACCACGAACTGGAGCCGGGAGGCGCGTTCGGCGTCGTCGGTACTGGCGTCGGCTAGGTCGAGTTGGGCGATGACGTGGTCGCGGATGTAGGCGGCCTCGGCGAGCGTCTTCATCCCGCGGGCGTGCTCGACCAGGCCGGGGATGTCAAAGGTGCGGGTGACGCTGCCGGGGGCGAGCACGATGTAGTCGTAGCGCTCGTCGAGCGTCTCGCCGGTGATCTTGCGGATCACACAGACCTTGGCCCGCGGGTCCACCCCGATCGCGCCGCCCGGGATGATCCGGGTGCGGAACTTCTGGCTGCGGCGCAGCGAGATCGCCACCGACTGCGGGGTGAGCACCCCGGCGGCGACCTGCGGCAGCAGCGGCAGATAAAGCTGGTACGAGAACGGTGACACCAGCGCGATGTCCGCCTCGCCCGGGGACAGTCTGCGCTCCAGCCGCCGCACGCACTCGACTCCGGCGAAACCGGCTCCCACCACGAGAATCCTCGGTCGTGCCACGGTGTCCGTCCCTTCCTCAACCTGCGGGGCCTCCAGGCTCGGCTGCCCCGCAGCGGGCTCATATCACAGGACATCTTTGCCAACCTGGCGTGAAGTCGCCCGTCGAACCGGGAAATCACTGAAATTCGGTCCCGTACTGGCGCGATACCAGCGGATGTCATTAGGTTAGGCATACCTAAGTTGACCTAGTCCAGCAGGAGCCCGGATGCGCCTCTTCGACGTCCCCGCCAGCAGGCCGTCCCCCGCCGAGCGGGTCAGGTCCGCGCTGGCCGCCGCCGCGTCCATGACCCTCGTCACCCCCGAGGGCCGTACCGAGGTGCTGCCCGCGCAGGCCACCGAGCCCACCGACCGGATGCGGCTGCGCCCGCTGCTGCCGCCCGCCGCACTGCCGGCGACGGACGGCACCCCGGCCACCCTGGAGATCACCGATATCGCGCCACTCCCCCTCCGCCACCGGGTGCGCGCCAGGGTCAGTGTGACCGGACTGCTGTACACCGAGGCGGACGGGCCCCGCTCGGAGCGGCGGATGGAATTCGGCCAGGCCGTCCTGGACTGCGGGGGTGTCACCACAAAGGTGTCCGGGGCCGAGCTCGCGGCGGCCGCCGCCGACCCGCTGGCCACCTCCGAGGCCGGGATGCTCACCCATCTCGCGGACCAGCACGAGGAAGTGGTGCCGCTGCTAATGCGGCTGGTGGAACCGGAGCACCGCCAGGGCGTGGTCCGCGCCGTCCCCGCCGCGCTTGACCGCTACGGCATCACCCTGCGCCTGGAATACGTACGCGGTCACTGCGAGGCCCGACTGCCCTTCGCGCACCGGCTGGACACGGCCGACCAGACCGGCGTCGAGATCCACGCGCTGCTGCTGGCCGCCCGGCACGCGGTACAGCGGCGCCCGGCGCGACCGTACCGCGTGCCGAGCGGTCCCCTTCGCCCGCTGGACTGACCGGGCCGGGCGCTCACAGCGGGGTGGCGGGCAGCCGGACCACCGCGGTGATCCGCTTCCCCACCGGCACCCGCTCGGCCCGCACCTCCCGCGCCACCGCGTGGACGATCTCCAGGCCGTGGCCGCCGACCCGGGTCGGGTCATGGGCCGCGGGCACCGCGAGCGGCAGGCAGACCCCGCTGTCGTAGACGGTGACCCGCACCGCCTCGTCGGTGCCCTCCAACTCCAGTACGCAGGGACCGCGGCTGTGCCGTCCCGCGTTGGTGATCAACTCGCTGACCAGCAGCAGGAGTTCACCGCGGGTACGGGGGTCGACGGGGACGGCCCACTCGGCGCCCAACTGGTCCAGGAAGACGGCGGTGAAGGCGCGGGCCTCGGCGATGCAGCCGGTCTCCCCCGGATAGTGGGCGGTGCGGCGCAGCGGCTCCAGCGGAAGCCGGAAACCGGCGGCGATCACCGGGCCGCCCCGGGCAGGTCTTCGGTCATGCGTTTCTCTCTCGAATCCGGCGTACCGGGACGGTTCGGTGCAGCAGTGCGCCTACCCAGCTCCGGTCCGAGTAGGCCGCGCCGGCCCAGTGCCGTGAGACGACGATGAAGCGTCGATGAAACCGGGGCCTTCGCCGGTTGACCAGCGATCTTCGTGTGGCAAGCAGGTGCCTCCACAGCACCCCCCCTCATCAGGAGGCCCGATGACAGGCGCGCACCGTAAACCGACTCGCAGAGGTCCGATGGCATACGCGCCGACCACCGGCTTCGCCGTACTGGGCATGTCGCTGGCCGCGGCCGGTACGGCGAGCGCGTCGGACCCGGGCACGGCCCATGTGCAACCGTCGAACGACCAGATGGCGCCGAACAACGCTTCCGGCGCCGAGGCACCCGGCGAAGTCCTGACGTCCGACGAGATGCTCAAGCGGTACGCCCAGTACGGCATGGACAGCCAGGAGGGCAAGACCTACACCAAGATCCCGGTCAGGTAGGCGAATCGGACAGCGGGATCTGCGCCGCCTGAAGTCCCCACCGCCTTCAGGCTGTTGCAGGACCCTTCAGAGATCCGGCCCCTTGCGGTCAGCGGTGGTTGCGCGTCGCCCCCGGTCACGGCACCCGCCTCATCCGGGCCGGTCCCCGTCGCCGTCCGGGCCGGCCAAGGGGAGCAGGGCGCGGATGTCGCCGGGTAGTACGCGGGCGACCTTCTCCATCATCTCGGGGCTGACCGCCGCGTCGAGCACCTCCAGTACCGCGGCCGTCCGGTGCAGCGCCTCGTCCTCGGCGATACCGGCGCGCCAGGCCACCCGCCCGGCGAAGACGCTCAGCCCGAACGGCTCGCCCCGGGCCGGGTCGCCCTCCGGCGAGGGGCCGGGGCCCGGTTCGGCCGGCGAGGTGCCGGCCAGCATCGGGTCGGCGAGCTGGGCCGGAAGCTGCGCGGCGAGATGGTGCGCAAGGCCGTCCGGCACACGCTCGGACAGGGTGCGCAGCACCGCTTCCGCGGTGCCCTCGGCGGTGGCGCGATCGGGGAGCGCCGCCCCGCTCTGCACCATGCCGATCAGTTCGTCGTAGCGCATCGTGTACGTCCTCCGGGTCCACCGGACGCCGTCCGAGCGGGTCCGCCGCGTGCGCGGGTACCCCGGAGCCCGGCGTTACACCGCAGTGGGTCGACGGGGCCGGCGTCATGGGTGGTCCCCGGTCCGTTATCGACCGCGGCCGGTGGGCACCCGGCGGGCAGAGCAGTGCCGTGGGTGCGGTGTGCCCGCGTCCGACGGTGTACCGGGCAGCGAGTGAGCGAGGTCGCCATGAATCAGGTAAGTCCCCTGAACGAGCCGACCGGTGACCGTCCCTCCGGTCTGGTGCCGCCGGGTGAGACGCCGCCCGCCGAGGGCAGCCTGTCGGGCGCCGGGCCGCGTGAAACGTACAACCCCCCGCGTGGCTGGGCGAAGGCGCCGCTGGCCCTGATCGGCTTTGTGGTGCTGCTCTTCCTGATCGGCCTGATCGCCTACCCGATCGGGATCCACTGAGGCACCTGTACGTCGGGGCGACCCCGCCGCCGCACCGGTGGGAATCC
>NZ_JBHVRR010000101.1:0-7490 GCF_042885635.1 Streptomyces sp. NPDC058045 | reverse complement strand
AGGAGGGCCAGCAGCAGATGGGCGGGGGTGAGGTCGGGGTGCCCCTCTTTCACGGCCCGGTTGGTGGCCGTGTTGATCGCGCTCCGCCGCCCGGCCCCATATCGAACGCACCAGGTCACGACCGTTCATGGTGATCACCCTGCCATTGGACGCGCCCGCCCCGTGACCCGTTCAACTTCCGTTCATCCGTGGTGTGTGCACCGGCCCCATAACCCCACCCGCAGCCATGTGGCGGGCGCTCTGGTGTGGATGTCGATCACATGGCATCGTCCTGTGCGTCGCTCACGCGCACACCCCAGCCGTGCGCGCCAGCCGCAGACCAGCGCCGAGTCCGGGAGCCGCACCATGTCGCCAGCCTCGCCCGCCACCCCCGAGCCCTCGGCCGCGCCCACGCCCACTCCGCTGTGGCAGCCGGCCCCCGACACCGTCGAGCAGGCCCGGATCACCCGCTTCCAGGCCTGGGCGGCCGAACACCACGGCGCCCCCGCCGAGGGCGGCTACCCTGCGCTGCACCGCTGGTCGGTCGAGCACCTCGACACCTTCTGGGCCGCCGTCGCCGAGTGGTTCGACGTCCGCTTCAGCGCGCCACCGGAGCAGGTGCTCGGCGACCGGTCCATGCCCGGCGCCGAGTGGTTCCCCGGCGCCCGCCTCAACTACGCGGAGCACGCCCTGCGCGCCGCCGCCGACCGCCCCGACGAGCCCGCCCTGCTGTACGTCGACGAGACCCACACCCCGACACCCGTGAGCTGGTCCGAGCTGCGCCGCCAGGTCGGCTCGCTCGCCGCCGAACTCCGCGCCCTCGGGGTGCGCCCCGGCGACCGGGTCAGCGGCTATCTGCCGAACATCCCGCAGGCCGCCACCGCACTCCTCGCCACCGCGGCCGTCGGCGCGGTGTGGACGTCCTGCGCGCCCGACTTCGGCGCCCGCAGCGTCCTGGACCGCTTCCAGCAGGTCGAACCGGTCGTGCTGTTCACCGTCGACGGCTACCGCTACGGCGGCAAGGAGCACGACCGCCGCGACACCGTCGCCGAACTCCGCGCCCAACTCCCCACCCTGCGTGCCGTGGTGCACATCCCGCTGCTCGGCACCGAAGCCCCCGAAGGCGCCCTGGAATGGTCGGCCCTCACCGCCGCCGACACCGAACCGCTCTACGAATCCGTCCCCTTCGACCACCCGCTCTGGGTGCTGTACTCCTCCGGCACCACCGGCCTGCCCAAGGCGATCGTGCAGTCCCAGGGCGGCATCCTGCTGGAACACCTCAAGCAACTCGGTCTGCACTGCGACCTCGGCCCCGCCGACCGCTTCTTCTGGTACACCTCCACCGGCTGGATGATGTGGAACTTCCTCATCTCCGGCCTCCTCACCGGCACCACGATCGTCCTCTACGACGGCAGCCCCGGCTACCCGGACACCGGTGCCCAGTGGCGCGTCGCCGAACGCGCCGGCGCCACCCTCTACGGCACCTCCGCCGCCTATGTCATGGCCTGCCGCAAGGCCGAGGTCCACCCGGGGCGCGACTTCGACCTGTCCACCGTCCGCTGCGTCGCCACCACCGGCTCCCCGCTGCCCCCGGACGGCTTCCGCTGGCTGCACGACGAGGTACGCGACGACCTGTGGATCGCCTCCGTCAGCGGCGGCACCGACGTCTGCTCCTGCTTCGCCGGCGCCGTCCCCACCCTGCCGGTGTACGTGGGGGAGTTGCAGGCAGCCTGCCTCGGCACCAACCTCCAGGCCTGGGACCCGGCGGGCGTCCCGCTCACCGACGAGGTCGGCGAACTCGTGGTCGTCAACCCGATGCCATCCATGCCGATCGGCTTCTGGAACGACCCCGATGGCAGCCGCTACCACGACAGTTACTTCGACACCTATCCCGGTGTCTGGCGCCACGGCGACTGGATCACCCTCACCTCCCGCGGCTCCGTCGTCATCCACGGCCGCTCCGACTCCACCCTCAACCGGCAGGGCGTGCGGATGGGTTCCGCCGACATCTACGAGGCGGTGGAACGCCTCCCGGAGATCCGCGAGTCCCTCGTCATCGGAGTGGAGCAGCCGGACGGCGGCTACTGGATGCCGCTCTTCGTGCACCTCATCCCCGGCAGCACCCTCGACGACGCCCTGCGCGACCGCATCACCACCACCATCCGCGCCCAACTCTCCCCACGGCACGTACCGGACGAGATCATCGAGGTACCCGGCGTCCCGCACACCCTCACCGGCAAGCGCATCGAGGTCCCGGTCAAACGCCTCCTCCAGGGCACCCCCATGGACAAGGCCGTCAACCCGGGCTCCGTCGACAACCTCGACCTCCTCCGCTTCTACGAGGACCTCTCCCGCAAGCGGGGATGACGGGCCTGGGCGGGCGGCCCGGCGCGGGGCCAGGGGCGGGGCCGGTTTCCGGTGAGCCGTCTCCGGCCCCGCCGACCTGTCCTCCCCGGTCTCAACCTCCGTACGTGGCCTGCCCCTCGCCGAGTACGGCGACCAGATCGGCGGCGAGCCGGGCCGCCTCTTCGGGGGTCAGCGAGGCGGCGGTGATCCGCAAGCCGGGCGGTGCGGCGATACGGAAGCGGGCCCCGGCCGCGACCCACCAGCCGTGCGACCGCAGCCCGTTGACCACCGCCGACTCGTCCCGCACCGGCACCCACACATTCATCCCGCTCACCCCGTGCGCCGGCACCTCGCGCGCGGCCAACTCCGCCAGCAGCGCCTCCCGCCGCTCCGCGTAGACCGCGCCCGCCTGCCGCACCAGCGCCTGCGCGTCCCCATCGGTGAGCAGCCCGAGCACCGTCTCCTGGAGCAGATGGCTCACCCAGCCCGAGGTGAGCAGCAGCCGCCCGTCGTGCCGGGCCAGCGTCGTCGGATCACAGGCCGCGGCCGCCCAACGCAGGTCGGCGCCAAGCGACTTGCTGACCGTGCGCACATGCCAGGCCCCCTCAACCGCACGCTCGCCAACTGCGGTTGGGCCATCGGCGGCCTCCTCGCCGCAGCCGCCCTCACCACCGGGGGCACCACCGTCTACACCTGGCTCCTCGCCGGCGACGCCCTCTCCTTCCTCTGCGCCGCCGCCCTCACCGCCCGCTGCGGCGAACCGCCCTCCGCCGCCCGCACCGTCGCCACCTCCGCCGGCCCCGCAACCGCGCCCCGCCCCACCAGCCCCTGGCGCGACCGCACCTACCTCGCCTACACCGCCACCGAAGCCGTCCTCTTCCTGGACGACGCCGTCTTCAAAGTCGGCCTCCCGCTCTGGATCGCCCACGCCACCCACGCCCCCAGCGGCCTCGCCCCACTGCTCATGGTCCTCAGCAACGTCCTGGTCATCGCCCTCCAGGTGCCTCTCGCACGCTTCGGCGCCACCAGCCGAGCCGCCCGCACCCTGCTGCTCCCCGTGGCCGCCTGCTTCACCATCGGAGGCATCGCACTGACCGTATCCGCCGCCACTGACATCGCCGTCGCCGTCACAGCGCTCACCGCGGCGGCCATCGCCTTCACCCTCGCCGAGATCCTGCACGCCACCGCCTCCTGGGAACTCTCCCTCGCCCTCGCCCCCGAACGCAGCCAGGGCGCCTACCTCGGCGTGCACGGCCTGGCCCAGTCCGCCCAGCGCAGCGCCGGCCCCCTCGCCGTCACCGCCGCCATCGCCGCCGGCCCGCTCGGCTGGACCGTCTTCGGCGCCGGCATCGCTCTGACCTGCGTAATCCAGCACCGCCTGGTCCGCGACCACCTCCCCAAACCCTCACTGTCAGTGGCGACCGCTACGGTGAGTGACCATTGATGGAGACAACCCAGGGGGACCCATGAACCACGCCCACCACCAGCCCACCGACCACAACGGCCACCACAGCGGGGACGGCCCCGACCTCACCCACCAGGAGCCCCGAGACCACCCCACCGCCCGGCCCGGCCCCGACGACCGGCCCGACCTGCACCGTGAAGTCGCAGGCACCATCGCCCTGTTGACCGACACCGACGACTTCACCGCCATGCGCCGCTACCGCACCTTCCCCTACGACGACCACCACACCTACCTCCACCACCTCGACGCCCTCCTCACCACCAGGGCCGCCCGCGGCCGCCACACCACCCTCGCCCTCTTCGACCCGGACGACTACGCCGCCTACTGCACCGACACCGGCCTCGACCCCGACACCCCCACCACCCGAGGCCGATACACCGCCCACCTCGCCGCCACCACTGCCACCGTTCCCTACGACGGCCGCCCCCTCAGCGACCTCGTCCCCGACCTCGTCAACGCCGCCGTCCGCCACGCCACTTGGGAGTACGCCACCGAGGCCCTCGCCACCCTCGGCCCCTGCCCCACCTGCCACGACGACATCGGCTGGGCCTGCTACGCACACGCCGGCGAGCTACTCCTGCGCATCCTCACCAGCGCCGGCACCGGCCACCACCACCTGGTATGTAGCGTCGCCACCAACGACCAGACCCTCCTCACCGCCCTCCGCGCAGACACCCCCGCCGGTGCCACCGTCCCCGACGACATCGACCCCACCGAGGCACAGGAGTTCGCCACCCTCCTCGCCCTCGGCATCGCCACCAAGTCCGGCGGCGGTCTCGTCCTACGCACCGCCGGGCGACCCGACGCCCAGGACCGTGTCTGCGGCTGGCGCCTCGACAACGGCCACCTCACCGCCCTCACCGCCTCCGAAGTCTTCGACGCCTACTGCACCGACGCCGAATCCGGCGACCTCCTCTCCCCGGAACCAGGCCTCGACTACACCCCGCCCCCCACCCTCGGCACCGAGACCCCACCACCCCCGCACCACCATTGACCGCGGGGGCACATAAAGCGGGGGCGCCCCACCCACCGGTGGAACGCCCCCGCACCGCCGGACACCACCGCCCGGCACACCTCGCCCGGTTACTCGCCCGACAACACCGCCTGCGCGGCCGCCCGCGCCTCCTCGGCGGACTCCGCGGCACGCGCCGCCCCGGCAGCCCGCTCACACTGCGCCATCGTGAACTTGGCGAGCGTCGTCCGCACATACGGAATCGACGCTGCCCCCATCGAAAGGGAGGTGACCCCCAGACCCGTCAGCACACATGCCAGCAGCGGATCCGACGCGGCCTCACCGCACACCCCGCAGCTCTTGCCCTCGGCCTTCGCCGCCTCCGCGGACATCGCCACCAGGTCGAGCAGCGCCGGCTGCCACGGGTCCTGCCACCGCGACACCGCACCGACCTGCCGGTCCGCCGCAAAGGTGTACTGCGCCAGGTCGTTGGTCCCCAGCGAAAGGAACTCCACCTCTTGCAGCACCGAACGAGCCCGCAACGCGGCCGACGGAATCTCCACCATCGCGCCGAACTTCGCCTCAAGCCCCGCCGCACGACAGGCGTCGGCGAACGCCCTGGCGTCCGCCCGGTCCGCCACCATCGGCGCCATGACCTCCAGATACACCGGAAGCCCCTTCACCGCCTCGGCCAGCGCGGTCAACTGCGTACGCAGCACCTCCGGGTGGTCCAGCAGCGACCGCAACCCCCGCACGCCCAAAGCCGGGTTGGGCTCCTGGCCCGGCGAGAGAAAGTCCAGCGGCTTGTCGGCACCCGCGTCGAGCACCCGCACCACCACCCGCCCCTCCGGAAACGCCTCCAGCACCTGCCGGTACGCCTCCACCTGCTTCGCCTGCGACGGCGCCTTCGTACTGTCGTCCAGGAAAAGGAACTCGGTACGGAACAGGCCCACGCCCTCCGCCCCCGCCTCCACCGCGGCCGCCACATCCGCCGGGCCGCCCACATTCGCCAGCAGCGGCACCTTGTGCCCGTCCGACGTCGCCCCCGGCCCGGACGACGCCGCCAGCGCCGCCTTCCGCTCCGCCGCCACCGCCTCCAACCGGGCACGCTGCTCGGCCCCCGGCTCCACGAAGACCTCACCGGTGCTGCCGTCCACCGCGATCACGGTGCCCTCGCCCAACTCGACCGCACCCGGCAGCGCCACCACGGCAGGCACCCCGAGCGCCCGCGCCAGAATCGCACTGTGACTCGTCGGCCCGCCCTCCTCGGTGACAAACCCCAGCACCAGCGCCGGGTCGAGCAGCGCCGTGTCCGCCGGCGCCAGATCCCGAGCGATCAGCACATACGGCTGGTCACTGTCCGGCACACCCGGCATCGGCACCCCGAGCAGCCGGGCCACGATCCGGTTCCGCACATCGTCCAGGTCCGCCACCCGGCCCGCGAGATACTCACCCGCACCCGCCAGCAGCTCCCGGTACGAGGCGAACGCGTCATACACCGCACGCTCCGCCGTACTGCCCACCGCGATCCGACGGTCCACATCCGACATCAGCTCGGGGTCCTGCGCTATCAGCGCCTGCGCCTCAAGCACGGCCTGCGCCTCACCGCCGGCCAGATTACCGCGCGCCACCAGATCCGCGGCCACGGCCTCCACGGCCTGCCGCGCCCTGCCCTGCTCGCGCTCGGCCTCTTCCTTGGGAATCTGCTTCGCCGGCGGTTCCAGCACAGCCGTCCCCATATGCCGTACCTCGCCGATCGCCACACCATGGCTCACGCCGACGCCTCGCAGCGTTGTCTCCATCTCACCAGTCTCCGATTGTGCGGCGGCACCAGCCGCCGAAGTGGTCGTCCGCCGACCGCCGTTGAGAGGCGGCATCGGCGCTCACTGTCGTCCGCCGGTGGTCACTGCCAGCCGAAGAGCGCGTCACCGGCCTTGACCTCACCGTCCTCGACAAGAGAGGAGAGGGAGTCGGCCGTGGCCTCAAGCGCCACCACCGGGCAGATCGGAGACTTGCCCGCCGCCTCGACGGCCGCCGGGTCCCAACGCACCACGGCCTGGCCACGGGTGACCCGGTCCCCCTTGTTCACCAGCAGCTCGAAGCCCTCGCCGTTCAACTGCACCGTGTCGATACCGAGATGGGTGAGCACACCATGTCCCTCCGCGTCGACCACGACGAAGGCGTGCGGATGCAGGGAGACGACGATGCCTTCGACGGGAGCGACCGCCTCGGAGCGTTCACGCACCGGATCGACGGCGGTGCCGGGCCCCACCATCGCCCCGGAGAACACCGGGTCGGGCACGGCCGACAGTCCGATGGCACGTCCGGCAAGAGGGGACGTCACGCTGGTCATGGAAGCCTCCCAAAGGGGCTGGTAGATCCGCGTCGCCACTCCCTGTCCTGGACGACGCACTGTTCAGCAGCGTAAGTCATGGGCCCTGACGCTTCCCCATGAGACAACGAGGGTGCACGGGGCCGGATTTGCTCAGCCCACACGGGCCGCTGTACAGTTCTAGGCCTGCCACGGGGCCTACGGAGCTACACAGCACCGATCCCCAGGCAGCACCCAATTCTTCAGATCCTTCTTCGGATCGCTCTTTCTGCATGTCCGCGGAACGACTGGTCAGCACGAAGAAAAAGAACTGATAGAGTCGGAAACACCGAAGGGAACACCCGGAGGAAAGCCCGAGAGTATCTAATGCTTGGGTGAGTACGATGGAAGTGTCCGTTCCTTGAGAACTCAACAGC
>NZ_JBHVRR010000100.1:0-7891 GCF_042885635.1 Streptomyces sp. NPDC058045 | reverse complement strand
TACCAGATTCTTTTTCCGTTCCGTTTCCGGTGGAATTCGTATCCGGTGGCCGTTGGAAGGCCTTTTGCCTTTCGGCGGACCCGACTTTATCAGAGGTTCTGAGTCGGGATTTCCGCTCCCCGGGACATGACGGAACCGGCGCCGAGGCGTCGGGCGCTGCCCTTGGGGAAGGAACCGTAAACGTACTGGAGCGGAGCGCCTGGAGGCAAATCGAGGCGCTCCGCTCCGAGTTGGGGCCGTGGGTCGGGGTCAGACCTCGACCACGACGGGCAGGATCATCGGCCGGCGCCGGTAGTGGTCGGAGACCCACTTCCCCAGCGTGCGGCGGATGAGCTGCTGCAGTTGGTGGGGCTCGACCACGCCGTCCTGGGCGGAGCGTTCCAGGGTGTCCTGGATCTTCGGGATGACGTCGGCGAAGGCGGAGTCCTCGATGCCTGAGCCGCGGGCCTGGATGTACGGGCCGCCGGTGATCTTGCCGGCGGTGGAGTCCAGTACCGCGAAGACCGAGATGATGCCCTCGTCGCCGAGGATGCGGCGGTCCTTCAGGGAGGTGTCGGTGACATCGCCGACGGAGAGGCCGTCCACATAGACGTAACCGGCCTGGACCTTGCCGGTGATCTTGGCCTTGCCTTCCACGAGGTCCACGACGACGCCGTCCTCGGCGATGACGATGCGGTCGTGGGGGACGCCGGTCATGGCGCCCAGTTCGGCGTTGGCGCGCAGGTGGCGCCATTCGCCGTGGACCGGCATCAGGTTCCGCGGCCGGCAGATGTTGTAGAAGTACAGCAGTTCGCCGGCTGAGGCGTGGCCGGAGACGTGGACCTTGGCGTTGCCCTTGTGGACAACGTTGGCCCCCCAGCGGGTGAGGCCGTTGATGACGCGGTAGACGGCGTTCTCGTTGCCGGGGATCAGGGAGGACGCGAGGATCACGGTGTCGCCCTGGACGATCCGGATCTGGTGGTCGCGGTTGGCCATCCGGGAGAGCGCGGCCATCGGTTCGCCCTGGGAGCCGGTGCAGACGAGCACCACCTCGCTGTCCGGCAGGTCGTCGAGGGTCTTGACGTCGACGACGAGGCCCGGCGGCACCTTGAGGTAGCCGAGGTCGCGGGCGATGCCCATGTTGCGCACCATGGAGCGGCCGACGAACGCGACGCGGCGGCCGTACTCGTGGGCGGCGTCCAGGATCTGCTGGATGCGGTGGACATGGCTGGCGAAGCTGGCCACGATGATCCGCTTGCGGGCGCCGGCGAAGACCTGGCGCAGCACATTGGAGATCTCCCGCTCGGGCGGGACGAAGCCGGGCACCTCGGCGTTGGTGGAGTCGGCGAGGAGCAGGTCGATGCCCTCCTCGCTGAGCCGGGCGAAGGCGTGCAGGTCGGTGAGACGGCTGTCCAGCGGCAACTGGTCCATCTTGAAGTCGCCGGTGTGCACGACCATTCCGGCCGGGGTGCGGATGGCGACGGCCAGGGCGTCCGGGATGGAGTGGTTGACGGCGACGAACTCGCAGTCGAAGGGACCGATCCGCTCGTGCTGCCCCTCGGCCACCTCCAGGGTGTAGGGGCGGATGCGGTGTTCCTGGAGCTTGGCCTCGATCAGGGCGAGGGTCAGCTTGGAGCCGATGAGCGGGATGTCCGGCTTCTCGCGGAGCAGGAAGGGGACGCCGCCGATGTGGTCCTCGTGCCCGTGGGTGAGGACGATGCCCTCGATGTCGTCCAGGCGGTCCCTGATGGACGAGAAGTCCGGCAGGATCAGATCGATTCCGGGCTGCTCCTCCTCGGGGAAGAGGACGCCGCAGTCGACGATGAGCAGGCGGCCGTCGTATTCGAAGACGGTCATGTTGCGGCCGATTTCGCCGAGGCCGCCCAGCGGGGTGACCCTGAGGCCGCCCTTGGGGAGCTTCGGCGGGGCGCCGAGTTCAGGATGCGGATGACTCAAAAGACTCTCCTCAACCATGCGCGCCACGTACCGCCGGGGCACGTGGCGCGCATGACGTAGTGCAGTTGTCAGTGGTGTGGGTCCCGTCGGTGCGGGATGTGCGTTGGTGCCGTTGATTCAGTTGTGAAGTCTGGTGATTCAGTTGTGAAGTCCGGTCGGTGCTGCCGGGCCGGGCTCTCAGAGCTGGACGCCGCCGGCCGCGAGGTCGATCTTGAGCTGTGCGGTCTCCTCGGGCGAGAGCTCCACCAGCGGCAGCCGGAGCGGGCCGGCGGGCAGGCCCTGGAGGGCGAGGGCGGCCTTGGTGGTGATGACGCCCTGGGTGCGGAACATGCCGGTGAAGACGGGCAGCAGCTTCTGGTGGATCTCGGTGGCCTTCTGCACGTCGCCGGAGCTGTGCGCTTCGAGCATGGCGCGCAGCTCGGGGGTGACGACATGGCTGACCACGGAGACGAAGCCGATGGCGCCGATGGAGAGCAGCGGCAGGTTGAGCATGTCGTCGCCGGAGTACCAGGCGAGGCGGGAGCGGGCGATGGCCCAGGCGGCTCGGCCCAGGTCGCCCTTGGCGTCCTTGTTGGCCACGATGCGCGGGTGCTCGGCGAGCCGGACGATGGTCTCGGTGTTGATCGGGACGCCGCTGCGGCCGGGGACGTCGTAGAGCATGACCGGCAGTTCGGTGCTGTCGGCGATGGCCGTGAAGTGCCGGTAGAGGCCTTCCTGGGGCGGCTTGTTGTAGTACGGCGTGACGGTCAGCAGGCCGTGGGCGCCGACGCCGGCGGCGGCCTGGGCCAGTTCGATGCTGTGCCGGGTGTCGTTGGTGCCGACGCCGGCGACCACATGGGCGCGGTCCCCGACGGCCTCCACCACGGCGCGTACCAGCTCCGTTTTCTCCGCATTGCTGGTGGTGGGGGACTCGCCGGTGGTGCCGTTGACGATCAGGCCGTCGTTGCCTGCGTCCACCAGGTGGGCGGCGAGCCGCTGCGCGCCGTCGAGGTCGAGTGCGCCGTCCGCCGAGAAGGGCGTGACCATGGCGGTGAGGACCCGCCCGAAGGGGGTCTGCGGAGTGAAGGTCGGAGCCATGGGTAATACGCTACTCGCTGCTCTGCGCGCGGTCCCCCATCGGGTGACTCGGCGGGTGTGGAAGCTGCGGAGCCCGGCACTGCCTGCTCGGGGGTTCAAGCAGTACCGGGTCCGTTTGATCAGGCTAGATGAACTTCTCGAAATGCTGCAATTCGGACACCTCTTGCGGCTGAACCGCACATTTGTTCAGACTTGAACCATTTCGGGAAGCCCTGATCAGTCAGGGAGCGATGCGCCCGTTGGCGTTGAACGCGGCATGGGTGAGCGGCATCAGCTCGGCCCACCGCCGCTCCATCTCCTCCCCCACCATCTCGATCTCCCGCTGCGGGAACGACGGCACCTTCGCCTGCTGGTGCTGGGTGCGCAGCCCCAGGAAGTGCATCAGGGAACGGGCGTTGCACGTCGCGTACATCGAGGAGTAGAGGCCGACCGGCAGCACCGCGCGGGCCACCTCCCGGGCGACGCCCGCGGCGAGCATCTCCTGGTAGGCCTCGTAGGACTGCCGGTAGGAGTCCTCCATGGCGCGGCCTACGAGCTCCCGCTGGGCCTCGGTGCCCTCGACGAAGACGTACTTGCCGGGGCGGCCCTCCTGGACCAGCTTGCGGGACTCGTCGGGCACGTAGAAGACGGGCTGGAGGCGGCGGTACCGGCCGGACTCCTCGTTGTACGACCAGCCGACGCGGTGCCGCATGAACTCGCGGAAGACGAAGATGGGAGCGCTGATGAAGAAGGTCATCGAGTTGTGCTCGAAGGGACTGCCGTGGCGGTCCCGCATCAGGAAGTTGATCAGGCCCTTGGAGCGCTCCGGGTCCTTGCCCAGCTCCTCCAGGGACTGCTCGCCGGCGGTGGAGACCCGTGCGGCCCAGAGCACATCGGAGTCGGCGGCCGCGTGCTTCACCAGCTCCACGGTCACCTCGCTGCGGAAGCTCGGCTTCAGGTCGTCGGCAGGGGTGTCGGTCACGGTCTGCGGGGTCCCTTCCCATCACGTCCAAGGCGGCGCCCACTCTACGGGCGCCCACTGACAACGGGACGCTCGGCGGCGTCCCGTTGACGAATTCCGGCGAACGGCAAGGAAATCGGCGAAAGGCGGGCACCTTTTCGTCCGTTCGTGCGTCTGTATGGATGACGGTGTCCTGTTCGGTACGAGGCCCGTTCCAGCCCCGGTCCAGGTCTTGATCCGAGCCCTGGTCCGATCGGTTTTCGATCACTGAGGAGAAGCAGTCCCATGTTCCGCCGCCGCGAGCCCGTTCCGTTCGCCTTCCTCCAGGAGGCCGACCGGTTCCGCAGCAACGTCACCCCGCCGCCCCGCCCCCGGCCGTCCAGGAACGAGTGGGCCGGGCGGGCGCTGATTGGTGTGACGGTGGTGGCCGGACTGGTGGGTTCGCTGCTGTTCGGGCTGCCCGCGCTGTCCGCGCACCAGTCGCCGGCGGACATCCAGCACTCGGAGGCCTCGACGCGCTGAGATGCCCGCCGGATGGCGCCCGCGGAGGGAGCCGCCGGACGCCCCCCGGGTGGTGGCCCGGCGGGCGACTGGATAGCCTCACCGGTCACAGCCCTGTGCGGGGCCGCGCCTCCACGCGGCTCCGCCCCTGTGTGGACCGAGTGAGGATCAGTCGTGCCCCTGCCCTTCCTGACGGCCGACCGCGCGTTCGCCGAGACCTCGGAGGACGTCGCGCTGCCGTACGAGAACCGCGACCGCTGGCGCCGCCCGTACCGTCCGGGTCCCTGGCGGGTCGGTCTGGCCGCGCTGCTGTTGCTGCTGGCCTCGTATGTGCTGTTCGCCACGGTCATCATCGGCGTCACCGGGGGGCCCGCGGCGGCGGTGATGTGTGCGGTGCTGGCGGTGGTGATCATCGCCGGGGCGCTGCGGCTGCTGCGGATGGGCACCTGGGTCAGCGCCCGGGGGCTGCGGCATGTGGCGTTCTTCACCACGCAGACCACGTCCTGGCGCTCCGTCGGCTCGGTGCGGACGGTGCAGCGGCCGGTGCGCTGGCTGGGGCTGCCGCGGACGGTGCAGGGTCAGGCCCTGGTGCTGGAGCGCCGCGCCACCGGCGAGACCCAACTGCTGACCACGCACAACGCGGACTTCCTGGGCCGGGTGGAGGCCTTCGACCGGGCGGCCGACACCGTCGAGGTGTGGGCTGAGGAGTACCAGCGCACCTGAGCGCACCGACGGACGTCACAGCGGTGCCGAGAACGGCGAACGCGCCACCCTGCAAGGCGAGTTGACGCCCCCCGAGGCTCGGTCAGGCCGTCTCGGTGGTGGGGCGGCCGTCGTGGAGGGCGATGGCGCGCTGCATGGCCTTGCGGGCGCGGGGGGTGTCCCGGGCGTCGTGATAAGCCACCGCCAGCCGGAACCAGCAGCGCCAGTCGTCCGGGGTGTCCTCGGTCTCGGCCTTGCGGCGCTGGAAGACCTCGTCGGCGGAGTCCCGGTCGACGCGGCCGGACGGGGTGCGCCGCAGTTCGTCCACCGGCAGCCCGCCCTCCGCGTCGAGTTCGGCGGCGAGCCGGTTGGCCCGGGTGACGAAGCGGGTGTTCTGCCAGAGGAACCAGACACCGATCACGGGCAGGATCAGCACCGCCACCCCGAAGGTGACGGTGACGGGGGCGCCGTCCTGGATGAGGATGACGCCCCGGCTGCCGGCCAGGACGAAGTAGACGACCAGGACGGCCGCCGTGACGGTGTAGGTGATCTTCGCGCGCATGGGTGGGTCCGGGTCAGCCGAGGTCGAGGAAGTGTTCCAGGCCGTAGGTGAGACCCGGGGTGGTGGTGACCCTGCGCACACCGAGCAGGATGCCCGGCATGAAGCTGCTGTGGTGCAGCGAGTCATGGCGCACGGTCAGCGTCTCGCCCTCGCCGCCGAGGAGGACCTCCTGGTGCGCGAGGAGCCCCCGCAGCCGTACCGCGTGTACCGGTACCCCGTCCACGTCGGCGCCGCGGGCGCCGTCCAGGGCGGTGACGGTGGCGTCGGGCTGGGGGGCGGAACCGGCCTCGGCGCGGGCGGCGGCGATGAGCTGGGCGGTGCGGGTGGCGGTGCCGCTGGGGGCGTCGGCCTTGTTCGGGTGGTGCAGCTCGATGACCTCGGCGGACTCGAAGTACGGGGCGGCGATCTGGGCGAACTTCATGGTGAGGACGGCGCCGATGGAGAAGTTGGGTGCGATGAGCACACCGGTCTCCTCGAAGGACGCCAGCACGGACCTGAGCTGGGCGAGGCGTTCCTCGGTCCAGCCGGTGGTGCCGACCACGGCGTGGATGCCGTGCCGTACGCAGAAGTCGAGGTTGCCCATCACGGAGGCGGGGGTGGTGAGTTCGACGGCGACCTGGGCGCCGGTCTCCACCAGGGTGTCCAGCCGGTCGCCTCGGTCGAGGGCGGCGACGAGTTCCAGGTCCTCGGCGGCTTCGACGGCCTGTGCCGCCTGGGACCCGATACGGCCCTTGGCGCCGAGGACTGCCACGCGCAGCTTGCTCATCTCAGATGCTTCCTTCTCGTGCTTCCCTCTCGGGAGGGGGTCGTCAGGCTCGGAGGGGGGCGTCAGGCGACGGCGTCGTGCAGCTTGGACGCCTGCTTCTCCTTCAGCGGGCCGATGACGGAGAGCGAGGGGCGCCGGCCGAGTACGTCGCGCGCCACGGCCCGTACGTCGTCGGGGGTGACGGCGGCGATGTTGGCCAGCATCTCGTCCACGGACATCTGCTCGCCCCAGCACAGCTCACTCTTGCCGATGCGGTTCATGAGCGCACCCGTGTCCTCCAGGCCGAGGACGGTGGAGCCGGACAACTGCCCGACGGCGCGGGCGATCTCCTCGTCGGGCAGGCCGTGCTCCGCGGCCTGTTCGAGCTGGTCCCGGCAGATCTTCAGCACATCGTGCACCTGGCCGGGCCGGCACCCCGCGTACACCCCGAAGAGGCCGCAGTCGGCGAAGCCGGAGGTGTACGAGTAGACGCTGTAGGCCAGGCCGCGCTTCTCCCGGACCTCCTGGAAGAGGCGGGAGGACATGCCGCCGCCGAGCGCGGTGTTGAGCACGCCCATCGCCCAGCGCCGGTCGTCGGTGCGGGCCAGGCCCGGCATCCCGAGGATGATGTGCGCCTGCTCGGTCCTGCGGTCCAGGACATCGACCCGGCCGGCGGTGCGCAGGGCGCGGCTGCCGGTGCGGGGGCCGACGGGGTCGGCGTCCTCGCGGTGGAGGGCGCCGGCCTTCTCGAAGGCGCCGCGGACCTGGCGGACGACCTGCTGGTGGTCGACGTTCCCCGCGGCGGCGACGACCAGGTGGGTGGGGTCGTAGTGGCGCCGGTAGAAGCGCCGTATCCGGTCCGCGGTCAGGGAGTTGACCGTGTCGACGGTGCCGAGGACGGGGCGGCCCAGCGGTGAGTCGCCGAGCATGGTGTGCGCGAAGAGGTCGTGCACGCAGTCGCCCGGGTCGTCGTCGGTCATGGCGATCTCTTCGAGGATGACGCCGCGTTCCGCGTCGACGTCCTCCTCCTCGATGAGGGAGCCGGTGAGCATGTCGCACACCACGTCGATGGCGAGCGGCAGATCGGTGTCGAGGACGCGGGCGTAGTAGCAGGTGTACTCCTTCGCCGTGAAGGCGTTCATCTCGCCGCCGACCGCGTCGATCGCGGCGGAGATGTCGAGGGCGGAGCGCTCGCGGGTGCCCTTGAAGAGGAGGTGTTCCAGGTAGTGGGTGGCGCCGCCGAGGCTGGGGGTCTCGTCGCGGGAGCCGACATGGACCCAGATGCCGAAGGTGGCGGAGCGCACCGACGGCAGCGTCTCGGTGACGACCCGCAGGCCGCCGGGCAGGGTGGTGCGGCGCACGGTGCCGCTGCCGTTCTCGCCCTTGAGCAGGGTTCGGGTACGGGCGACGGCCCGCACCCCGGATGAGG
>NZ_JBHVRR010000099.1:0-8027 GCF_042885635.1 Streptomyces sp. NPDC058045 | reverse complement strand
AGCGGGGTCTGGTGCGTGCTCTCGGTGTGCCGGCCGGACGCCCTCGTACTGGACGTACTTGGGCGTTTGGCCGGTGCAGCGAGAGTGCGTGCCAGGGCCCGCGACGCCACGGAGATCCAAACGACACGGCCTAGTGCGGTCCGGTTGCGGTCAGGGCACCGGTGGGATGGAGACGGCCATGGTCATCCGGGCTGGGGTGGTGCCGTCGTTGCGGTAGGCGTGCGGCACCCGGGCATCGAAGGCGGCGGAGGTCCCGGCGGGCAGGGTGTGCACCGCCCCGTCGACCTCCAGGGTGAGGGTGCCCTCCTCGACGTGGAGCAGTTCGACGGTGCCGGGCGGGTGCGGGTCGGAGGCGGAGCCCTCGCCAGGCATCAGCAGCCAGGACCACAGCTCCAGCGGCCCGCGCTGCTCGGTGCCGACCAGCAGTGTGGTGCGGCTCCCGGCCTCGGTGGACCACATACGCACCGCCTGCTCCGGCGGCACTAGGCGGACCTCGGCGCCCTGTTCATGGTCGAGCAGGGTGGCGATGCTGACCCCCAGGGCGTCGGCGATCTTGACGGTGGTGCCGACGCTGGGGTTGGTGCGCGCCTGCTCGATCTGGATGATCATGCCGCGGCTGACCCCGGCCCGGGCGGCGAGCGTGTCCAGGGTGAAGCCGCGCTCCCCGCGCCACCGCTTGAGGTTGCGTGCGAGGGACTGGGTGAGCTGGTCGAGATCCGACACGGTCCGTCCAATATCCTTGATGACAGGGTTCAGTTTACTGAACTACGGTGTGGTGCAGCGAAAGCTTCCGAACGTTCACCGCACTGTACTGCGAGGCCCATCCCGTGACCGCCGCTTCCCTCCTCTTCGCCCTGGGCACCAGCCTGCTCTGGGGCCTGGCCGACTTCGGCGGCGGGCTGCTGACCCGCCGCACCCCCGCCCTCACCGTGGTGGTGGTCTCCCAGTCCCTCGCGGTGCTGGTGCTCGGCGCGGTGGTACTCGCCACCGGAGCACTCCACCAGGCAAGCCCCCGGCTGTGGTTCGCGGTCGCGGCCGGTGCGGTCGGCCCGGTGGCCATGCTCGCCTTCTACCGGGCGCTCGCCCTCGGCCCGATGGGCGTGGTCTCCCCGCTGGGCTCGCTCGGGGTGGCCGTCCCGGTCGGCGTCGGCCTGGTCCTGGGCGAGCGCCCCGGGGTGCTCCAGGCCGCGGGGATCGCGGTGGCGGTGGTGGGGGTGGTGCTGGCGGGCGGGCCGCAGTGGCGGGGTGCGCCGGTGCAGCGGCAGGCGGTGGCGCTGACTCTGGTGGCCGCGGTCGGCTTCGGCGCCGTGATGGCCCTGATCGCGGAGGCCTCCACCACCGTCACCGGACTCTTCCTGGCGCTGTTCGTACAGCGGGTGACCAATGTGACGGTGGGCGGCGCCGCCCTGTGGGTCTCGATACGCCGCGGCGGCACCGCGCTCCCGGAGGGCGGCGGCGGGCCCCGGCTGCTGCTGCGCGCACTGCCCGCCCTCGCCTTCGTGGGCCTGGCCGATGTCGCCGCCAACGGCACCTACGCCACCGCCGCCCGTATCGGCCCGGTCACCGTGGTCGCCGTCCTCGCCTCGCTCTACCCGGTGGTGACGGCGCTGGCGGCGCGCGGGGTGCTGCGGGAGCGGCTGCTCGGGGTGCAGGCGGCGGGCGCGGGCCTGGCCCTGGTCGGCACCGTCCTCCTCGCCACCGGCTGACCAACTACCGTATGGTGCCGAGCCGTTGCCCTCCAGAGCGCCCGACTCCCCTACTGCTGCGCGGAGTTGCCGTCCTCGAACCCGGCGGCGGGGCCCACGGCCTCGGCCAGATCGCTGAGTTGCTGCGCGGTGACACCGTCCGGGACGGGCACCGGAGCCGGGGTGCGCAGCGGCGGCTGCCAGCCCTCCGCGGCGCTCCAGCGGCGTACCACCCGGGCCGGCGCGCCCGCCACGACACTGTGGTCGGGGACCTCGCCGCGTACCACCGCACCGGCCGCCACCACCACGTTCCGCCCGATCCGGGCGCCCGGCAGGATCACCGCACCGGTCCCGATCCAGCAGCCGGGGCCGATGGCCACCGGTTCCGTCCGGGGCCACTGGTGGCCGATGGGCCGGTGCGGGTCGTCGTAGGAGTGGTTGGTGGAGGTGACGTAGACATAGGGGCCGACGTAGCAGTCGGCGCCGACGGTGACGGTGGTGTCGGCGATGAGGTGGCTGCCGCGGCCCAGCACCACACCGTCCCCGATCCGCAGGATCGGCTCCGGCCCGAGGTCCAGGTCCGGCATCAGACCGGCGGTGAGGGTGACCTGCTCGCCGATGACGCAGTGCGCCCCGAGGTGGATCCACCGCTCGTTGAAGACGGTGCCTTGCGGGAAGGCGAGGCGGGTGCCGGGCCCGATCGCGCCGAACCGCAGCTTCCCCGGATGCTCGCGGCTGACCGCGCCGACGCCCTGCGCCCAGGCCCAACTCCCGTGCACCGCGCGCTGCGCCAGACCGCGCCCGAACGCGGCCAGGGACAAGAACGTGTTCCTTTTTCTGCGCACCCGCCCACGGTACTCAGCCCGGCGGGAGCCGAGTGCCCGTCACCTTGTGACCTTCACCCCAGCGCGGCGCGGGCCGTCAGCCGACCTCGCGGTGTGTCTCGGCGAGATCCCGGTACACCTCGGCGTTGAGCCGGATTCCGGCCGCCTCCTCCTCGGTGAGCGGCCGCTTGACCTTGGCGGGGACACCGGCCACCAGCGAACCGGGCGGCACCCGCATTCCCTGCGGCACCAGGGACTGCGCCGCGACCAGTGAACCGGCCCCGATCACCGCCCCGTTGAGCACCGTGGCGCCCATGCCGACCAGTACGTCGTCCTCGACGGTGCAGCCGTGCAGTACCGCGTTGTGCCCGACCGAGACGCCCGCCCCCACGACCAGCGGGAAGCCGGGGTCGGTGTGCAGGGTGCAGTTGTCCTGGATGTTGCTGCCGGCGCCGAGGACCAGCGGCCCGCAGTCGGCCCGCAGCACCGCCTGGTACCAGACGCTCGCCCCGGCGGCGATCTCCACATCGCCGAGAACCACCGAGGTGGGCGCGGTGAAGGCGTCGGGGTCGATCCGCGGCGCCTTGCCGCCGACGCCGCTCACCAGTGCCTGCGGTGCCATACCGGTCTCCTTGCGGGGTGTGGGGGGTGTGAACTGCCTTGCGTGGCAGGTGACTTGCGGGGTGCGGTCAGTCGGCGGCGCGGACCGGGTCCGGCTCGGCGGACTGCTCGGGGACGGGCTCCGGGTGCGCCTTCTTCTCCTTCTTCGCGCGGTACCGCATCAGTAGCATCGAGCCCAGCCCGATCAGCAGCGCGACCAGCAGCCCCAGCCAGGAGAACCGCTTCAGCCAGTCCTCCGCGACGATCCCCAGGTAGTAGACGACCGCCGTGGTGCCGCCCGCCCAGACCACCCCGCCGAGCACATTGGCGATCAGGAACTTCCAGTACGGCATGTGCAGCACACCGGCGAGCGGGCCGGCGAAGATCCGCAGCAGGGCGACGAACCGGCCGAAGAAGACCGCCCACATCCCCCACTTCTGGAACGACCGCTCGGCGGACGCCACTTGGGTCTCACCGAAGTGCTTGGGGAACTTCCGCCCGAGCCAGGCCAGCAGCGGCCGCCCGCCCCTGCGCCCGACGGCATAACCGATCGAGTCCCCGACCACCGCTCCCACACTGGCGCAGGCGCCGAGGATCACCGGGTCGATCTCGCCGTGCGCCGCGGCCAGCAGCGCGGCCGACACCAGCACGATCTCGCCGGGCAGCGGAATACCGATGCTCTCCAGGCCGATCACCACGCCGACCAGCGCATAGATGCTGACCGCCGGTACGGCCTCCAGCCACTCCTGGATGTGCACCGCGAATCCTCCCGTCGCCTCCGCTTGCGTGGTCCCACGCAGTGCGCGACTCCCCGGGCGCACCCCGGGAAGCCTACCCGGACCGGGGACGATGCCCGGTGGGCGGCGGCGGGCGCCCGGTCAGCCGTGCGGGCGCAGCGTCCAGAGCACCGTCATCTCAGCGGTGACCGCGCCGTCCTCACGGGTGATCGCGATCCGCACCGGGAACTCCGGCCGCCGCCCCGCGTCGAGTTCGACGGCCACCTCGGCGGCCGGGCGGCCCAGGGTGGCGGTGGCGGTGACCGGGCCCATGGCGAGCTTGCGGTAGGCGATCTCGGCGCGCACCGCGAGCGGCACGGCGCGCGCCAACTGGTCACCGAAGGCGGCCAGCACGATGGCCCCGCTCGCGGACTCGCCGAGGGTGAACAGGGCGCCGGCGTGCGGCCCGCCGACATGGTTGTGGAAGTCGGGCTGGTCCGGCAGCGAGACGACGGCCCGCTCCGGGCCGGTCTCCTCGAACCGGAGATCCAGGGTGCGGGCCATCGGAACGGTCGCCGCGAGCATCTCCCCGACGGACATCTGATCTGCGCTCATAGCGCGGACGTTACCCGCCGGTAGCAATCTCTGGCCAGACACTCCCCTGATGCCGCAGCTCACCGCTATCCGTTATGTCCGACAATGCCCCGCGTCCGGTACGGAGCTGACAAGGGGCGGTGACCGAACCGTGTCCCGGACGGCACTAAGGTGACTGCCCATGTGGCCAGGACAGCAGCCGCCCGGGGGCGAGCAGAACCCGCAGGACCAGAACCCGTACCAGCAGCCGGGTTACCAGCAACCGAGCCCGTACCAGCAGCAGGGCTACCAGCAGCCGAACCCGTACCAGCAGCAGGGCGGGCAGGGCGGGCAGCAGCAGTGGGGGGCTCCGACGGTCCCGATGGGGGCGGCCCCGCCGCCCGGCGGTGGCGGTGACGACCGCAAGAAGATCATGATCACCGCGCTGGTGGCGGTCGGCGCCGTGGTGGTGACCGCCGGCGTCACCGGCTTCATGGTCCTCGGCAAGGACGACAAGAAGGACACCGCGGCACCGGCCGCGTCCAAGTCGCCCACGGCCCCCACCGCGCCCAGCACACCCACCGGGAACGACAACCCGCGCGACGACAAGGGCGAGAAGGCGACCGTCCCCGGCTGGAAGGTCGTGGTGAACCCCAAGTGGGGCACCGCCTTCGACGTGCCGCCGGAGTGGAAGGTCCTCAGCCCCGGCACCTTCATCGGCTTCGAGGACAAGCAGAAGGAGGACGCCAAGCCCCTCATCGGCATGTCGGCGCCCGCCTTCCTCAAGGAGAAGTGGTGCACCTCCGACGACGACCACGACGGCTCCCCCAGTGACACCGCGCTGGCCGGCACCGGGACCAAGGGCCAGAACGGCGCCAAGGACACCGACTTCATCGCGCGCAACGACGCCGCCTGGTGGGTCTTCGGCGGCTACACCGACCAGAAGAAGGCCAGCAAGAAGCTGCTGAAGATCGGCGAACCGAAGCCGTTCACCACCGACTCCGGTGTCAAGGGCAGTGTGGCCACCACCTACTCGGAGGGTGTGAAGAAGGCCGGCAAGTGCGACTCCGACGGCAAGGCCACCACCTTCGGCTTCAAGAACGCCAAGGGCGACTTCGTCTCCTGGACGTTCTACGGCGCCAAGGGCGTCAAGGAGGAAGTGCCGGACGAGACGGTGCAGAAGATCCTCAAGACGGTGCGCCTGCACGGCGATCCGGAGGGCTGACCTTCCCGGGCCCGGCACAAATCGTTTGGCCGCCGGACCCCGCACCCGCGATAGTCCTCCGGTGACTCCGACCGGTACCGCTCCTTCCGCAGGCCCCCGCACCGCGTGGGCCGGCCGCAACCACACACTGCTGACCGCCGCCGCGGTGGTGACCAACCTGGGCAGCCAGGGGGCACTCATCGCGGCGGCGTTCGCGGTACTGGGGGCGGGCGGCAGCGGCGGCGACGTGGGTCTGGTGGCCGCCGCCCGTACCGTGCCGCTGGTGCTCTTCCTGCTGGTCGGCGGCGCGGTCGCGGACCGGCTGCCGCGGCACCGGGTGATGGTCGCCGCCAACGCCCTCAACTGCCTCTCCCAGGCCGCGTTCGCCGCCCTGGTGCTGGCGGGCGAACCGCGGCTCTGGCAGATGATGCTGCTGGCCGCGCTCGGCGGCACCGGGCAGGCCTTCTTCGGACCCGCCTCCGAGGGCATGTTGATGGCCTCGGTCGACGAGCGGCAGGCCGGACGGGCCTTCGCGCTCTACCGGATGGCGCTGAACGGCGCCGGTATCGGCGGCGCCGCACTCGGTGGCGCCCTGGTGGCGCTCATCGGCCCCGGCTGGGTGCTCGCGGTGGACGCCGCCGCCTTCGCCCTCGCCGGCGCCCTGCGCGCCCTGCTCGACGTGAGCGGGATGCCGGCCCGCGCCCCCGGCGCCGGGATGCTCGCCGAACTCCGCAGCGGCTGGCGGGAGTTCATCGGCCGCCCGTGGCTGTGGTCGGTCGTGGTGCAGTTCGCGGTGGTCAACGCGGTGGTCGGCGCCGCCGAGTCGGTGTACGGACCGCTGGTCGCCCGGGACTCGCTGGGCGGGCCGGGTCCCTGGGGTGTGGCGCTCGGCGCGTTCGGTGCGGGCACGGTGTGCGGGGCGCTGCTGATGACCCGGTGGAAACCGCGGCGGCTGCTGCTCGCCGGGGCACTCTGCACCTTCCCGCTGGCCCTGCCGTCCGCGGCGCTGGCGGTGCCGCTGCCCGTGGTGTGGCTGACAGCGGTGATGTTCGTGAGCGGAGCGAGCGTCGAGGTGTTCGGCGTCTCGTGGATCACCGCGATGCACCAGGAGATCCCGGAGGAGAAGTTCTCCCGCGTCTCGGCCTACGACTGGCTGGGCTCCGTCGGCCTGGTACCCGTGGCCACCGCCCTCGCGGGACCGGTGGAGAACGCGGCGGGCCGCACCACCGCCCTCTGGGGCTGCTCCGCCCTGATCGTCCTGGTCACCGCGGCGGTACTGACCGTGCCCGAGGTCCGCACCCTGACCCGACGCGGCGGATCGGCCCCGGAGGCACCGGTGGCCCAGGGCGAGGCCGTGGCGGAGGGACCCGTCGCCCAGAGGTGAACCCGGGGGTCGGCGACGGGGATCGGGCCGCCGTCAGCCGATGCGGAAGGCGCCCGACGGTGGCAGCGGGGAGGCCGTCGCCGTCTCGTCCGCTACCGGGCGGGCGTCACCGGTGAAGCGCCGCAGCCGCTCCCCGTCGACCACCCGGGCCGGGAAGGCGTCGCCCGCGGTGCGCCGCGCCAGTTCGGTCACCGCCACCGGCCGGTCCGAGGCCAGCAGCACCGCGTTGCCGAAGCGCCGGCCGCGCAGCACCGCGGGCTCCGCGATCAGCGCCACCTCCGCGAACACCTCGGCGCAGCCCGCCAGTTGAGACCGCAGGAAGTCGAAGGGCGCCGAGTCCGCGAGATTCGCCGTGTACAGCCCACCGGGCCGCAGCAACCGGGCCGCGGACCGCAGAAAGCTCAACGTGGTCAGCGCGGCCGGCACCCGCGAGCCGCCGAACACATCGGCCACCAGCACATCCGCACCCCCCGGCGCGGCCGTCGCGGTCCAGGCGCGGGCGTCCGCGGTGTGCACGGTGACGTCCGCGCCCGCCGGCAACGGCAGTTGATCCCGCACCAGCGCGACGAGCGCCCGGTCCGCCTCCACCACCCGCTGCCGGGAACCGGGGCGGGTCGCCGCCACATACCGGGGCAGGGTGAGCCCGCCGCCGCCCAGGTGCAGCACATCGAGCGCCTCCCCGGGCGGGGCGGCGGTGTCCAGCACATGGCCGAGGCGGCGGGTGTACTCGAACTCCAGATGCCGCGGATCGTCCAGGTCCACATACGACTGCGGCGCCCCGTCCACGGTCAGCAACCAGGCCCGGGGCCGATCCACATCCGGCAGCAGCCGCGCGGTCCCCAGGTCGACGTCCCGCACCACCGGTATCGACTCGTCCACGAGGCCATTGTGCCGCGACCGCGCGCCCCGCCCCTCCCGCGGTGCCGGGAGGGGCGGGGCCGGTCGGCTAGGCCGTGTCGTTTGGATCTCCGTGGAGGAAGGAGCGGGGTCTGGTGCGTGCTCTCGGTGCGCCGGCCAAGCGCCCTCGTACTGGACGTACTT
>NZ_JBHVRR010000098.1:0-8208 GCF_042885635.1 Streptomyces sp. NPDC058045 | reverse complement strand
GGTTTTATGGGTTTTTTGCGGTTTTGCATCTCTGCGGACCCCGAATCACTGGGGGGGGCCGCCTTAGTGCTCCCGCACGGGCCGGGGGCCGCCCTTCTGGGGCCGGCCCCGGCCGCGACGCGCCGCTTACTGGTGCTTGTAGTGCTTGATGGAGTCGTCCTTCGCCGCCGCGTCGGTGTACTGCTGGCACTTCTTGATGGCCTCGGCCGGGGTCATCCGGCCCGCCATCATCTCGCCGATGACACCCACGCCGATCTTCTGCTTCTGCAGCTCGACGTACCAGTCCTGGAGCCGCGGGTTGAGGATGTTGTCGCCCGCCTTCTCCAGTACGTCGACGCCGGACTGGAGGGCGGAGGAGAGGGTCAGGCCGTCGGTGCCGCCGTTGAAGGACGTCAGCGACTTCACCTTGGTGGTGAAGTTCTTCGAGGCCGCCTCGCTCAGCATCAGGCGGAGCTGCTCCATGCCGCCGTCGGGGTTCTTCGCCTTCGCTGGGACGATGAAGGGCTCACCGCCGGACGCCCACAGCGTGCCGAACGGCAGCTTGTCGTTCTTGTCCAGGGAGGACGGGGCGCCGACCTTCATCTGGAAGTCCTTCGGCGTGGTCTTGGCCGCCTCGTTCTCCACCCAGGAGCCGTTCGGGATGAAGAGCGCCTTGCCCTCGGTCCAGGCGGTCTGGGACTGGATGTGGTCCAGGCCCGGGGTGCCCTTGAGGACGTAGCCCTTCTTGAACAGCTCGTAGTAGGCCTCGAAGGCCGCCTTGACCGCCGGGTCCTTCCAGCAGTTCGGCTCCAGGTTGTCGATCCGGTCCAGGACCTCGCGGCCGCCGATCTTCCCGATGAACGGGTAGAGCGAGAAGGGGATGTAGTACGGGTACTTGCCGGCGTAGGTCCAGCCAGCGATGCCCTTCTTCTTCGCCTTGGCGCAGACGGCGAGCATGTCGTCCCAGGTCTCCGGGTACTGGACGTCGAGCTTGTCCAGCGCGGTCTGCGAGTACCACACGCCGTACACGGTGTAGGCGTAGTACATGATCCAGAACGGGTCGCCGTCGAACTGGCCCATCTCGACGACGCCCGGGCGCAGGGTGTCGCGGACCTTCTTCTTCGGGTCGTCCACCGACGGGGCGTCCAACAGGGCGGTCATGTCGGTGAGTTGCTTCTTGCCGACCAGGACGCCCATGTCCATCTGCTCGGCACCGGAGTTGTCGATGAGGTCCGGCGGGGTGCCGCCGTTGAAGCGCGGCTGGAGGGTGGACTGGATCTTCTCGGTGGCGGAGAACTTCACCTTCGCCTTCGGGAAGGACTCCATGTAGAGCTTGGTGGCGTCCTTGCCGTACTCGGTTCCGAAACCACCGTCGAAGAGAACGAAGTCGAGCGGGGCGGAGTCGTTGACGGCCAGCGGGTTCTTGTCGGACTTCTTGCCCTTGTCGACCTTGTCGCCGTCGCTGTCGCCGCCGCTCGCGCAGGACGCCAGGAAGCTCATCGTGGGAACGGCGACAACGCCGAGCGCCGCCGAGCGCTTGATGAGGTCTCGGCGGCCCACGCCCTCACGGGGCTGCTGCGCGGAAGTGGATCCCATGCTCAAGTCCTCGCCTTCTTCAGGACTCAGGCGGTGAACCGGATCCTCCCCGGCACCGCGGTGAAGTGAAGCTGGGGTCTTGCTCGAATTTCTTGTGCTCCGAAAATAGCCGGGACCTACTGGAATAACCGGCAGTCGGTGCCCCCTGACACCGCGTGCCGCTTCCCCCCGAAACCCCCGGGCGCGCCCGCGACCGCGTGAGCGGCTGCTGCGGACGCCGATAGGTATAGTCCACTTCCCGATGCGGGGGCAAGATCGAATGCACGGTTCACCGCCAGTCTTTCCCGAGTTGAGACCTCGCGTACATCAGTGCCCCCGCCCCGAGCGGAGCGGCCCGGAGGGTGGTCCGGACCAACAACCCGGAACCCTTGATACCGCGAACTCCCCGCCACCGGCGGCGACTCGCCGGACAGCCCTGCCAACACCCTTGACACCACCCGCCACTTGCCGCCCTACTGGTGCCGCACCAATGCTTGCGCACCAAGAGATTGACAACGTTGTCCGATCCAAGGGAGGGGCCCAGGGATGCGGCGCAGACCCAGGCAACACTTCGCTTATACGGCCGCCTTGGGGGCGGCCGCCGCCATGCTCGTGGCATCGGCCCAGGGAGCGGCCGTCGCCCTCCCCGAGAAGCCTTCGCAGCCCGGCACCTCCTTCGCCTCCTCCTTCGAGCAGGGGCAGCCGGAGCCCGACTGGCAGAGCACCGTGGACACCGGTACGGACGGCGCCAAGCGCTCCTCGGGTGTCGACGGCGCCTTCAGCAGCGGGATGCCCGGCAACGTCAACGACCATGTGACCGAGGTGCGGGCCAGCGGCGAGAACTCCGGCGGCGGCGAGGTCAAGGAGAACCTCGTCGACGGTGAATCCGGCACCAAGTGGCTGGCGTTCACCCCGACCGCCTGGGTGGAGTTCGACCTCGACGCCCCACGGAAGATCACCAAGTACGCGTTCACCGCCGCCAACGACCACGACGAGCGCGACCCCAAGGACTGGACGCTCCAGGGCTCCGCCGACGGCAAGGACTGGCACACCCTCGACACCCGCGGCGGCGAGGTGTTCGCCGAGCGCTTCGGCACCCGCACCTTCGAGTTGGCCGAGCCGGGCGAGTACCGGCACTTCCGGCTGGAGATCACCAAGAACAACGGCGCCCCGGACGCCATCCAGCTCGCCGATGTGCAACTGGCCACCGCCGACACCGGCACCCCGGGCCCCGAGGACATGCAGACCGTGGTGGACCACGGGCCGAGCGGCTCCCCCACCGCGAAGGCCGGCGCCGGCTTCACCGGCACCCGCGCCCTGCGCTACGCCGGCACCCACAGCGCCGACGGCCGCGGCTACTCGTACAACAAGGTCTTCGACGTCGATGTGCAGGTGAAGCGGGACACCGAGCTGGGCTACCGGGTGTATCCGCAGATGACCGACGCGGACGCCAAGAAGCTGTCGTACGACGCGACCAACGTCTCGGTGGACCTCGCCTTCACCGACGGCACCTACCTCAGCGAGTTGGGCGCCGAGGACACGCACGGCTTCCCGCTGACGCCGCGCGGCCAGGGCGCCGCCAAGTCCCTCTACGTCAACCAGTGGAACAACGTCGCCGCCGGCATCGGCTCGGTCGCCGCCGGGAAGACGGTGGACCGCGTACTGGTCGCGTACGACTCGCCCAAGGGCCCGCAGAAGTTCCGCGGTTGGGTGGACGACATCACGCTGGACCGGGCGGCGCCCGAGCGCCCCAAGGCCCACAAGTCGGACTACGCCTCCACGGTGCGCGGCACCAACTCCAGCGGCAGCTTCTCCCGCGGCAACAACTTCCCCGCCACCGCCGTCCCCAATGGCTTCAACTTCTGGACGCCGGTCACCAACGCGGGTTCCCTGAGCTGGCTCTACGACTACGCGCGCGGCAACAACAAGGACAACCTGCCCACCATCCAGGCATTCAGCGCCAGCCACGAGCCCAGCCCGTGGATGGGTGACCGGCAGACCTTCCAGGTGATGCCGTCCGTCGCGGGCGGCACCCCCGACGCCACCCGCAGCGGCCGCCAACTCCCCTTCCGCCACGAGAACGAGACGGCCCGCCCGCACTACTACGGCGTGACCTTCGACAACGGGCTGAAGGCGGAACTGACACCCACCGACCACGCCGCGATGATGCGCTTCACCTATCCCGGCAAGGACGCCAGCCTGATCTTCGACAACGTCTCCGACAAGGCCGGCCTCACCCTCGACCCCGACAACGGTGTGGTCAGCGGCTATTCGGACGTCAAGTCCGGCAGCTCCACCGGCGCCACCCGCCTCTTCGTCTACGGCGTGCTCGACGCGCCGGTCACCGACAGCGGCAAGGTCAAGGGCAACCCGGGCGGTGACGTCACCGGCTATATGCGGGTCAAGGCCGGCAAGGGGAACCAGGTCACCCTGCGCCTGGCCACCTCCCTCATCAGCGTCGACCAGGCGAAGGACAACCTCCGGCAGGAGATCCCCGACGGCTCCTCCTTCGACCAGGTCAGGTCCGGCGCCCAGCAGCAGTGGGACCGGCTGATGGACCGCGTCGAGGTGGAGGGCGCCACCGAGGACCAGCTCACCACCCTCTACTCCAGCCTCTACCGGCTCTACCTCTACCCCAACTCCTCCTACGAGAAGGTCGGCGGCGCCTACAAGTACGCCAGCCCCTTCTCCCCCGCCGAGAAGCCGGACACCCCGACGCAGAGCGGCGCGAAGATCGTCGAGGGCAAGCCGTATGTCAACAACGGCTTCTGGGACACGTACCGCACCACCTGGCCCGCCTACTCCTTCCTCACCCCGAAGAAGGCCGGGGAGCTGGTGGACGGCTTCGTCCAGCAGTACAAGGACGGTGGCTGGACGTCGCGTTGGTCCTCGCCCGGCTATGCGGACCTGATGACCGGCACCTCCTCCGACGTGGCCTTCGCGGACGCCTATGTGAAGGGCGTGGACGGCTTCGACGCCAAGGCCGCCTATGACGCGGCGGTGAAGAACGCCACCGTCGTCCCGCCGTCCGCCGGGGTCGGCCGCAAGGGCATGGCCACCTCCCCGTTCCTCGGCTACACCACGACGGACACCCATGAGGGCCTGTCCTGGGCGATGGAGGGCTATGTCAACGACTACGGCATCGCCGAGATGGGCAAGGCGCTCTACGCCAAGACCCATGAGAAGCGCTACCAGGAGGAGTCCGAGTACTTCCGCAACCGGGCCCGCGACTATGTGAAGCTCTTCGACGGCAAGGCCGGCTTCTTCCAGGGCCGCGACACCAAGGGCGACTGGCGCCTGCCCTCCGACAAGTACGACCCGCGGGTCTGGGGCTACGACTACACCGAGACCAACGGCTGGGGCTACGCCTTCACCGCCCCGCAGGACTCACGCGGCCTCGCCAACCTCTACGGCGGCAAGGGCGGTCTGGGCAAGAAGCTGGACACCTACTTCTCCACCCCGGAGGCGGCCTCCCCCGAGTTCAAGGGCTCCTACGGCGGCATCATCCACGAGATGGTCGAGGCGCGGGACGTCCGGATGGGCAACTACGGCCACTCCAACCAGGTCGCCCACCACGTGGCGTACATGTACGACGCGGCCGGGCAGCCGTACAAGGCGCAGGAGAAGATCCGCGAGGTCCTCTCCCGCCTCTACAACGGCAGTGAGATCGGGCAGGGTTACCACGGCGACGAGGACAACGGCGAGCAGTCCGGCTGGTTCCTCTTCTCCTCGCTCGGCTTCTACCCGCTGGTCATGGGCAGCGGCGACTACGCCATCGGCTCGCCCCTCTTCACCAAGGCCACCGTGCACCTGGAGAACGGCCGCGACCTCGTCGTCAAGGCGCCGAAGAACAGCGCGGAGAACATCTATGTGCAGGGCCTGAAGGTCAACGGCAAGAAGTGGGACTCCACCGGGATCTCCAACTCCCTTCTCCAGCAAGGCGGGACGCTGGAGTTCGAGATGGGTCCCAAGCCGTCGTCCTGGGGCACCGGCAAGGACGCGGCGCCCGTCTCCCTCACCCAGGACGACAAGGTGGCCAGCCCGCGGACGGACGCCCTGAGCGGTGACGGCGCGCTCTTCGACAACACCTCGAAGACCACGGCCGAGGTCACCGGCCCGGTGGACCTGCCGGTCTCCGGCTCCACCAAGGGCGTGCAGTACACGCTGACCTCCGCGGACCGCACCAAGGCCCCCGCCGGCTGGACCGTCCAGGGCTCCGCCGACGGCACGACCTGGAAGGACCTGGACCACCGCGGCGGAGCCGGGGCCGCGTTCCGCTGGAACCAGCAGACCCGGGCCTTCACCATCGCCGACCCCGGTGACTACACCCACTACCGCCTGGTCCCCGAGGGCTCCGGCACCCTCGCGGAGGTGGAACTCCTGAGCTGACCCGGCCTCCCCCCACGGGACGGGCCGCCGCAACCTCCAACTCCGGGGGTGCGGCGGCCCGTTCGCCGTCCCGGGCGCACCGTCCGGCGGCGGATGGTCGTCAGCTCAGGCTCCGGGCCCGGCGGCGGCGCACGAGGACGAGCGTGCCCGCACCCGTGACCACCGCCGCAGCGGCCACGCCCGCGATCGGCAGCACCGAGGCCCCGGTCTCCGCCAGGTTGCCGCCGTTCACCGTCGTCCCGTCCCCGCCGGCCGACGACGACCCACCGGGCGACCCGCCGGCCGAACTGCCCGAGCCGCCGGTCGATCCGCCCGACCCGCCCGAGCCGCTGGTCGTGCTGCCCGTCGAGCCGGTCGGCTCCGCACCCGTGACGTCCAGCGTGATGTCGGCCTTGTCGTTGGCCTGGTCGGGGTCGGACGGCCGCGCCTCGGTGGTCAGCGCCACCGAGCCCTTGGCGTGCGCCACCCGCTTGTCGATCTTCAGCTTGAAGGTGTAGGTCTCCCGGCCGCCCTCGTTGAGGCCCCGCTGGCTCATGCCGCAGTCGTACACCCCGCCGCCCTTGGCCCGGCAGAACCCGGGGGGCTTGACCACCGACGTTCCGGCGGGCGGCGTGACGATGACGCTCGCGGTTGGTTTCCCCACCTCGGCCATGAACCAGGCGGGCCCGGCGTTGGTGAACTCCACCTTCATCGAAAGCGTTTCGCCGACGCGCCCCTTCAACGCGGCACCCGTCACCTGGTAGTCGGCTGTGTTGACGGAGGTGATGGGCACATCCACGACCCGCCCGGACTTCCCGCCCCCGGCCTGACTTTCGACCAGTTTCACCGCCGGTGCGGTTCCCTTCACCGGCGGAGTGCCGTTCTCGTCCGGTCCCAGATCGACTTCCCCGACACGCAGGCGCAGCTCATCGTGGAACGCGCGGTCCAGTGCCTTGACACGGAGCGGCTTCTCCGGCGTGTAGACGGCGCCCGGCTCCACCGCCTGGTCGAACCCGCACACCGCGGTCCACCGCTCGGGCATCTCGTCGTACGACGGGACGTGCTGTGTCCAGCAGTTGGAGGGAACCTCCGCGAAGTCGAGTCCCCGGGTGAGGCCGTAGGAGATCGACACCTTCTCCGAGGGTGCGCTGCCCTTGTTCTCCACGGTGACCGGCAGATCGAGGGTGCTCCCCGGTCTCACCCCGTCGATCGGCTTGATGCCACCGATGACCAGTTCGGGTTCGGTTTCATCGGCGACGGCGGCGGGAGCCGCGGCCAGCGCGATCAGGCCGGCAGCGCCGAGGGCGGCGACCGCGGCACGGGAGGCGTGACGGTTGTGGGGGGATATCGGCATGGCGAGCACCTCTGTCGGAACACGGGCAGACGGACAGCGTGTTGCGGGAGAACGGTTGCAGGAGAACGGTTGCAGGAGAACATTCGATCGCTAGACACCTGCCGGTCCCGAAGAGTTGCACGTCCGGTTCCCCCTCCGCCCCGCCCGGTGTCCCGGCGGGCGGAAATCCGGATGACGGGCGGGCGTCCCCCGCGGCACCCTGGTGGGCGTGTCCCTACCGAAGTACCAGATCCGCGCCCAGTACACGCCCACCACCCTCACCGTCTACCAGGCCTACGCCCCGCGAATCGGGGAGCCCGCGGCCCGGAACGGGCGTTTCCCCGGGGCCTGGAAACGGGACCGGATGACGTGGATCAAGCCGTCCTTCCTCTGGATGATGTACCGCTGCGGCTGGGGCACCAAGGAGGGGCAGGAGACCGTCCTCGCCGTGGAGATCACCCGCGAGGGCTTCGAGTGGGCGCTGCGGCACTCCTGCCTGTCCCACTTCGACGGTGCGGTCCACGGTGAACAGGCCGACTGGAAGCGGGAGTTGAGGTCGTCACCGGCCCGCGTCCAGTGGGACCCGGAACGCGATCTCCAACTGGCGCCGCTCCCCCACCGCTCCCTCCAGTTGGGCCTCTCCGGCGAGGCCGCACACCGCTACGCCGACGAGTGGCTGGTCTCCGTCACCGACGTCACCCCGCTCGCCCGCACCATCCGCGCCCGCGTCCAGCAGGGCGACCCGGTCGGCGCCCGCACCCTCCTCCCCACCGAGACCCCGTACCCGACCCCCGCGGACGCCCCGGCCCATCTGCACCCTTGAGACGGCGAGGCCGTGTCGTTTGGATCTCCGTGGACCAAGGAGCGGGGTCTGGTGCGTGCTCTCGGTGCGCCGGCCAAGCGCCCTCGTACTGGACGTACTTGGGCGTTTGGCCGGTGCGGCGAGAGTGCGT
>NZ_JBHVRR010000097.1:0-8897 GCF_042885635.1 Streptomyces sp. NPDC058045 | reverse complement strand
GCGGACTCCCTCCGCGGACCGGCCGCCGGTGCGTCTGCTCCCCTACTCCCCTCGTACGGCGGCGAGTTGCTGCTCGAACGGGATCACGGTGAGGCCGGAGGGCACCGGGACCGCCGGTTCGGCGTCGACCGGGGCGGCCGGGGGCTCGGGCGCCGCGGGGGCTCGCGTTCCGGGGGACGCGAGGCCGGTCAGTGCGGTCAGCTCGGCCGCCGCCCGGTCGATCCGCAGGGCCAGGCCCTCGTCGCCCCAGTCCTGCGAGGCGGCGTAGACCCCGGTCGGCACGGTGACCGCCCGCAGATGGGCGAAGAGCGGACGCAGCGCGTGTTCCAGCACCAGGGAGTGCCGGGGCGTGCCCCCGGTCGCCGCGAGCAGCACCGGGGTACCGGTGAGCGCGTCCCGGTCGAGCACATCGAAGAAGGACTTGAACAGCCCGCTGTACGAGGCGGTGAAGACGGGCGTCACCGCGATCACCGCGTCGGCCTCGGTCACCGCGGTGAGCGCGGCCGCCAGCCGGGGCGGGGCGAAGCCGGTGACCAGGTTGTTGGCGATGTCGACCGCCAGCTCCCGCAGTTCCACCACCTCCGTACGCACCGCGCCGGGGGCGGTCCGGGCGACGGCTTCGGCGAGCCGGTCGGCCAGCAGCCGGGTGGACGAGGGGGCGCTCAGCCCCGCCGAGACGACCACGAGCCTCATACCGTCCCCACCTCCTCGGCTCCCTTGTTCTCCTCGCCCGCTCCGGCCCGCGCGGCCGCGACCAGGGCGGCGTGCGTGGGCGCGTCCGGCACCTCGGCCCGGCGGTCCTTGGCGAACTCCTTGCGCAGCACCGGTACGACCTCCTCGCCCAGCAGGTCGAGCTGTTCCAGCACCGTCTTCAGCGGCAGTCCGGCGTGGTCCATCAGGAAGAGCTGGCGCTGGTAGTCGCCGGCCCAGTCACGGAAGCTCAGGGTCCGCTCGATCACCTGCTGCGGGGAGCCCACCGTCAGCGGGGTCTGCTGGGTGAAGTCCTCCAGCGAGGGACCGTGCCCGTAGACCGGCGCGTTGTCGAAGTACGGGCGGAACTCCCGTACCGCGGCCTGGGAGTTGCGCCGCATGAAGACCTGGCCGCCGAGGCCCACGATGGCCTGCTCGGGGGTGCCGTGGCCGTAGTGGGCGTACCGCTCGCGGTAGAGGCGGATCATCTGGGCGGTGTGCTCCTTGGGCCAGAAGATGTTGTTGTGGAAGAAGCCGTCGCCGTAGTACGCGGCCTGCTCGGCGATCTCCGGGGAGCGGATGGAGCCGTGCCAGACGAAGGGCGGCACTCCGTCCAGCGGGCGCGGGGTGGCGGTGAAGGACTGGAGCGGGGTGCGGTAGCGGCCCTCCCAGGTGACGACGGGCTCCCGCCACAGGCGGTGCAGCAGGGCGTAGTTCTCGACGGCGAGGTTGATGCCGTCGCGGATGTCCTTGCCGAACCAGGGGTAGACCGGGCCGGTGTTGCCGCGGCCCATCATCACGTCGACCCGGCCGTCCGCGATGTGCTGGAGCATCGCGAAGTCCTCGGCGATCTTCACCGGGTCGTTGGTGGTGATGAGGGTGGTGGAGGTGGACAGCACCAGGCGTTCGGTACGCGCCGCGAGGTAGCCGAGCATGGTGGTCGGCGAGGAGGGCACGAAGGGCGGGTTGTGGTGCTCGCCCGTGGCGAAGACGTCGAGGCCGACCTCCTCGGCCTTCTCGGCGATGGCGATCATCGCCTTGATCCGCTCGTGCTCACTGGGCGTGCGTCCGGTGGTCGGGTCCATGGTGACGTCACCGACGCTGAAGATCCCGAACTGCATGACTGCTCACTTCCGATGTGGTTGACGATTCAACTACATCGTTCCCAGCACGGTCCCCCGGCGACCTATTCCCGGGTGGCGGTCAGCCCTCCGCCGGTGCCGCCCACCGCGGGTCGCGTCCCGTCTCCGCCAGCAGCCTGCCGAAGGCGTCCGCACCCTCCGGCACCGGCACCGGGTCCCCGAAGACGCCCATCTTCCGCCCGGTCGGCGCCAGCCCGGCCACCGTCTCCGCCAGTACCGCGGTGACCTGCTCGTCCGCCCGGAAGTCCTGCCCGGTGGCGCGCGCCAGATCCCAGCCGTGCACGGTCAGATCCAGCAGCACCATGCCGCCCACCGTGCGCGCCGGCATGTCCATCGCCCCCGTCGTCCCGTCCTCCGCGCCCGGCTCCGACCAGGCCGCCACCAGCTCCGCCACCGCCCCGGCGAACCGCTCCCGCCACTCCCCCTCGGCCACCCGGTCCGGAGTCACCGAGAAGTCCGCGTCGCCCTTCCCGGCCAGACTGGTGAACTCCACCACCACATGGAACAGATGGTTCGCCAGCGCCCGTACGTCGTACTCGCTGCACGGAGTGGCCGCCGCCAGGCGCCCGTCCGGGATGCCGCGCACCAGGGGCACGGTCTGCCGCGCCACCACCTCCAGCAGCTCACCCATCGGCGCCGCCGTACCGTTCCCGCTGCCCTTGCCGTTCGTCTCAGCCATGACTCCACGCTAGGAAGCCCCGCCCGCCACCGCTTGAAGAAACACGACACTTCACGACACCGGACGTACGGCGGGGTCACGGGGCAGTGCCCGCCGATCGGCCCGGACCGCGTCCCGGCGCCCCCGCGCCTACCATCGGGGCATGGCCGCCGCACCACGCCGTGACACCCGGGGCATCGTGGACGCCGCCGGTCTGCTGCGGCGGGTCCGCTTCCGCCGCCGCACCCCGGCCCCCGCGCTCCGCCCCTATCTGGAGCACTACTGGCTCATCGACTGGGACCTGCCCGAGCCGTACACCACCCACGTCCTGCCGCACCCCTCCGTCAACCTGGTCTTCCAGCGCTACGGCACCGACGCCGACCCGGGCGAGCCCTTCGCCGAACTGGCCGGTGTCGGGCGGCAGTTGGACAGCCGGAAGCTCGCGGGGCGGGGGCGGGTGTGCGGGGTGCAGTTCCGGCCCGGCGGCTTCCGCCCGTTCGCGCCCGGCGCCCCCGTCTCCGCCTGGACCGGCCGCCACCTCCCCGCCCGGCAGGTCCTCCCCGGCACCGCCGAAGCCGCCCCCGGCATCCTCGACCCCCGCCCCCTCGGTGACGACGACGCCCGGGTCGCCGCCCTCGACCGGCTGCTGCTCGGCCTCGGACCCGCCCCCGACCCGGGCGCCGACCTCGCCATGGCCCTCGTCGACCGCATCCGCACCGACCGCGATCTGCGCCGCGTCACCGACCTCGCCGCCGAGGCCGACCTCTCCGTACGCGCCCTCCAACGCCTCTTCGCCACCCGCGTCGGCGTCAGCCCCAAGTGGGTCATCCTGCGCTACCGCATCCACGAGGCCCTTGACCACGCGGAACGCGGCACCGGCACCGACTGGGCCGCGCTCGCCGCCGGCCTCGGCTACGCCGACCAGGCCCACCTGGTCCGCGACTTCACCCACACCCTCGGCGTCTCCCCCACCGCCTACGCCGGCGCCCCCGGCGGCTGACCCCACCGGCATCTCGCCCGCCGCCCACCGCCGCGCCCCGCCTATCCTGGCTGGCGGGACCGCGACGCCGCCGGGAGCCGTCGCCCGCCACCGAGGCCGAGGGAGCAGCACCATGACCGCGCAGGACGCGCCCACCACCGCCGCCCGGACCGCCGTCATCACCGGGGCGAGCAGCGGCATCGGCGCCGCCACCGCACGGCAGCTCGCCGCGGCCGGCTTCCAGGTGGTGGTCACCGCCCGCCGCAAGGACCGCGTCGAAGCCCTCGCCGCGGAGCTGACCGCCGCCGGACACCGCGCCACCGCGTACCCGCTCGACATCACCGACCGGGCCGCCGTGGACGCCTTCGCCGCCTCCCTCGACCGCTGCGACGTCCTCGTCAACAACGCGGGCGGCGCACTCGGCGCCGACCCCGTCGCCACCGGCGACCCCGAGGACTGGCGCCGGATGTACGAGACCAACGTCATCGGCACCCTGCACATCACCCAGGCCCTGCTGCCCGCCCTCACCGCGGGCGGCGACGGCACCGTCGTCGTCCTCTCCTCCACCGCCGGCCACGGCACCTACGAGGGCGGCGCCGGATATGTCGCCGCCAAGCACGCCGAGCACGTCCTCGCCGAGACGCTGCGGCTGGAGATCGTCGGCACCCCGGTCCGGGTCATCGAGGTGGCGCCCGGCCTGGTCAAGACGGAGGAGTTCGCCACCACCCGCTTCCGCGGCGACACCGAGAAGGCCGCCCGGGTGTACGCGGGTGTCGCCGAACCGCTCACCGCGGACGATGTCGCCGACACCGTCACCTGGGCCGTCACCCGCCCCAGCCACGTCAACATCGACCTGCTGGTGGTCCGCCCCCGCGCCCAGGCCTCCAACACCAAGCTGCACCGCGAGCAGTGACCGCCCCGCCCACGGCAGCCGGACCGAGGAGCACCCCGATGCCCGACCAGAGCACCCCGCCCCAGGCGGACGGCACGGCCGCGGACGAGCGCCGCCGCCGCGAGGAGAAGCGCGTCGAACGGCATATGTGGTGGTACCTGGCGTACTTCCTCTTCGGCATCCACCTGGTCGCCTTCGTCATGATCTTCGCGGTACGGCACGCGGGCTGACCCCGCCCCCAGGAGAGGACCCCGATGCCCCCAGAGTCCGACGACTTCACCGACGACGCCGAGCGCTGGGACACCCGGTACCGGGAGAGCGAGCGCGTCTGGAGCGGCGAACCCAACGCCGAACTCGTCCACGAGATCAGCGGACTGCCGCCCGGCCACGCCCTCGACCTGGGCTGCGGCGAAGGCGGCGACGCCATCTGGCTGGCCCGCCGCGGCTGGCACGTCACCGCCGTCGACGTCTCCCGGGTCGCCCTCGAACGCGCCGCCCGGCACGCCGAGCAAGCCGACCCGCAGGCCGCCGCCCGGATCGACTTCCAGCGGTACGACCTCGGCACCGGCTTCCCCGACGGCCGCTACGACCTGGTCTCCGCGCAGTTCCTCTACCCCCTCGGCGAAGTCCCGCGGGAGGAGATCCTGCGTACCGCGGCCGCCGCCGTCGCACCCGGCGGCACCCTCCTCGTCGTCAGCCACTCGGGCCCCGCGCCCTGGGAGGAGAACCCGCACCCCGGCATGGAGTTCCCCACCCCGCGCGAACTCCTCGCCTCCCTCCGGCTCCCCGCCGACCGCTGGCAGATCCTCCGCTGCGAGGACCACCCCCGCACCCAGCCCGCCCCCGACGGCACCCCCACCCACCGCTGGGACAACACGATCCGGGCACGGTTGCTGCCGGAGCAGAGCCCCAACTGACCGGCCGGCCCCGCCCGTTGAACGGAAGGGGCCGGCCGCGCGGTGGTCAGCCCTTCACACACACCACCTGCTTCAGCTTCGCGACCACCTCGACCAGGTCCTGCTGCTGCTCCATGACCTGCTCGATCGGCTTGTACGCGGCGGGGATCTCGTCCACGACCCCGGAGTCCTTGCGGCACTCCACCCCCTGGGTCTGGTCCGCCAGATCCCGCGCGGAGAAGCGGCGCTTGGCCGCGTTCCGGCTCATCCGCCGACCGGCGCCGTGCGAGGCGGAGTTGAAGGAGGAGGCGTTGCCCAGCCCCTTCACGATGTACGAACCGGTGCCCATGGAGCCGGGGATGATGCCGAAGTCACCGCTGCCCGCCCGGATCGCGCCCTTCCGGGTGACCAGCAGATCCATCCCCTCGTAGCGCTCCTCGGCCACGTAGTTGTGGTGGCAGCTGATCTCCGGCTCGAAGGTGACCTTCGCCTTCCTGAACTCCTTGCGGACCGCGTCCTTGAGGAGGCCCATCATCACCGCACGGTTGTGCTTGGCGTACTCCTGCGCCCAGAACAGGTCGTTGCGGTACGCCGCCATCTGCGGGGTGCCGGCGACGAAGACCGCGAGATCCCGGTCGACCAGGCCCTGGTTGTGCGGCAGCCGCTGCGCCTCGCCGATGTGGTGCTCGGCCAGCTCCTTGCCGATGTTGCGGGAGCCGGAGTGCAGCATCAGCCACACCGCGTCGGTGGTGTCGACGCACACTTCCACGAAGTGGTTTCCCGAGCCCAGCGTGCCCATCTGCTTGGCCGCGCGCTCCGCGCGGAAGTGGACCGCCTCGGCGACGCCGTCGAAACGCGACCAGAAGTCGTCCCAGCCGGAGGTCGGGAAGGCGTGCAGCCCGCCCGGGTCGACCGGCTCCTGGTGCATTCCGCGGCCGACCGGGATGGCCTGCTCGATCCGGGTGCGCAGCCGGGACAGGTCGCCCGGCAGGTCGTTCGCGGTGAGCGAGGTGCGGACCGCGGACATACCGCAGCCGATGTCGACCCCGACGGCGGCCGGGCAGACCGCGTCCTTCATGGCGATCACCGAGCCGACGGTGGCGCCCTTGCCGTAGTGCACGTCCGGCATCACCGCCAGGCCCTTGATCCAGGGCAGGGTGGCGACGTTCTGAAGCTGGCGCAGGGCTCCGTCCTCGACGGTGGACGGGTCCGCCCACATCCGGATCGGGACCCTCGCCCCAGGCATCTCCACAAACGACATAACCGTCCTCTTCCCCCGATTTCGACCATAAGCAATAAAACGCAAATACCGGAGCCAAGGTCCTCGAATAGGGCGACGGACCGGCGTCCACGGTGGTGCGTGCGGTACACATTGTCTGCATCGGCCGCCCACCGCGGCAACCGAATATCCCCGCCGAGAGGACACCCACCGTGCAGCGCAAGGCGTACCTCCCGGGCGTCGCGGCACTCCTCGCCGCGGTGCTCGCCGGCTGCTCCGGCGGTACGGACGGGGGCTCGCCGGCCGAGGACGCCAAGTCGAACGCGGCAGGCAGCGCCACCGCCTCCGCCGCGCCCGGCAAGTACCGCACCCTGCCCGAGCCCTGCGGCACCGTGGACCACCGCACCCTGGACACCCTGCTGCCCGGCATCAAGGACATCGCCGACGAGCGGGAGCGGGAGCGCGCCTACGACGGGTCGGCGGCGGCGACCTTCGACACGGACCGGCGGGTGGGCTGCTCCTGGAAGCTGGAGGGCCAGGACGCCACGCACCGGCTGCGGCTGGACTTCGAGCGGGTGGTGTCCTACGACCGGTCGGTGAGCGACGCCGACCGGGCCGGCCAGGTCTTCGCCGACAAGGAGACGGACGCCGGCCTCGGCAGCACGGACGCCAACAGCCCGAACACCACCGAAACCGACACAGGCGGCGCGTCAACCGGCAAGCCGAGCAAGGGAGACAGGGCCGACAGAGGCGATAGAGGCGACGGAGCCGACAAGCCGGGCACGTCGAACAAGCCCGGTGCGGGTGAGCAGGCGGCCGACGCCTCGCCCGACCCGTCCGATTCGCCGTCCGGTTCCCCCTCCGCCGAGGCGACCGCGACCGAAGGACCCCGCACCCTGGGCGGACTCGGCGACGCCGCCTTCCTCGACGACGCCTACTCGTCCTCCTCCGCGACCGGCGCCCGGCACCGCACCGTGACTGTGGTGTTCCGCACGTCCAATGTGATCGTGACGCTCACCTACGACGAGCAGCCCGCGCGCTCCACCGATGTCCCGGACAGCAAGGAAATGCAGGACAACGCGCAGTCCCTGGCGCACCGACTGGCCGGGAAGCTGACCGGCTGACGGCGGTGCGGCACGTCTCGTCGCGGCGTCCATGGCGCCGGGATCCGGCTCCGCGGGCGGCACTTCGGCGTACCGTGGCCCCTCGGACCCGTCCGCCGGACCCATCGAGTGAAGGAATCATGCACCGACCAGTACAGCGACTCACCCGCGTTCTTGCCTGCGCAGCCGCCGTTCCGGTGCTGCTGATCGCCTCGGGTTGCTCATCCGACTCCGGCTCCGGCTCGGGCGACGGCGGCGAGAAGGCGAAGTCCCCGTCCTCCTCGGCTTCGGCCGCGGGCGCCGGGGAGTCCCCCTCGGTGGAGAAGGCCCGATACGCCGAGCTGCCCGAGGCCTGCAAGACGCTCTCCCGGAAGACCCTGGACTCGATGGTCCCCGAGGCCGACCCCAAGTCCGGCAAGGCAGGCAGGTCGGACGACACCTCGATGCGCGGCACCTGCTCCTGGAGCAGCCTCGACAACAAGGGCGTGGACGGCTCGCAGTTCCGCTGGCTGAATGTGTCACTGCTGCGCTTCGAGTCGGACGCCTCCCGGGGCAACGGCGCCAAGCTGGCCGGCGCGTACTACGCCAAGCAGGTCGCGGACGCCAAGGCCACCGAGGGCGCCAAGGACACCAGGACCGGCGCGGTGCCCGGCATCGGCGACCAGGCCACCGCGGTCCGCTACGACCTGAAGAAGAAGGAGGGTTCCTTCAAGCAGCAGACGGTCGTGGCGCGGGTGGAGAACATCGTGGTCACGGTCGACTACAACGGCGCGGGCCTGGCCGGGGAGAAGACCCCGGACCCGAAGAAGCTGCAGAAGGACGCCGAGAAGGCCGCGAAGGAGGCCGTGGAAGCGGTCGTCGCCGCGAACGAGGGCGGCGGCTCCGCGACCGGCTCCCCGGACAAGTCCGGCAAGGGCGAGGGCTCGGGCAAGGGTGACGGCGCGGGCAAGGGCGCGGGTGAGGGCTCCGGTTCGAAGTCCCCCGAGCCCAAGTCCCCGTCGAAGTCCGCGGATTCGGGCGCCAAGCCCACCGATGCGGCCTCCGCCTCCGAGTCCCCGTCGGAGTCCGCCGCGAAGAGCTGATCCACGGCCCTTTCGGGACGCTCACGTCGAGCCCGGTCGCCCCCGGCGGCCGGGCTCGCCGCATACCGGCCGCCCACCCCTCGCACGCATGTGCCAGGCTGTCCCCCGCGCATGGGCCGTGTCGTTTGGATCTCCGTGGAGCAAGGAGCGGGGTCTGGTGCGTGCTCTCGGTGTGCCGGCCGGACGCCCTCGTACTGGACGTACTTGGGCGTTTGGCCGGTGCAGCGAGAGTGCGT
>NZ_JBHVRR010000096.1:0-8993 GCF_042885635.1 Streptomyces sp. NPDC058045 | reverse complement strand
GGAGGGGTTGCGGGCTGAGGGGTGTGTGGTGCGGTCGGTGTTTCATACGGCGGGTGTTCCGGGTCGTTTTGTGCCGGTGGCGGAGACGACGGTGGAGGATATGGAGGAGGTGTTTGCGGGGAAGGTGCGGGCGGCTGTTGCGTTGGACGAGTTGTTCGCGGGTCAGGACCTGGATGCCTTCGTTCTGTACTCCTCCATCGCCGGTGTCTCCGGCGGCCATATCCAGGGGCCGTACGCGGCGGCGAACGCGTTCCTGGATGCGCTGGCCGAACGGCGGCGGGCCCGTGGCGACAAGGCGACGTCCATCGCCTGGGGCCTGTGGGCGGGTGACGGGTTCGGCAGTCGGCCACACGTCGATGACGCGTTGCGCCTGATGGGGGCGCGTGCGATGGAGCCCGAGCAGGCGCTGACGAGCCTGGGGCAGATCCTGGACCGGGACGAGACCACCATGTCCATCGTCTCGATGGACTGGGAGCGGTGGATCTCCATGATGACCGCGAACCGGGCCTCTCATTTCTACGACGAGATCCTCGACAAGTCCGGGCTGCGCGAGCGGAAGGAGCGTAGCGAGGAGGCAGCCGTCACGAAGTCCGAGTTCGCCGGTCGCCTTTCGGGCCTGGCCCCGGCCGACCAGCAGCGCCTCGTCCTCGACCTGGTACGTGCTGAGGCGGCCGGTGTCGTCGGCTACGCGTCCGGGGACGCCGTGGACCGTGATCTCCAGTTCCAGGAGCTCGGGTTCAACTCCATCAGCGCGGTCGAGTTCCGCAACAAGCTCGCCGAGGCCACAGGCTTGAAGCTGCCGATCTCGCTGGTCTACGACTACCCGAGTCCGGCCGCTGTGGCCCGGTATCTGCGCACCGAACTGATCGGCGACGACACCGAGACGGCCGTCAGCGCGGCAATCGCCGCTGCCCCGGGTATCGGGGACGACCAGATCGCGATCGTCGGCATGAGCTGCCGTCTGCCCGGCGGGGTGCAATCGCCGGAAGACCTGTGGCGCCTCGTCGTCGAGGGCCGGGACGTCATCTCCGGTCTGCCGGACGACCGCGGCTGGGAGGCCGTGGCGAAGCTGCGGGAGATGGGCATCAACATGCCCGGGGGAAGCTGGGTCAACGAGGGCGGCTTCATCGACGATGTGGCCGATTTCGACCCGGAGTTCTTCGGGATCTCCGACAAGGAAGCGCTGGCCATGGATCCGCAGCACCGGGTGCTGCTGGAGATGACATGGGAAGCCGTCGAACGCGCCGGTATCGACCCCCACACGCTGCGGGGCAGCAACACCGGCGTTTTCGTCGGAACCTTCTTCCAGCCGTACTGGACGGGCCCGAACCGTGTCTCCAGCGACGTCGAGGCATACATCAGCACAGGCGTCATGCCCGCCTTCGCGTCCGCGCGTGTCGGCTTCCAGTTCGGGTTCGAGGGTCCGAGCATCACTTCCGATTCCGGCTGCTCCTCCTCCGGGGTGGCGCTGCACCTGGCCTGCCAGGCGCTGAGCCGCGGTGAGTGCTCCGCCGCGGTGGTCGGCGGAGTGACCGTCATGTCCACCCCCATGGGCGGGGTTGACTTCGGGGGCATGGCGGCCGACGGACGGTGCAAGTCGTTCTCCCAGGACGCGGACGGCACGGGCTGGGGCGAAGGCGCCGCCGTCCTGATGCTGGAACCGCTGTCGGAGGCGCGCCGCCAGGGCCACCGGGTGCTGGCGACGATCCGGGGTACCGCCATGAACCACAACGGCCGGGAGAGCAACGGGCCCTACGCGCCCAGCGGTCCCTCGCAGCAGAAGGTCATCCGGCGGGCCCTGGCGTCCGCCGGTCTCACCCCCGACCAGGTCGACTTCGTGGAGGCGCACGGCACCGGGACCCCGATCGGCGACTCCATCGAGGCCCAGGCACTGCTTGCCACGTACGGGCAGGGTCGCCCCGAGGGGCAGCCGCTGTGGCTCGGCACGGTCAAGTCCAACATCGGCCACCCGCAGGCCGCGTCCGGCGTGGTGGGGGTCGTCAAGACGGTGATGTCCCTGCAGCACGGCGTGCTGCCGAAGTCCCTGCACGGCGACGTTCCGTCGACCCAGGTCGACTGGGCCTCGGGCGCGGTCTCCCTGGTCCCGGAGAACATGCGGTGGCCGGAGACCGGGCGACCGCGACGGGCCGGGGTGACGTCGCTGGGGGCCAGCGGCACGAAGATGCACGTCATTCTGGAGCACTACGAGCCCGAGGCGGAACCGGTCGAGGAGGAGGGCCCCGGCGATGACGAGGCGCTGCCCGTGCTGGTCTCCTCCCGGACCGAGGAGGGCCTCCGGGACCAGGCGCGCAGGCTGCGGGAGTTCCTGACGGCGGACTCGGAGGCCAGGGCGCGTGACGTGGCCTGGTCGCTGGCGACGACGCGCTCGACTTTCCGCCACCGCGCGGCGGTGCTGGCGACCGGCCGGGACGAGCTCGTCTCCGCGCTCGCCGCCCTGGAGCGTGGCGAGGCACCGGCGGGGACGCTGCGGGGCGAGGCCGTGGGCGAGACCAGGACCGCCCTTGTCCTGTCGGGCGAGCCGCTCGCCGGACCGGCGCATCAGGGCGCGGGCGCCGCGCGTGAGCTGTACGACCGGTTCCCCGCCTTCGCGGACGCCCTGGACGAGGCGTGCTCGTACCTCGACGCGCACCTGGACGCTCCGGCGCAGGTATCGGCCCTGGCGCCGGTGCTGCCGGAGGCGGCCGTGGACCGGGCCGCCGCCGTCTTCGCGGTGGAGGTGGGCTTCGCACAGCTCCTGCGGAGCCTGGGGCTGCGGCCGGACATGGTGGTCGGCCACGGGCTCGGCGAGATCAGCGCGGCTTGTCTCACCGGGGCGCTGACGATGGACGAGGCCGCCGGTCTGCTCGTCGCCGCGGTCCGGCTGCGGGAGCCCGATCAGAATGCCTACGCGACCGAGGGGCTGTTCCTGCGCGCGGCCAAGAGGTGCGCTCCCGCGGTGCCGTCGACGCCGCTGGTGTCCGCGTCGACGGGCGATCCGCTCCCGGTGGACGATCTGCTGACGAGCGAGCACTGGTCACGCCCGGGCGACGAGCACCCGACGGCCTCCCCGGTGCTGGGCGAGCGCACCCAGGTCCTGTCGCCTGCCGGGCTGGACGCCGAGGGGGCGGGGGTCGTCGCGGACCTGCTCGCCGTCCTCACACGGGCCCACGTCAACGGCGCGCGCGTCCCCTGGGGCGAGGTGTTCCGCGCCATGGGTGTCCAGGGCCGCACGCTGGACCTGCCGACGTACGGCTTCCAGCGAAAGTCCTTCTGGCTCAAGGCCAACCCGGTCGCCACGGTCGGTGAGGCGCTCGAAGGCAAGAACGTCCACACCTGGCGGGCGCTCGAAGGACAGACCCTCCTCGACGAGAAGGCGCGCAGGGAGGTGGTGGAAGAGTACTTCCGGCGCCTCAACGCGGGCGATCTCGAAGCGACGGTGGAGATGTTCGCACCGGACATCCGCATGGAGGACCCCGTCGGGCAAACGCCGTACGTCGGCATCGAGGAGGTGAGGAAGTACGTGGATTCCATGATCAAGTCCAATGTGGAGGTCACCGCGGGCCGCCTCGTCGCCAGCCAGGACGGGGTGCATGTGAGCGGGCCGCTGGTCGCCCAGCTCAATGTGCCGGGCGCGGACGGGAAATCCCGGATGAAGATCGACGCGGTCGACGTCCTCCGGGTCAACGGCGAGGGAAAGATCGAGGAGATCCGTGTCTTCTGGGGCATGACGGACGTCAACCAGTGATGGCCCGCGAGCCGCACGACACCCGCTGAGGCGTTTAAGGTCCGCCCGTGGTCAGCTCATCGAGCTGACCACGGGCTTCGTCGTTCCGCGGACAGCAGCGCGGCCTTTGCGTGATCGTGTCTTCTCGCTGGAGTCGACGTTGATCACAACAAAGGCCGTGAGGGTGAGCCTGCTGGACGATGCCGCCCACGTCGAGTCCCTTCTTCCGGCCGCCACCGGGCCTGCGTACCCGGCCCAAAGGCTCCTCGCCGGCCTCCAACTCGTCCACGCCCTTGCGGACCGTCGTCTCGCTGACCTGGGCCGCCCGCGCGACCGCCCGGATACCGCCGCGCCCCAGGATGCGGGCCTCCGCCGCCATCACCAGCCGCCGCTGCCGCTCGTCCAGATGCGGAACAACACCCCGAACTTCACAGCGAGTTGACCACGAACCTGGTCGGACACGCTCAGACCACAACAACGAGTCGCATCACGGGAAGCAACACGTTGATTCTCTGCGAGCCCTAACGAGCTCGTGCGTGGCTGGCGGTGGCCGTCGAAGGCCGCGGAGCGGTCGTGGTGTTCACCTTCGTGTACCGCTCGGCGTCGTGGCGGGTTGCTGGTGGGAGAGCAGTCCGGCGGCGGCCTGGACGATGTCGCTCATGTGCTCGCGGCGGCCCTGATGGATGCGTCGTGAGGAGTGGGCCTTGCGCTGGCGCTCGTGCATCTCCTCGTACCAGTCGGGTAGGCAGCCGAGGGCGCAGGCGCGGTCTTCCGTTGTGGCGATGAGGGATTCGCCGTCTCGATATCGCCAGAAGCCGCGCCTGCGCAGCCGGGCAGAGTAGGGGTCGGGGGCAATGCCGATAGGGGCTGCCAGCCACCTTTCGGGGTGGGTAACATCCTGTCGCGATGCGAGATGCAACGTAATGTTCCATTGAATCAATTGGGTGGCCGACGTGCGCGTCGGTCTCAGGCTGCGGGGACCTGTGGATTTTCAACTGACCGCAGAACAGCAGGCGTTCGTGAAATCGGTCCGGAGTTTCGCCGCCGAGAAATTGAACGTCGACAATGTCGAGCGCGACCAGGACGCGGTGTTTCTCCGTGAACTGTGGACGGAGTGCGCGCGATTCGGGGTGCAGGGTCTGCCCATTCCCGAGGAGTACGGCGGCCAGGGCGCCGATGTGCTGACCACCGTCCTCGCCATGGAGGCGCTCGGCGAGGGGTGCCGCGACGGGGGCCTGCTGTTCTCGCTCAACGCCCATCTCTGGTCCGCGGCGCTGCCGCTCGTCGAGTTCGGCACCACCGAGCAGAAGGAGCGCTACCTGCCGGGCATGTGCGACGGCTCGCTCATCGCCGTCCACGCGATCACCGAGCCCGGGTCCGGTTCGGACGCCATGGCGCTCGCCACGACCGCGCGCCTCGACGGTGACGCCTATGTCCTCGACGGCGGCAAGCAGTTCATCACGAACGCCCCGGTGGCCGACGTCTTCATCGTGTTCGCCACGGTCGACCCCGGCCTGGGCTGGGCGGGGATCACCGCCTTCTTCGTGCCACGCGACACCCCGGGGCTCACCGTGGGGAGCAGCGACGCCAAGATGGGCCTGCGTACGTCCCCGACCGGTGAGCTCTCCTTCCAGGACTGCCGGATTCCCAAGCACAGTGTGCTCGGCGTTCCCGGCGCCGGAATGATGATCTTCGAGTACGCGATGCGGCTTGAGCGTGCCTGCATCATGGCCAGCTCGGTCGGCACCATGCAGCGCCAGCTCGACGAGTCGGTCGCCCACGCGAACAGCCGCCAGCAGTTCGGCCAGCCCATCGGCGACTTCCAGGCGGTGTCCCACATGCTGGCGGACATGCAGGTGAGGCTGACCGCCAGCCGCCTCCTCGCCTACCGCGGCGGCTGGCTGGCCGACCAGGGCGCTCTTGAGCCGCTGGAGGCCAGCGCCATCAAGCTGTATCTCAGCGAGGCGTACCTGCAGTCGAGCCTCGACACCGTTCAGGTCCACGGCGGCTACGGGATCATGGCCGAGGCCGGAATCGAGCGGTACGTCCGGGACGCCGTCGTCGGCCGCATCTACTCCGGCACGAACCAGATGCAGCGCAACATCATCGCCCAGCATCTGCGCGCGACGACCTAGCCGCCGCCCCCGTGCACGGCCGAGCCCACCCCGCACACACCTGTCCCTGTTGGAGGGCGACATGAGCCTGCATGAGCTGCTGCTGACCGCGGCCGGGCGCGCTCCGGGCAACATCGCGATATCGGACCCGTGGGGCGAGGTCACCTACGGCGAACTCGACCGGCGGGCGAACACGCTCGCTCACCAACTGGTGGCCGCCGGAGTCCGCGCCGGTGACCGGGTCGTCGTCTGGGGTGAGAAGTCCGCCGCGGTCGTCGCCGCCATGCAGGCCGTGCTGAGGATTGGCGCGGCCTACGTCCCGGCGGACGCCACCACGCCGCCCGCGCGGGTCGGCGTCGTGGTCCGGGACTGCGCCGCGCGGGCCGTCGTCACGAGCCCGGACAGGTCCGACCTGCTCCGCCCGGCGACCGGGCCGGACGTCGCGCACCTCGACCTCGATGTGGTCCCGGACGAGGCGGCGCCCCCGGTCAACGCGCCGGTCTCGCCGACTGATCTCGCCTACATCCTCTACACCTCGGGATCCACCGGCACGCCCAAGGGGGTGTGCATCAGTCATCAGAACGCCCGGTCCTTCGTCGACTGGGCCGTCGCGGCGGTCACGCCGAAGCCGGAGGACAGGTTCTCCGCCCACGCGTCGTTCACCTTCGACCTGTCCGTCTTCGATCTCTACGCCGCGTTCGCCGCGGGCGCCTCGGTGCACATCGTCCCGTCCGAGCTGGCGTTCGCGCCCCAGCAACTCGTCGAGTTCCTGTACGAGCACGAGATCAGCGTGTGGTACTCGGTGCCGTCCGCGCTGACGCTGATGCTCGGCGACGGCGGGCTGCTGGACCGCCCGGCACCGGCCTGCCTCCGGGCCGTGCTGTTCGCCGGTGAGCCGTTCCCCATCGCGCAGGTCCGGACCCTCGCCGACTGGACGAGCGCCACCCTGATGAACCTCTACGGCCCGACCGAGACGAACGTGTGCACGTTCCACCAGGTCGGGGCCGAGAATCTCGCACAGGACCGGCCGCTGCCGATCGGGATCGCGGCGTCCGGCGACACGGTGTGGGCGGAGCGGCCCGACGGCAGTCCGGCCGACGTCGGCGAGGAGGGCGAACTCATGGTCGAGGGGCCGACGGTGATGCTGGGGTACTGGGGCCGGGCGCCGCAGACCGGCGCCTATCGGACCGGCGACCTGGTCCGCGTCCTGCCGGGCGGAGGGTTCGACTACCTGGGCAGGAGGGACCACATGGTGAAGGTCCGCGGATACCGGGTCGAACTCGGTGAGGTGGAGAGCGCGCTCGGCGCCCACCCGGACGTCTCCGAGGCCGCCGTCGTGGTCGTCGGCAGCGGGATGGACGCCCGGCTCTCGGCCTTCGTGCTGCCGTTCCGCGGCCGCGAACCCGGCGTCCTCGCGATCCGTGGCCACTGCGCCGGTCAACTGCCGCGCTACATGCTTCCGGACGAGATCCGGGTGGTGACGGAACTTCCCCGCACGGGGAACGGAAAGATCGACCGGATCCGGCTGCACGCCATCAGCTCAGGTGAAATCGCCGGGTGACGTCGCCGATCCGCCTGGCGAAGCCGGCCGCGACAAGACCGAGAGAGAGGACCGAGAATGCCCGACGAGAAACTCAACGAGCAGATCAAGACCTTCATCCGCGTCAGCTTCCTGGACGGCGACCCGAAGGGCGAGCTCCAGAACAGCACCCCACTGCTGGAGTGGGGCGTACTGAATTCGCTGAACACCGTGCGCCTCGTGGCGTTCATCCGTGACGAGCTCGGAGTCAAGATCCCCGCGCTCGACATCAACGGCGTGAACTTCAAGGACGTACGCAGCATCACCGAACTGGTCGCCGCACGCCGCGGCTAGCGGAGGCCGCCGTCAGGGGCGACGGCTCTGAGGGCGTTCGCGGATGGTGGAGATGACCGTCGGCGCGTTGTTGAGGTAGAAGTGGCCGCCGGGGGAAGACCTGGAGGTCGAACTCCCCTTCCGTGTGCTCTGCCCAGGCCCGGACGTCGGCCAGCGGCGCCCGCGGGTCCCGGTCCCGGGTGAGGGCGAAGACCGGGCGGTTCAGCATGTCGCCCGTCCTGTACTGGTAGGTCTCGGCGGCCTTGTAGTCGCTCCGGAGCGCGGGGAGCACCAGCGCCAGCATCTCGGGGTCGTCGACGATCGTGCTCTCCGTGCCGCTCAGCGTCTTCATCTCGGTCTTCATCTCGGCTGTCAGGCCGCTGTCCGGCAGGGAATGATGTGGTCGTTCCGTACCCAGCATCGCGTCGAGCCGCTCGGCGGCCGGAGCACTCAGGCAGACCTCGGCCAGATGCGGCTGCACTGCCTGCTGCCCCAGCTCTCCCTCGCCCAGCTCGGCGAGCAGGAAGGCAACATCCGTCCTGAGCCGCCGCCACGGCACTGTCGCCTACCGCTACTCCCTGGCCGAGGCCATCCACGAAGGCAGACTCGCCGACTACCGCATCGCAGCGCCCGAGATCCACCACCCGCAGTTGCGTGCCTTCCTCACCAGCCGCACCAAGCGGGGCCGCACCCCGCAGGCCGATGCCGCGCGGGTTGCCGCCGCCCAACTGGTCCTGCTCAAAGCCCGCGAGGACCACCACATTCAGCGGGTGGTCTCCTTCAGCCGCAGCATCGCGCAGTACGAAGCCCTCGCCGAAACCCTCCCGCAGACCGGACTCGACGGGTACGTGCTCAATATGTTTTCTGGGTGCGTTTGAGTGTTGTTCCCGTGCATGGAATTGTCGTGCTGCGGTGAGGTTGAGTGCCTGTTTGTGGTCTGGGTTACCGCGGTCGTCGGCGGGAGGAAGTGCCCGTGCTCACCGGCTCATTCGCGGGCCGCGGCTAGGCCTTCTTCGAAGGCGGGGTCTTGGTGCGACCACATCATCCCCGGTGCGTCCAGCTCCGCGATTCGCTCGGGTGGACCGGCGACGGTGTCACTGGGTCGGATGGTTCCGGATCGGCGGTCGGTGTGGTCACGGTTGGCGTTCGGGCGGTGGGCGGTGTTCGCGGCTCAGGCCATGAGTGCTGAACCCGTCTCCTGATCCGTTACGAGGATATCCACCAGGCCGCCCTCGACGGCTGCCCGGATTGATCTGTGTTTCCGGTTGCCGCCGGCCACTCCCACCTTCCGGCGAGCGGCGGC
>NZ_JBHVRR010000095.1:0-9084 GCF_042885635.1 Streptomyces sp. NPDC058045 | reverse complement strand
GAGCGATGCACGGTGACGAACACCGCGAAACAACCCGGCTGCGAAGTGCTGGTCGAACTCAGCGACTGCGCCGAGAGCGACGCCCAGACCGTCTTCGAGGCGCTGCGCGAGTCCTACTCCGGCGACCGCCCCGCCGAGGACGTGCCGCACCAGGTGGTCCCGCACCGGCCCAGCGTGTGGAGCGCCACCTTCGATGTGTGCGGCGAACGCAAGGCGGGCCCGCCGCACCGGCTCGGCGCACCCGTCGACGCCGACCTCCAGGGCGGCTACCACGCGGTGGACGAGCTGAGGTCCGCCCTCACCTCCGCGTTCACCGTCGAGGTCGTCGGCACCGTCTCCGGTGACCAGGAGAACCAGCTCCAGCTCCGACTCGAAAGCCGGTAGGCGCCCGTGACCAGCCCCACCGACACCAGGCCCCTCGCCGTGGTCACCGGCGCCGCCGGCGGCACCGGTCTCGAACTGGCCGCGCTGCTCGCCGAGGACGGCTTCGACCTGGTGCTCGCCGACGCCGGCGAGAACCTTCCGGCCGCCGCCGACGAGGCCCGGGTCCGCGGCGCCGACGTCCTCACCGTCACCGCCGACCTCGCCACCGCCCAGGGCAACGAGCAACTCCTCAACGCGGTCACCGCCTGGGGCCGGGCCGTGGTGGCCGCCGCCCTCACCGCCGACCCCGGCAGCGGCGGCCCCTTCACCGGCAGCGCCGCCGAGGACGACCTGCGGGTGGTCGACCTGTGCGTGGCCTCCCCGGTACGGCTCGCCAAGGGACTGCTGCGCCATATGACGGCCCGCGGCGAAGGTACCCTCGTCCTCGCCGCACCCCCCGCGGACACCACCGGAGCCGCCACCGTGTACGACGCCTCCGCCGCCTTCCTGGACGTCTTCGCGGGCCGGCTGCGCGGTGAACTCGGCGACACCGGCGTCATGGTGACCGCACTCACCGGCACCTCGGGCCCCGGCACCGAGGACCCGGCCCGACTGGCGCGCCGCGCCCACCGGTTGCTCGCCCAGCACGGCCCGCGCCGCCGCCCCGCCACCACCGGCTGACCCCCGTCTCCGCCCCCGTATCCGCGTACCGCTCAGGCCGTGCCGGGGGCGGGGTCGGGGCGTTTGTCCTCGCGCAGGCCGAGGAAACGCGGGTGGCGCAACATGCCGTCCCGGGTCCACTCGGTGAACTCGACCTGCGCCACCAGCAGCGGCCGCACCCACATCACCCGCGGCTCACGCACCGGATCCGCGAACGGCGAGGCCCCGACGCGCAGTTGGTCGAGTCGCCGCCGCACCGCCAGCAGCGTGCGCCGGTCGAAGCCGGTGCCCACCTTCCCCGCGTACCGCAGCCGGCCGTGCTCGTGGTGGCCGAGGAGCAGGGCGCCGAAACCGGTGCGGGTGCCGGCCGGGGCGGTGCAGCCGCCGATCACGAACTCCTGGCCGCGGATGCACTTCAGCTTCAGCCAGTCCGGGGAGCGCCGCGGCCGGTACGAGCTGTCGGCCCGCTTGGCGATCAGGCCCTCCCAGCCGCGCCGGCAGGCCTCCGCCAGCAGCTCGGGGCCGCCCTCGTTGCGGTGCACGGTCAGCCGCAGCGGCGGCCGGAAGGTGAGCGCCTGCCGCAGCAGCGACTTGCGCAGCCGCAGCGGCAGCCTGGTCAGATCGGCCCCCTCAAGCCGCAGCAGATCGAAGAGGTAGTACACCACCGCGACGCCGCTGGCCCGCACCTGCCGCGGGTCGGTGAGGCCCAGGCGCTGCTGGAGGCGGGCGAAGTCGGTACGGTTCCCGCTGAACGCGACGATCTCCCCGTCGGCGGTGAAGTCCGCGCACCGCTGCTCCCGCACCGCCGCCGCGACCTCCGGATAGGTGGCGTCCAGCGGCTGCCCGGTGCGGGACAGCAGCCGGACCCGGCCGCCCTCCTTCACGGCCAGCACCCGCACCCCGTCGAGTTTCCGCTCGAAGAGCCAGCGGCCGGAGAACTCCCGCCGGTCGGTGAGCGTGGCCAGCATCGGCGCCGCCGCCAACTCCGCGCCGGGCGGCGCCGGTTGAAGCCTCGACCGGTACTCCTCGGGCACCCGTTCCGGCAGCAGGCCGCTCACCGCCCGGCCCCGCGGTCCGAGTGCCACACCTCGGCCGGGTCCGCCGCGGTCTGCCGCAGGGTGTGCCCGGACCGCACCGACCGCGCCCGCCGCGGATCGGGGGTGCGCCCGCCGGGCCTGGCCCGCGGATCGTCCTCCTTCACCAGCAGCCACGCCTCCCGCTCGCCCTCTCCGCCGCCGCGGAACCGGGTCAGCGCATAGCCGCCGCGCAGCTTGCCGCCGTACAGCCGGAACGCGGCGTGCCCCCGGTCCAGGGCCTCGGCGAACGGCACCGGCCGCCCCTGCCGGTCGTGCGCCAGCGGCCGGTAGGTGCCCTCGTCCCAGACGATGACGGTGCCCCCGCCGTACTCGCCGGCCGGGATGACGCCCTCGAAGGTGCGGTACTCCAGCGGGTGGTCCTCGGTGGGCATCGCCAGCCGCCGCTCGTGCGGATCGGGCGACGGCCCCCGGGGCACCGACCACGATCTGAGGACGCCGTCCACCTCCAGCCGGAAGTCGAAGTGCAGGGTGCGCGCCTGGTGGATCTGCACCACGAACACCGGGTCGCCGCCCGCCTGTGCCGCGCCGCCGCCGCGCGGCTCCCGGGTGCGGTCGAAGCGGCGCCTGCCGCGGTAGGTGTCCAGCCGGTCACCGTCCATGACTGCCTCCCTCCGCGCACCCCGGGCGGCGCGGCCCGGGTTTGGCCGCGGCCCGACGGGTCACCCGAAGCCCCACGGTCAAACCGGTGCGCGGCCGGCCCCGTACGGCGAAGGAGGCGAGCGTTGAGCACCTATGTGTACGGCATCGTCGCCCGCGCCCACCCCGCGCCGCCCGCCGGTCTCGACGGGGTGGGCGATCCGCCGAAGCCACTGCGGCTGCTGACCGAGGGCGAACTCGCCGCCGTGGTCAGCGACGCCCCGCCGGGCCTGCGCCCCGAGCGCCGCGAACTCGTCGCCCACCAGCACGTACTGGACGCGCTGGAGGCGCACGGCACGGTGCTGCCGATGCCGTTCTCCTCCCTCGCACCGGACGACGCCTCGGTCCGCGGCGTACTCGCCCAGCGTGCCGGCCACTACCTGGAACGCCTCCACGCGCTCACCGGCAAGGTCGAGTACCGGGTGCGGGCCCGCCACGACGAGGAGGCGGTACTGCGGCGGGTGATGGTGGAGAACCCGGAGATCCGCACCCTCACCGAGGCCGGCGCGCTCGCCACCGCGGCGGGCGCCGAGGGATCGGAGGGCATGGACCAGCGGCTGCGGCTGGGCGCCCTGGTCGTCGGCGCGATCCAGGCCGCGGAGGCGGAGGACGCGGCGGAGGTGCGGCGGGTGCTGGAGTTCGTGTCCGAGGCGGTGAGCGTCGCACCGCCCGGCGAGCAGTGGCTGGTGGATGTGGCCTGCCTGGTCAGCCGGGAGATGGCCGATGTGCTGCTGACGACGGTGGAACGGCTCCGCGAGGACCACCCGCAGCTCGGGGTGTGGGTCAACGGGCCGCTGCCGCCGTGCAGCTTCGTGGAACCGGGCCCCTCCGCCCCCGCCCACCGCTGACCCCGCCGCCTCAGCCCCCGTCGCCGATGACCGGGTCGCTGCCCGAACTCACCGTGAACAGGCCGCCGTCCGGGTCCCGCAGCGTCGCCTGGTCGTCCCCCTCCTGACCGGCCGGCGCCTGCGGGACCGCCACCGAACCGCCGTGCCGCAGCGCCGCCGCCACACACACCGACACATCCGGCACCCGGAAATGCACCTGCCACCGGGGGCGCACCGCCGGGTCCGGGGCCGACTCCACCGCGCCGGACCGCAGCCGCGCCACCGCGTGGCCCCCGCTGAGCAGCACCACCTCCTCGTCGACGTAGCTGACCTCGCAGCAGCCGGGGATGCCGGAGGCCCAGTCCAGGACCTCGCCGTAGAAGATGGCCGCCTCGAAGGCGTCGCGGGTGCGCAGGCCCACCCAGACGCGGGCGTGCACCCGCCACAGCTCCCACTGGGCGAGCAGCCGCCCCTCCCAGATGCCGAAGACCGCGCCGTCCCGGTCCGCGGCCAGCGCCCCTCGGCCCGTGGTGAACGGCAGCGGGCCGACCGCGATGGTGCCGCTGCGCTCCCGCACCCGGCTCGCCGTCTCATCGGCGTCGGTCACGGCGAAGTACGGCGTCCAGGCCACCGCCACCCGCAGCGCGGGCGCCAGCGCGCCGATACCCGCCACCGGGAAGCCGTCCGAGTAGGCGACGCTGAACTCCTCGCCGAGATGCCCCCGCCGGAACTCCCAGCCCAGGACCGCACCGTAGAAACCGTGCGCGGACCGCAGATCGCGGGCCATCAGGCTCACCCAGCAGGGCGCGCCGAAGACCGCCTCGGTGGACGTGCTCCGGGCGGCGGCCGTGCGCGTCATGTCCTCGTTCATCACCGGCCGCGGTCCCCTCGCCGTCCCGCGCCACCGGCCGTCAGATCGCCGCCGCGCGCGGTGTCCCGGTGCCCGGAGCCGTGCCGGTGGCCGCGTGGTCTGCGGGTGGCCGCCAGATACTCCTCCGCGGCCCGCACCGCCTCCGGTGCCGTCCGCCGTCCCATCAGAATGCAGAGCGTGTACGCGGTGTCCTCCAGGTGTCTGCGCACCGCCTCGTTGTGCGGTGCGGCCATCAGCAGCCGTTCCCAGCGCCGGTAGCGGCGCAGCAGACGGGCCACCTGGGCTCGGCCGGGCAGCAGCATGGTGGTGCTCCTCCTGAGATCCCCGCTGCCATCTTCACCCCTGCCGCGCGGGCTTTCCTGTTGGCGCTTCAACGAGCGCCCACACCCGGCCCGCCGGACCGGACCCGGCTCACGCGGTGGTGCGGAAGGAGCGCAGGGCGGTGAGGACCTCCTCGTCCGTGGGTTCTTCGAAGTGCTCGTACCAGGGGCCCACCGCCCGGAAGTGCTCCGGCGCGTGGAGGCTGATCACATGGTCGGCCTCCTGGCGCAGCGCCAGTACCGTGTCCGGGCTGGCGACCGGCGCGGCCGCCAGCAGCAGCCCGGGGCGCTGGCGCCGCAGTACGCGCAGCGCGGCGGCCGCGATGGAGCCGTGCGAGAGGCCGTCGCTGACCACGATCACGGTGCGCCCGGCCAGCTCGGGCCGCGGCAGGCCGTCGCGGTAGAGGTCGTCCAGGCGGTGCAGTTCGGTGCGCTCGCGTGCCACGTCCTCGGACAGGTCGTGCTCGGTGAGATTGAGGAGGCGCAGCATCGGCCGGTCGAAGATCGGCGGCTCCTCCTCGACGATCGCCCCGAGCGGTGACTCGGGGCGGCCCGGCAGGGTGATCCAGCGCACCGGCAGCACATCGAGGCCCGCGTGCAGCTCCCGCGCCAGCTCCTGGCCCACCGGCACCCCGCCGCGCGGCACCGCCAGCACGATGGGGTCCACGAAATCCCTGGTGTCGCGCCAGGCCAGGAACCAGTCGGCGAGATCACGGCCCGCCTGCCGTCGGTCGTGGAATTTCATGCGTCGCTCCCTGCACGGCTCGATGCGCGGCCCCGCGGGCCACGCCGCCCCACGGGTTCCCCGCACACCGGCCGTGAACCCGGGCGGCACCCGGCGCGGAAGCGGGTACGGGAGCCCGGTACGGCCCTGCGGTCGGCCGCTGCTCAGGCCCGGTCCGCGGCCGCCTGCAGAGCCGCCAGATCGATCTTCTGCATCCCGAGCATGGCCTTCATCGCGGCGGCGGCCCGCGCCGGATCCGGGTCGCCCAGCACCTCGGCCGCGGGCTTCGGGAACACCTGCCAGGACAGCCCGTACTTGTCCTTGAGCCAGCCGCAGGGGCCCTCGGAGCCGCCGTCCGCGGTGAGCTTCTCCCAGTAGTAGTCGACCTCGGCCTGGTCCTCGCAGTCGATCTCCAGCGAGATCGCCTCGGAGAAGGTGAACTCGGGGCCGCCGTTGATCGCGGTGAACGGCTGCCCGTCCAGCTCGAACCGGACCAGCAGCACCGTCCCGGCCTCCCGCGGTCCCGCCTCGGTGTAGTGGGCGACCTCGGTGATACGGGAGTTGGGGAAGACGGACAGATAGAAGTCGGCGGCCTCCTCGCTCTGCGTGTCGAACCAGAGGTTGGGCGTGATCCTGGGCATGGGCACTCCTCGTGTCTCTCGTACCGGCTGCCTCGGGCGGCCCCGGTCGCTCTTCACTACAGACCGACGCGCGACCGGAAACTCATCTCCGGTCAGCTCATCTCCCGCCACCTCCGTGTCCCGGTCGCGTCAGGAGGCGGCTCTCCGGCGGCCCCGGGAGGCGGCGCCGTCCTCCCCGCCGAGTGCCGCGACGAGCTCTTCGCGGTTCATCCCGGACCGCCCCCGCACCCCGGCGTCCGCGGCCCGCCGGTACAGCTCCGCCTTGGTCAACTCGGCCAGCCCGCCGGGGGGTTGGGCGCGCCCGGTACCGGACCCGGACCCGTTCCGCCGTCCGGACGCCGCGCGCCGGGTGCCGCCCTTCGCCCGGTCGACGCTGGCCTTCAGGACGTCCATCAGGTCCACCACCTCGGTGGGCTCCGCGGGGCCCTCCGCCTTGGGGACCGCCTCTCCGGCCTGCTTCGCGGCGACCAGTTCGGTGACCTTCTCCCGGAAGGTGTCGTGGAAGTCCTCCGGCCGCCACCGGATGCTCAGCGTCTCGATCAACTGCTCCGCGGTGCGCAGCTCCCGGTCGGTGATCCCGCTGACCCCGGCGGCGGACGGCAGCGGATCCACCACCTCCCGCGGATCGCGCACCTCGTCCGCCCAGTGCAGCGTGTGCAGCGCCAGCACCCCGTTCTCCGAGGCCACCGCCACCAGATACTCATGGCTGCGCATCACGAAGGTCGCCACCGCCGCCTTCCGGGACCGCTCCAGCGCCTCCACCAGCAGCGCGTACACCTTCTCGTAGCCCTCGCCGCGCGGCCCCAGATAGTAGGTGCGGTCGAAGTAGACCGGCTCGATGCGGTCCACCGGCACGAAGCCGCTGACCTCCAGGGACTTGGAGCGGCCCGGGGCGATACCGTCCAACTCCTCGCGCTCCACCAGTACGTACTCGTCACCCGCGTCGAAGCCCTTCACCACGTCGTCGAGGGGGACCTCCTCGCCGGTGCGCTCGTTGACCCGCCGGTTGCGCACCCGGTCCGAAGTCCCGCGCTGCAACTGGTGGAAGCGGATGGTGTGGCTGTCGGTCGCCGTGTACAGGCCGACGGGCAGCGTCACCAGGCCGAACGTCAGCGCACCGCTCCAGACCGGACGCGCCATCACCGTCACCCCGCTTCCGGGTCGCGGACCGTCCCACCATGGCACTGCGCCCGGCCGCTGATCGCATCCCGGGGGCCGCGGGCGGCGCGGGAAGTGGCTGGGTTACGGGGGAGGGGGTGGGTACTCGGACGTCATGATCGAATCGACGCAGGTCCTGGCGGCGTCCAGCGGCTACCTCTTCATCGGCGCGGCCGGGGTGGGCGTCCTGATGGTGTGTGCCCTGATCTGGGCGGTGTGGCTCGGCATCCGGATCCGCGACCGCGAACCCGAACCGCCGGACCCGGAGGACCAGCCGCACCTCCCCCGGGGCGGCGCGGTCCGCTGGGAGCAGGAGGCGCGGGAGTTCGACGAGATGCCGCGCAGCGAACGCCGGCTGATGCCGTACGAGATGGGGCACATGGGCAACTCGCCCACCCGCCGCGCGGCCGACCAGCGCCGCCGCAAGTGGACCCCCGGCTCCAGCGGCTCCTTCGGCAGCGGCCGGGCGGGGAGGGGTTAGGGGCCGCCACGCGACCGAGACCCCAGGACACAGGTCACCGTTCGCCAGCATTTGGGCGTTTTGTCATGGTGTTGGCGGTGACCCGGCCCCCAAGAAACCGACCAGGACGAGGGAGCGCACAGTGATCACGCGAGAGCAGATACCCAGCGTGCTCGACCACGCGGTGTACGGCCCGGACGGGTCGAAGATCGGCGACGCGAAGCACATCTACCTCGACGACGCCAGCGGCCGGCCCGAGTGGGCGACCGTGAAGACCGGCATGTTCGGCACCCGCGAGACGTTCGTTCCCATCGGCGACGCCACCCTGGTCGAGGACCACCTCGAAGTGCCCTACGACAAGGCGAAGGTCAAGGACGCCCCGACGGTGGAGGTGGACGCGGGCGGCCATCTCTCCCAGGAGGAGGAGCACCGGCTCTACGAGTACTACGGCGTCGACTGGGACGAGGCCTGGGACAAGGCCGAGCACCCGGGCCGCGACGACACCGGAGAGGCGGCCGGGGCGGCGGGGATGGCGGGTGCGGCCGGGGCCGCGGGCGCGGCCGGGCGAGCCGAGGCCGCGGAGGACACCGGCGGACGCACCGCCGACACCGGTACCGAGCGGACCGCCATGCCCGGTGGCACCGCGGAGCCCGGCACCCGCGAGGACCTGACCGGCAAGCCCGAGGGCCGCACCGCACACGACACCTCCGCGGACACCGCCGAAGCCATGCGCACCGGCCGGACCGGCACCGGCGAGGAGGGCATGATCCGCTCCGAGGAGCAGCTCCGCGTCGGCGTGGAGAGCGAGGAGGTCGGCCGGGCCCGCCTGCACAAGTACGTGGTGACCGAGGAGGTCGAGCAGGTGGTGCCGCTGCGCCACGAGGAGGTGCGGGTGGAACGCGAGCCGATCACCGAGGCCGATCGCGGTGCCGCCTTCTCCGGCCCGGACATCGCCGAGGCCGACCACGAGGTGATCCTGCACGCCGAGCGCGCCGTGGTGGAGACGGAGGCGGTGCCGGTGGAGCGGGTCCGCCTGACCACCGAGGAGCACGTCGAGCAGGAGACCGTACGCGGCCGGGTCCGCAAGGAGAAGATCGACCTGGAGATGCCGGACCGCGAGGCCACACCCCCCGAGGGCAAGGGCGGAATGCCGCAGGGCAAGGGCCGCCGCGGCATGAGCTGATCCCGGACCGGCCCGCCCGGGCACGGGACGCCCCCGCCGCCGCCCCCGCCGGGTGCCAACCCGGCGGGGGGGGGGGGGGCCCCCCCGAAAAGGGGCGCACAGGGGAACCCACCGGGTGGGGATCAGGGCCGAAAAGAAATAACA
>NZ_JBHVRR010000094.1:0-9149 GCF_042885635.1 Streptomyces sp. NPDC058045 | reverse complement strand
CTCAAGTTTCACGACGTCCGCGCCGAGCCAGCCCAGGAGCTGGGTCGCGGACGGGCCGGACTGGACATGCGTCATATCGAGAACACGCACGCCGTCGAGAGCATGGGCCGTCACGCTGGTCACCTCAATCATCTCGGTCAATGGGCGCCCGGGGGCGCGGTACGACAGCGTTAACAGGGCTCTGCATCCTGTAGACGCATACTGTATGCGATAACCATCTCTTGTCATTCATTGGATGTCCAGTGGCTGTCATGGGTCTTGCCTTGGGTCTATGGGTGCGACGTATACTGTATGCAATTCTGTTTCACCTCCTGCGTACAGGAGCACCACCATGGATCTGGACCTCACCGGAGAGGCGGCCGGAGTGCCCGCGGGTACAGCCCCGGCGCCCTGGCCCCGGCGTGCCGTCCACCTCTGCGCCGGCCCGGTGTGCCGCGCGGTGGGGGCGCCGGTACCTGACCCCGGCCCGCGTGCCGAGCGCGGGCGCGGTAACCGGGGCGCGGCCGAGGTCAGGTGGGTGCAGAGCCCCTGCCTTGGAGTGTGCGAGCGGGCCCCCGCCGCCCTCGTCTCCGAGTCCGGACCGCACGGGCGGGAGCAGATCCTGGCGCCCACCTCGGCGGCCTCGGTGCGCTGGGCGGCGCGGTGGGGGCCCGACCCCTCGCCCGATCCGACGGTCTGCGAGACACCCGTCACCACCTCCGTGCCCCAGTGCGGCGAGCCGGGGCTGCGGCTGCTGCGGCGGATCGGTGCCGCCGGCTCCCGCAGCCTGGACGGATACCGCGCGACCGGCGGCTACACCGCACTGAGTCGCGCACTGCACCTGGGCCCCGCCGCCACCCGCCACCAACTCGGGCCGTGGGCACGGATGTTGGGCATGGCGCGGGGTGCCGGGCATCGGTACCTGGTGTGCGGTGACGGCGCCGGCACACCGGGCGCGTTCCGGGATCGGATCCTGCTGGAAGGCGATCCCTACGCGGTGGTCGAGGCGGTCACCCTGGCCGGGTTCGCCAGCGGCTGCGGGCGCGGTCTGCTCCGGCTGCGGCCCGGTGTCCCGCGCGCCCGGCGCCGTATGGAACAGGCGCTCGCCGAGGCCCGCGGTCAAGGTCTGCTCGGCACCGGGGTGTTGGGCCGGCCCGGCTTCGACTTCGACATGGAGATACGTCAGGACGCGCAGGCGGCCGACAGCGGTCAGGACGCCCAGGCGTACGGGACGGCTCCGGTGGCCGTACTGGATCTGGAGGCGCTGCTCGGGATGGGGCAGGCGCTGCTCGACGGTGCGGTGGGCCGGGGTGATGCCCAACTGCCCGCCGTCACACGGTTGTTCGGAGTGTGCGGTGAGGTCGGCTGCCCCGGGCTCTACGAGGCGGCACCCGAACTCAGCGTGCGGGAGCTGATCCTGCGGGCGGGCGCCGTACCGTCCCGGCGGGGGCCGCGGGCCGTCCTGCTCACCGGCAACTCCGCGGTGCTGCTGCGCCCCGCCGACCTCGACGCACCGCTGACCGCACACCTCACCGCACACCCCACCGGGGCCGCCCGCCCCACCTCCGGTCAGGGGCTCGGCCCGGCCACCGCCGAGGGTCATCCGCCCCTACCCGGCCCCAGCACCGTCCTGGTCCTGGACGATGCCGGGGACCCCGCGGACCTGGGCCTCGACCCGGCCCCCGAGACCACCGAACGCTCCACCCCGACCGAATCGGCTCCGCAGCTCCACCACGTCAACTCTGCGGCTCAGCAGGCCAGTTGAGCCCGAGAGCGAACCGCTCCGAACGCCCACCCGACCAACCCCCCGACTCCGAAACGTCCACGGGAGGCTTCCCATGTCGTACCGCTCCGCTCTCCACACCGCACTGAGCACCGTCATCGGACCGGGCGCCGAACAGGCCGACCGGTCCCGCACCTTCCCCCGTGCCTCGGTCGTCGCCCTCGGGCGGGCCGGGCTGCTGGGCCTGATCTCTCCCGTCGAACTCGGCGGCGGGGGACGGGGGTTGGCCGAGGCCGCCGAGGTCGTGACCCAGGTGTCCGCGGTCTGCCCGGCCACCGGCGCCGCCCTCAGATCCCACTACGCGGCCACCGCGATCATCGAGGCGTACGGCATCGAGTGGGTGCGCCGCGGGATCGCGGGCGGCGCGCACCTCAGCACCCTCGCCCTGGCCGACGCGGGGGAGGCCGACCTGGCGCGGCCCGGTTCCACCGCGACCCGCACCGGTGAGGTGGTGGCGCTCTCCGCACGCAAGCGTGATGTGGCCGCGGCGGGGGAGGCTGACAGCTATGTCTGGTCCTCGCGGCCGACCGACGGCCGGGACGGGGTGACGCTGTGGCTGGTTCCCGCCGACGCGCCGGGCCTGTTCGTGCCCGCACGGCCGGACGGGGAGGGGCCGCGCGGCAGCGCCACCGCCAGCGTCCGGGCCGACCCGGTCCTGGTGCCGTCATGCGCCCGCCTCGGTCCGGAGGGCGGCGGTCTCGACGTACTGCTCGGCACGGTGCTGCCTTGGCTGGCCGCCCCGATGAGCGGGGCCGGGAGCGCGCGGAGGGTGGTCGCGGAGGCTTCCGCCTAGTCGTTGCGGACTGTATACAGTCCGCGCGGGTGAGTTATACCGTGGATCAGACCCGGCGAGTGGGAGCGATCATGACGACGAGCGTGAGTGAGGGGGCGGTGGCGGCCACGGTCGGTGCGATCGTGGCCGCCCACCGCGGCCAACGCGGAGCACTACTACCGATTCTCCATGCCGTGCAGGCCGAACTGGGCTGTGTACCGCAGGAGGCCGTGCCGGTCCTGGCTCGGGAACTCAATCTGTCCCGGGCCGATGTGCACGGGGTGGTCACCTTCTACCACGACTTCCGCCGGGAGCCCGCGGGCCGGACCACGGTGCGGATCTGCCGTGCCGAGGCCTGCCAGGCGCTGGGTGCGGACGCCCTGGTGGACTGCGCCCGGGAGCGTGCCGGCATCGGCCCGGGGGAGACGACCGCCGACGGCGCGGTCACCCTGGAACAGGTCTTCTGCCTCGGCAACTGCGCGCTGGGGCCCTCCATCCAGGCAGGCGGCGAACTGCTCGGGCGGATGAGCCCGGACCGGCTGCGCAAGATTCTCGACGAGGCGGTCTCATCGTGACAAAGCCCTCTGACTCCGCGGTGACGGTGTACGTCCCGCGTGACTCGGCGGCCCGTTCCGTCGGTGCGGACGCCGTCGCCGAAGCCGTCCGGCAGGCCGCCGCCGGCCAGGACCGGCCGGTGCACATCGTGCGCAACGGCTCCCGCGGAATGCTCTGGCTGGAGCCGCTGGTCGAGGTCGCCACCCCCGAAGGTCGCGTCGGCTACGGCCCGTTGACCCCCGAGGACGTCCCGGGCCTCTTCCAGGCGGGACTGCTCGACGGGGCGGAGCACCCGCTGCGGATCGGTGTGGTCGACCAACTCCCTTGGCTGGCGGGCCAGAAGCGCGTCACCTTCGCCCGCGTCGGCGTCACCGACCCGCTGTCCCCGGAGGACTACGAGGCGCACGGCGGCCTCGCCGGGCTGCGCGCCGCCCTCGCCATGAGCCCCGAGGACGTGGTGGCCGCCGTCACCGAGTCCGGGCTGCGCGGCCGGGGCGGCGCCGGATTCCCCGCCGGGATCAAATGGAAGACCGTCCTCGACTGCGCGGACAAGCTCAAGTTCGTCTGCTGCAACGCCGACGAGGGCGACAGCGGGACCTTCGCCGACCGGATGGTGATGGAGGGCGATCCGTTCCTGCTCATCGAGGGCATGGCCATCGCCGCGCACGCGGTCGGCGCCACCGAGGGCTATGTCTACATCCGCTCCGAATACCCCGACGCCGTGGCCACCATGCGTGCCGCGATCGCCGTCGCCCGCGAGCAGAACTGGCTGGGCAAGGGCGTCCTCGGCTCCGGACTCGACTTCAACCTGGAGGTGCGGGTCGGCGGCGGCGCGTACATCTGCGGTGAGGAGACCTCCATGCTGGAGAGCCTGGAGGGCAAGCGCGGCGAGGTCCGCGCCAAGCCGCCCATCCCGGCGATCCAGGGCCTGTTCGGCAAGCCCACCGTGGTCAACAACGTCCTCACCCTCACCACCGTCCCGATGGTCCTCGCCGACGGCGCGGAGGCCTACCGCAGCCTCGGCATCGGACGCTCCCGCGGCACCCAGGTCTTCCAACTCGGCGGCAACATCGCCCGTGGCGGCGTCGTGGAGACCGCCTTCGGCATCACCCTGCGCGAGCTGATCGAGGAGTACGGCGGCGGCACCCTCTCCGGGCGCCCGGTGCGCACCGTCCAGGTCGGCGGCCCCCTCGGCGCCTATCTGCCGGTCGAGCAGCTCGACCTGCCGATGGACTACGAGGCCTTCGCCGCCGCCGGCGCCATGCTCGGCCACGGCGGTGTCGTCGTCTTCGACGACACCGTGGACATGGCCGCACAGGCCCGCTTCGCCATGGAGTTCTGCGCGGCCGAGTCCTGCGGCAAGTGCACGCCCTGCCGCGTCGGTTCGGTACGCGGCGTCGAGGTGATCGACCGCATTGTGGCCGGGCAGGACCGCGACGGCAACCTGGCACTGCTGGAAGACCTCTGCGAGCTGATGACCGACGGATCGCTGTGCGCCATGGGCGGGTTGACCCCGATGCCGGTGCGCAGCGCCATCACCCATTTCCCGGACGACTTCCTCGCCCGCGAAGCACCCACCGCGGCCGGCACGGCATCCGGCGGCGGTGCGAGGACGGAGGGCACGGCATGACACTCCTGAAGGAACCCGACCACGGCACACCCGAGCGGGCCGGCGAGGCCACCGTCACCGTGGAGGTGGACGGGCAGAGCGTCACGGTGCCGGAGGGCACCTCGGTGATGCGCGCCGCCTCACTGGCCGGTGTCGGCATCCCCAAGCTCTGCGCCACCGACAGCCTGGACGCCTTCGGCTCCTGCCGCCTCTGCGTGGTGGAGATCGACGGCCGCAAGGGCACCCCGGCGTCCTGCACCACCCCGTGCGCCGACGGAATGCGGGTCAGTACCCAGACCCCGAAGGTGGCCAAGCTCCGCCAGGGTGTGATGGAGCTGTACATCTCCGACCACCCGCTGGACTGCCTCACCTGCCCCGCCAACGGCGACTGCGAACTCCAGGACATGGCCGGCGTCGTCGGCCTGCGCCAGGTCCGCTACGGCCAGGACGGCGCCAACCACCTGGACGCCCAACCCGACGTCTCCAACCCGTACTTCGACTTCGACCCGGCCAAGTGCATCGCCTGCTCCCGCTGCGTCCGCGCCTGCGGTGAGGTGCAGGGCACCTTCGCGCTGACCATCGAGGGCCGCGGCTTCGACTCCAAGGTGTCGCCCGGCGCCGGGGAACTGTTCCAGGACTCCGAGTGCGTCTCCTGCGGCGCCTGCGTCCAGGCCTGCCCGACCTCCACCCTCCAGGAGCGCTCGGTCGTCGAACTCGGGATGCCGACCCGCTCCGTCATCACCACCTGCGCGTACTGCGGTGTCGGCTGCTCCTTCAAGGCCGAGCTGCGCGGCGACGAACTCGTACGGATGGTGCCGTACAAGGACGGCGGGGCCAACGAGGGGCACTCCTGTGTGAAGGGCCGCTTCGCCTTCGGCTACGCCAGCCACCCGGACCGGCAGCTCAAGCCGATGGTCCGGGACAGCGTCAACGACCCCTGGCGCGAGGTCGGTTGGGACGAGGCCATCACCACCGTCGCCACCAGGATGCGCGCCATCCAGGACCGGCACGGCCCGAACTCCATCGGCGCCATCAGCTCCTCGCGCTGCACCAACGAGGAGGTGTACGTCGTCCAGAAGATGGTGCGTGCCGCCTTCGGCAACAACAACATCGACACCTGCGCCCGCGTCTGCCACTCGCCGACGGGCTACGGGCTGAAGCAGACCTTCGGCGAGTCGGCCGGCACCCAGGACTTCCGCTCGGTGGCCGAGGCCGACGTGATCGTGGTGATCGGCGCCAACCCCACTGACGCGCACCCGGTGTTCGCGTCCCGGATGAAGAAGCGGCTGCGGGAGGGCGCCCGGCTGATCGTGGCCGACCCGCGCCGGATCGAGCTGGTGCGCTCCCCGCACATCGAGGCTGCCCACCACCTCCAGTTGCAGCCCAGCACCAATGTGGCGCTGATCAACTCGATGGCCCATGTGGTGGTCACCGAGGACCTGGTGGACCGGGAGTTCGTGGCCGCGCGGTGCGAGAACTTCGACCAGTGGGCCGAGTTCGTGGCCCGCCCGGAGAACAGCCCGGAGGCCACCGAGGGCATCACCGGAGTACCGGCCGCCGAACTGCGGGCCGCCGCCCGCCTCTACGCCGAGGCCCCCAACGGCGCCATCTACTACGGACTCGGCGTCACCGAGCACAGCCAGGGCTCCACCATGGTCATGGGAATGGCCAACCTGGCGATGGCCTGCGGCAACCTCGGCCGCGACGGGGTCGGCGTCAACCCGCTGCGCGGCCAGAACAATGTGCAGGGCTCCTGCGACATGGGCTCCTTCCCACACGAGTTCACCGGCTACCGGCATGTCGCCGACGAGGCGGTGCGCCACGTCTTCGAGGAGCTGTGGGGCCGGGAGTTGCTGGCCGAACCGGGGCTGCGCATCCCCAACATGTTCGACGCGGCGATCGACGGCGCGTTCCGCGGGCTGTTCGTGCACGGCGAGGACATCGCCCAGTCCGACCCCAACCTCCAGCACGTCACCTCGGCGCTGGAGGCCATGGAACTCGTGGTGGTGCAGGACCTGTTCCTCAACGAGACGGCGAAGTTCGCCCATGTCTTCCTGCCTGGCGCGTCCTTCCTGGAGAAGGACGGCACCTTCACCAACGCGGAGCGCCGGGTCAACCGGGTCCGTGCGGTGATGCCGCCGAAGACGGGCCGGCACGAGTGGCAGATCGTCTGCGAGATCGCCACCGCCATGGGCTACCCCATGGACTACGACCACCCCAGCAGCATCATGGCCGAGATCGCCCAGGTGACACCCACCTTCGCGGGTGTCACCTATGAGCTGATCGACAAGCTGGGCAGCGTGCAGTGGCCCTGCAACGAGGCCGCGCCGGAGGGCACGCCCACCATGCACGCCGAGGAGTTCGTCCGCGGCAAGGGCAACTTCGTGGTCACCACCTATGTGCCCACCAACGAGCGGACCACCTCCCGCTACCCGCTGGTGCTCACCACCGGCCGCATCCTCAGCCAGTACAACGTGGGCGCGCAGACCCGCCGTACCCGCAATGTGGCCTGGCACTCCGAGGACCTGCTGGAGCTGCATCCGCATGACGCGGAGGTGCGCGGTATCAGCGACGGGGATGTGGTGACCCTGGCCAGCCGGGTGGGTGCGACGACGCTACGGGCGCAGGTGTCCGACCGGATGCCGCCGGGTGTGGTCTACACGACCTTCCACCATCCGGTGACCGGCGCCAACGTGGTGACCACGGAGAACTCGGACTGGGCCACCAACTGCCCCGAGTACAAGGTGACCGCGGTGCAGGTGGGCCTGGCCCATCCACTGGAGTCGGAGCACGCCGGGCCCGCGGTGGCCGGCCGGATCACCGCGGCGGTGGACTGAGATGGCCGCCGGTGTGCCTCCGGAGACCCGGATGGCGAACGACATCGCGGCGGCCTTCGGTCATCTGCCCGAGGAGCAGGCCGTGCAGGCGGTCGCCAACCACATCGGCCGGTTCTGGGACCCGCGGATGCGCAGCAGGCTCGCCGAGTCGGTGGGCGCCGGAGCGGAGGGCCTGCCGCCGGTGGTGGTGGCCGCGGTGCGCAGCCTGAACTCGCGGCAGAACGGCGCCGGTTGACCACTCCGTGGCCGTAACGGGCTGATGCCCCCGGGGACTTGGAATTCGCCTGGTCGCCGGGGGCATCAACGGTGCTGCCGGGGGCGGGAGTCAGGCGCTCCGGGGGGTGCTGGTCTGTGCCAGCAGGCCGGTGGCGGCGTGGATGGCGCGCAGGGTGGGTGCCTCGGCACCGGCGATGTCCGCGATCTCCACCACGGCCGTCACCACGGCGTCGAGTTCGAGTTCCTTGCCGGCTTCCAGGTCCTGGAGCATGGAGGTCTTGTGGTGGCCGACGTTCTCGGCGCCGCGGAGCCGCTTCTCGATGGAGATGTCCGGGGTGCTGCCGACCCTGGCCGCGATGTCGAGGGTCTCCTCCATCATCTGGGCGACCAGGTGCCGGGTCGGCGGGTTCTGGCAGATCTCCGCCATGGTGGCCCGGGTGAGGGCGCTCAGCGGGTTGAAGGCGACATTGCCCATCAGCTTGATCCAGATGTCGTCGCGCAGATTCGCCTCGACCGGCGCCTTCAGCCCGCCGGCGATCATGGCGTCGCTGAGCTTGGTGCACCGTTCGGAGATCTCCCCGGACGGCTCGCCGAGGGAGAAGCGGGTGCCCTCCAAGTGCCGGATGACGCCCGGCGATTCGACGACGGTGGCGGGGTAGACGACGCAGCCGATGGCCCGCTCCGGAGCCAGGACGGCGGTGGTGGCGCCGTCCGGGTCGACCGCGTTGACCCGGCGGCCCTCGTAGGGCCCGGCCAGGCGGTGGAAGTACCACCAGGGGATGCCGTTCTGGCCGGCCACGATGGCGGTGTGCTCGCCGAGCAGCGGCTTGATGAGGGGCTCGCACGAGGGGTACGAGTGTGCCTTGAGGCCGAGGAACACGTAGTCGACGGGGCCGACTTCGGTGGGGTCGTCGGTGGCGTTCGGCGTCGCGTGGAAGTCGCCGCGCGCGCTGTTCACCTGGACTCCGTTGGCCTGCATGGCCCGCAGGTGCTCGTTGCGGGCGATCAGATGGACCTCGACGCCACCCCGGTGCAGTGACGCTCCTACGTATGCCCCGATGGCACCGGCTCCGAGGACTGCAACCTTCACGATGGCTCCTCTCGATGGGAAGATGGATACTGTATGCAATATCGGGAGAGGGTGTCCAGGGGGCGAGCGCGTTTCCGCAGGAAGTGAAGGGTTCGCCGTCGGACGTATTGCATACAGTATTCGATCCTTCTATTCTCCCCCTATTGCCCACCGCCCGTATGAGGGAGTCATCCCATGGACCTGTTCGAGTACCAGGCACGCGATCTCTTCGCGAAGCACGGTGTACCGGTGCTGGCCGGTGAAGTCATCGACACGCCTGAGGCGGCGCGCGCTGCCACCGAGCGTCTGGGCGGCAAGTCGGTCGTCAA
>NZ_JBHVRR010000093.1:0-10828 GCF_042885635.1 Streptomyces sp. NPDC058045 | reverse complement strand
AGCCGAAGGGGCGCGGCCGGTGTCGAGACCCCGCCCCCGCGGAGGCCGCGAGGAACGAGTGGTCGAGCACGGGCGTGGTCTCGACACCGGCTCACAGCGCCCCGGAGGCGAACCGAGCCTTGAAAAAAGGGGCGGTAAGTTGGCGGCGACCGTCAAAGGACTCAGGAGGGACGGCTGTGGCTGCTGATCTGTCGCAGATCGTGAAGGCGTACGACGTGCGCGGAGTGGTCCCCGACCAGTGGGACGAGACGCTCGCCGAACTCTTCGGCGCCGCCTTCGCCGAAGTCACCGGCGCCACCGCGATCGTCACCGGGCACGATATGCGCCCCTCCTCGCCCGGTCTGTCCGGCGCCTTCGCCCGCGGCGCCACCATCCGCGGCGCCGACGTCACCGAGATCGGCCTCTGCTCCACCGACCAGCTCTACTACGCCTCCGGTGCCCTCGGTCTGCCCGGCGCCATGTTCACCGCCTCCCACAACCCGGCCCGCTACAACGGCATCAAGATGTGCCGCGCCGGCGCCGCCCCCGTGGGACAGGACACCGGACTCGCCGACATCCGCGCCCTGGTGGAGAGTTGGGCCGAACACGGCGCGCCCGCCCCCGCCGCCACCCCCGGTACCCGCACCCCCCGCGACACCCTGCGCGACTACGCCGCCCATCTGCACTCCCTGGTCGACCTGAGCGGGATCCGCCGCCTCAAGGTCGTGGTCGACGCGGGCAACGGCATGGGCGGCCACACCGTGCCCACCGTCCTCGACGGCCTGCCCCTGGACGTAGTACCGCTCTACTTCGAACTCGACGGCACCTTCCCCCACCACGAGGCCAACCCACTCGACCCGGCCAACCTGGTCGACCTCCAGCAGCGGGTCCGCGCCGAGGGCGCCGACCTGGGCCTCGCCTTCGACGGCGACGCCGACCGCTGCTTCGTCGTGGACGAACACGGCGACGCCGTCTCCCCGTCCGCCGTCACCGCCCTCGTCGCCACCCGCGAACTCGCTCGCAACGGCGGCACCGGCACCGTCATCCACAACCTGATCACCTCCCAGGCGGTGCCCGAGGTCATCCGCGAGCACGGCGGCACCCCGGTACGCACCCGCGTCGGGCACTCCTTCATCAAGCAGGAGATGGCCCGCACCGGCGCCATCTTCGGCGGCGAGCACTCCGCCCACTACTACTTCGGCGACTTCTGGAACGCGGACACCGGAATGCTCGCCGCCCTCCACGTCCTCGCCGCCCTCGGCACCCAGCCCGCCCCCCTCTCCACCCTCGTCGCCCACTACGACCGGTACGCCGGCTCCGGTGAGATCAACTCCACCGTCGCCGACCAGGCAGGCCGCCTCACCGCCCTGCGCGCCGAGTACGGCGACCGCCCCGGCGTCACCCTCGACGAACTCGACGGCCTCACCGTGACCGCCGACGACTGGTGGTTCAACGTCCGCTCCTCCAACACCGAACCCCTCCTCCGCCTCAACGCCGAAGCCCGCGACACCGCCACCCTGCACCGCATCCGCGACGAGGTCCTCGCCCTCATCCGCGCCTGACCCCCGGCGGAGCCGAACCCGGGAGCCGGGGGACTTTCCGGGCACGCTCCGGCGCACCCGACCCCGGGGCACCGCCCACCCGCCCCGCGCTACGCTGACCAGGAAGATCCCCCATACCGCAGCGCCCCCGCACCGCAAGGGCACAGCGCCACCGAAAGGACCAGCCCATGCCGCTCGAAGCCGGCCTCCTGGAGATCCTCGCCTGCCCCGCCTGCCACGCCCCCCTCGAAGAGGCCGACGCCGAGCTCCGCTGCACCGGCGAGGAGTGCTCGCTCGCCTACCCGGTACGCGACGGCATCCCCGTCCTCCTCGTGGACGAGGCCCGCCGCCCCGCCTGACCCGAGAGCGAGCCGGGCGCCCCGGGACAGCGGCGGCCCCGCTCCCAGAACCAGCCGCGTACGGCGATCGGAGGCCGCCCGCCATGCTCGACGAATCGCTGCTCGACAACCCGGAGGCGCTCGGGCGCGAGGACCGGCGCGGGCTGCTGCGCGGCGCCGCCGAAGCCGGCGCCCGGGTCCGCACCGCACTACGGCACGCCACCGAGGCCGGAGTCACCGCACTCGAACCCGACGGCCGCCCCCGCGCCGTCCTCATCGCCGGGCCCGGCACCGCCGCCACCTGCGTCGCCGAACTCCTCGGTGAACTCGCCGGCGCCGGCTGCCCCGTGACCCGCCTCCACCCCACCGGCGTCGCCCCCGCCGCGGGCGCCCTGCGCTGGGCCATGCCCGGCTGGGCCGGCCCCGTCGACCTGCTGCTCATCGCCACCCCCGACGGCACCGAACCCGGCCTCGGCGTCCTCGCCGACCAGGCGTACCGGCGCGGCACCAGCCTCGTCGCGGTCTGCCCCGCGGACAGCCCCCTCACCCACTCCGTCACCGCTGCCCACGGCCTCACCGTCCCCATGGCCACCGCCCCCTACGAGCAGGACGAACCCGACGCGGCCGCCGCCCCCGGGGCACTCTGGGCGCTGCTCACCCCGCTCCTCGCCCTCCTCGACCGCACCGGCCTGCTCGAAGCCCCCGACGAGGCCCTGCACCGGGTCGCCGACCGCCTCGACAGCACCGCGGAACGCTGCGGCCCCGCCATCGCCACCTACGCCAACCCGGCCAAGACCCTCGCCGCGGAACTCGCCGACAGCCTCGCCCTGATCTGGACCGAGGGCCCCTCCGCGGGACCCGTCGGACGCCGCTTCGCCGCCGCACTCGCCGAGTTCGCCGGCCGCCCCGCGCTCGCCGCCGAACTCCCCGAAGCGCTCCCCGCCCACGGCACCCTCCTCACCAAGGCCCTCGCCGCGGGCGCCGACCCGGACGACTTCTTCCGGGACCGCGTCGAAGAGGCCCAGGCCCTCCGCGCCCGCGTCCTGCTGCTGCGGGACCAGACCGCCGGCGGACTCAGCGCCGCCCCCGCCGCCCGCGAACTCGCCCTCGGCCACGACACCGCCGTCAGCGAACTCGAACCCAAGGACGGCGCCGAACTCGAAACCCTCGCCGAGCTGATCGCCACCACGGATTTCGCCGCCGTTTACCTGGCCCTCGCCTCCGACGACCGATCATGAGGGCCTGACCCCGCGGCCCGTACCACCGACCCACCCGGCAGCCCGCGCAGCGCCGCACCCCGCCGCCCCACCACCCGCACCCCGCCCCACGGCACTCCCACGCCCGCCACCCCCAACTCCCGCCCCCGCAAAGCAGAACGCAAGGAACCCCATGGACCGCCTCGACAACACCATCCGGCCCTACGCCTGGGGCTCCACCACCGCCCTCCCGCACCTCCTCGGCACCGAACCCACCGGCGAACCACAGGCCGAGATGTGGATGGGCGCCCACCCCGGCGCCCCCTCCCACACCCCCCGCGGCCCCCTCGACACCGTCATCGCCGCCGACCCGGACCGCGAACTCGGCACCGCCACCACCGCCCGATTCGGCCCCCGCCTGCCCTTCCTGCTCAAACTCCTCGCCGCGGGCGCCCCCCTCTCCCTCCAGGTCCACCCCGACCTCGCCCAGGCCAGAGCCGGCCACGCCGACGAGGAACGCCGCGGCATCCCCCTCGACGCCCCCCACCGCACCTACAAGGACGCGAACCACAAACCCGAACTCATCTGCGCCCTCACCCCCTTCGACGGCCTCTGCGGCTTCCGCCGGCCCACCGCCACCGCCGACCTCCTCGACCGCCTCGGCGTCGACTCCCTCAAGCCCTATGTCGACCTGCTGCACGCCCACCCCGAGAGCGACGCCCTGCGCGAGGTCCTCACCGCCGTCCTCACCGCCGACCCCGCGGCCGTCGACACCACCGCCACCGAGACCGCCGCCGCCTGCACCCGCCTCGCCGCCGACCCCGCCACCCCCGGCGCCGCCCACTACGCCGCCTACGCCCAGATCGCCCGCCACCACCCCGGCGACCCCGGCGTCCTCGCCGCCATGCTCCTCAACCACGTACGACTCCAGCCCGGCGAAGCCCTCTACCTCGGCGCCGGCGTCCCGCACGCCTACCTCGGCGGACTCGGCGTCGAGATCATGGCCAACTCCGACAACGTGCTCCGCTGCGGCCTCACCCCCAAACACATCGACGTCCCCGAACTCCTGCGCATCGTCCGCTTCGAAGCCACCGACCCGGGCATCCTCCGCCCCACGGCCACCGCCGACGGCGAAGAGATCTACGCCACCCCCGCCGACGAGTTCCGCCTCTCCCGCCAGGCGCTGCCCGCCGACCCCGCCCGCACCCTCACCGCCGCCACCCCGCAGATCCTGCTCTGCACCGAAGGCACCGCGCACCTCGGCAGCGCCGAACTCACCCCCGGCCACTCCGTGTTCGTCCCCGCCGGCGAACCGGTCACCGCCACCGGCCCCGGCATCCTCTTCCGCGCCACCGTCCCAGCCTGACCCCCACCCCCCGCGCCACGCCCTGCAACAATGACCCACCGCACACTCCGGGCAGCAGCACAACCGGCCCCGGCGCACCGCCAACCACGTGACGCGACAGACCAGTTGGGAAAGGGACACCTCGACAGATGAGCGCAGCAGGAGGAACCAAGGCGATCGTGGCGGCGCTCAGCGCCAACCTCGCCATCGCCGTGTCCAAGTTCGTCGCCTTCTTCTTCAGCGGCTCCTCCTCGATGCTCGCGGAAGGCGTGCACTCCCTCGCCGACTCCGGCAACCAGTTCCTCCTCCTCATCGGCGGCCGCAGAGCCCAACGCGAAGCCACCCCCCAACACCCCTTCGGCTACGGCCGCGAGCGCTACATCTACGCCTTCCTCGTCTCCATCGTCCTCTTCTCCGTCGGCGGCATGTTCGCCGTCTACGAGGGCTACGAGAAGATCCGCCACCCGCACGAACTCACGCACTGGTACTGGCCGGTGGGCGTCCTGGTGTTCGCCGTCATCGCCGAGGGCTTCTCCTTCCGCACCGCCGTCAGGGAGTCCAACGGGCTGCGCGGCAACCTCAGTTGGACCGAGTTCATCCGCCGCGCCAAGGCACCCGAACTCCCCGTCGTCCTGCTGGAGGACTTCGGCGCCCTCATCGGCCTCGTCCTCGCCCTCGGCGGCGTCGGCCTCGCCGTCGCCACCGGCAACGGCGTCTGGGACGGCATCGGCACCGTCTGCATCGGCGTCCTCCTCATCGCCATCGCCCTGGTACTCGCCACCGAGACCAAGTCGCTGCTGCTCGGCGAATCCGCCGGCCCCGCCGAGGTCGCCCGCATCGAACAGGCCGCCGTCGACGGCGACACCGTCACCCGCGTCATCCACATGCGCACCCTCCACCTCGGCCCCGAGGAACTCCTCGTCGCCGCGAAGATCGCCGTCCGGCACGACGGCACCGCCCCCGAGATCGCCACCGCCATCGACGCCGCCGAGACCCGCATCCGCGAAGCCGTGCCCATCGCCCGCGTCATCTACCTCGAACCCGACATCTACCGCGCCTCCGAAGCCGCCCGCGGCCCCGACCCGGAGGCCACCCCCGGCGGCCCCGACCGCCACCCCGCCCCCGGCCACTGACAGCCACCGGCCGCCGGCCGCAAGCCGCCTCCGGGCCCCGGACGGGCCGGGGGCGGGCTGTGGCCGGACACCCGGAGCGGTGTAGATTCGCGACCACAGCCAGACGTCGCTGCTGATGGCGGTCGGGCGGCCGCACCACACGGCCGGCCGAGGGAGAGAGGGCCTCCGACGGACTGCGTTGCGCACCCGGGCACTCCCATGCCCGCCGTCGCGCCGACCAGCCGTACCCACCCTCGATCCGACGAGGAGCAGCACGTATGTCGACCACCGCACCCCGCCAGGACACCGCCGACTTCAAGGTCGCCGACCTGTCCCTGGCCGAGTTCGGCCGCAAGGAGATCTCCCTCGCCGAGCACGAGATGCCCGGCCTGATGGCCATCCGCGAGGAGTACGCAGCCGCGCAGCCCCTCGCCGGCGCCCGCATCACCGGCTCCCTGCACATGACCGTGCAGACCGCCGTCCTCATCGAGACCCTGGCCGCCCTCGGCGCCCAGGTCCGCTGGGCCTCCTGCAACATCTTCTCCACCCAGGACCACGCGGCCGCCGCCATCGCCGTCGGCCCCGAGGGCACCCCGGAGAACCCCCAGGGCATCCCCGTCTTCGCCTGGAAGGGCGAGACGCTGGAGGAGTACTGGTGGTGCACCGAGCAGGCCCTGACCTGGCCGGGCACCGAGACCGGCGGCCCCAACATGATCCTCGACGACGGCGGCGACGCCACCCTCCTCGTCCACAACGGCGTCGAGTACGAGAAGGCCGGCCAGGTCCCCGGCGTGGAGACCGCCACCAGCGACGAGCACCGCGTCATCCTCCAACTCCTGACCCGCACCCTCGCCGAGAACCCGAAGAAGTGGACCCGCCTCGCCTCCGAGATCCGCGGCGTCACCGAGGAGACCACCACCGGCGTCCACCGCCTCTACGAGATGCACCGCGACGGCACCCTGCTGTTCCCGGCGATCAACGTCAACGACGCGGTGACCAAGTCCAAGTTCGACAACAAGTACGGCTGCCGCCACTCCCTGGTCGACGGCATCAACCGCGCCACCGACACCCTCATCGGCGGCAAGACCGCCGTCGTGTGCGGCTACGGCGACGTCGGCAAGGGCTGCGCCGAATCCCTGCGCGGCCAGGGCGCCCGCGTCATCGTCACCGAGATCGACCCGATCTGCGCCCTCCAGGCCGCGATGGACGGATACCAGGTCGCCACCCTCGACGACGTCGTGGAGACCGCCGACATCTTCGTCACCACGACCGGCAACAAGGACATCATCATGGCCTCCGACATGGCCCGGATGAAGCACCAGGCCATCGTCGGGAACATCGGCCACTTCGACAACGAGATCGACATGGCCGGCCTCGCCAAGATCGACGGCATCGTCAAGGACGAGGTGAAGCCCCAGGTCCACACCTGGACCTTCACCGACGGCAAGAAGATCATCGTGCTCTCCGAAGGCCGCCTGCTGAACCTCGGCAACGCGACCGGGCACCCCTCCTTCGTCATGTCGAACTCCTTCGCCGACCAGACCCTGGCCCAGATCGAGCTGTTCACCAAGCCCGACGAGTACCCGACCGACGTGTACGTACTGCCCAAGCACCTGGACGAGAAGGTCGCCCGGCTGCACCTGGACGCCCTGGGCGTGAGGCTCACCCGCCTCCGCCCCGAGCAGGCCGCGTACATCGGCGTCGAGGTCGAAGGCCCGTACAAGCCGGACCACTACCGGTACTGACCGGCACCACTACCGGTACCGCCCGGCACCTCGGGCACCGCACGGCCGCCGGGACCGGTCCCACCGATCCCGGCACCGCACCGGTCCCGTCCGCCGAGGCCGACTTCGGGCAGGCCCCCGCACCCCCGTGCCGGGGGCCTGCCCCGTCAGCCCCTCCCCGCACCGGACATCCGGCGAAGGGAAGTCAATCCACCCGTCCGAGCCGCCAACCGCCCTACAGCCGGCCGGACTTACCCGCAGCCCACACCCCCGCACCCCAGCCCCCGGAGACCGCAGGACCCGTCGGAAAGCTCAGGACCACCCATGCCGCGCGGCCGCTATTCGCTCCACGACCCCCACGACCACACCCCCCTCGGAGAGGAACATTTCCACTGCGCCCCCGGCCCCTCCGGCTGGCGCTACGTCTCCCAACTGACCTTCCCCTCCGGCGATCACCGCGGCTCCACCGACCTCACCCTGGACGAACTGGGCCGCCCCATCCGCCTCGAACTGCACGCCGGCGGCTGGCAGATCCGCGCCGGCGCCCTGGACGGCGTCACCTGGGTACGCACCGACCCCGCCGGGGAACACGCCGTCGAGGGCAACGCCCCCGCCCACGCCTTCACCGGCACCTCCCCCGCCTTCCTCGTCGCCGTCTCCCGGCTGCTGCGACTCACTCCCGCGTCCCCCTCCACCCGTGTCCGCCTCGTGTGCTTCACCGATCCGGTGCTGGCACCCCGCACCCTCGACCAGTCCTGGTCACTGCTGAAGAGCCAAGCACACGCCACTGACAACGGCCCCCTCATCGTGGACGAGTACCAGGTCACAGCCCTGGACACCGGCGAACAGCACACCGTCCACCTCACCGGCGACGTCGTCCTCGCCGCCCCCGGAATCGAACTGGAAGACCTGGAATCACCCCCCTCCGCCTTCCCCACCTGAACCGGGGAGGGGGCCATCACATCCGGGCCGACTCAGGACGGCGGAGCGAACCCGGTACGCCGAGGCGAGGACGATTCCCCCGGCCCACCCGACGCCTCCGGGAGAGCCGCCGGCACCTGCGCCCCCGCCCCTCCCGACGGCGCCCCTCCCGACGGCGCCACCCACGACGAACCCGCGCCCGACGCCCCCGCCACCCCAACCCCAACCCCGGCCCCGGAACCACCGGCACCCGCACCAAGCCCCCCGCCCCCGAACGCGATCCGCGCGTCCCGGGCCTGCCGCTCATGCACCACCGCCGCCAGATACACCGCAGGCGGCACCCCCGGCGGCACCGGCGCCCCCGTACGGGCGGCCAGGTCCCCGGCCAACCGCGCCGCCATCGACCAGCCGACCTGCGGATCCAGTTGCCCCATCCGCGTCAGGCACTGCCGCACCGCCAGCCACAGCCCCTCCGGCACCCCCGACAGATCCGCCGCCGCGAACCGCTCCGCCAGCCACGGCGGCGGCAGCGGAACCGCCCCCGCCCTCCCCGCCGGTACCCGCTCCCGCACCACCAGCGTCCCCGCCAGCACATCGCCGATCCGGCGCCCGTGCTCGGAGACCAGCGAGGCGGTGGCCGCGATCACCCCGGTGGTCAGCAGGATCTCCACCACACCCACCGCACCCCGCACCAGCGCATGACGGAACCGGATCGGCCCCCCGTCGTCCCGCACCACCCGCAGCCCGAAGGCCAGCTTGCCCAGCGACCGCCCGTGCGACAGCGTCTCCACCGCGATCGGCCCGCCGACCAGCAGCAGCAGAAAAGCCGCCACCGAGATCGCCGCGGTCGCCGCCTCGTCCAGCGAGGACGTCGCCGAGTACAGCCCCACCAGCACCGCGATGAACACGGTGAACGTCACCAGCAGATCCAGCGCCGCCGCCAGAATGCGAGTCGGCAGCTTCGCGGGGAGCAGCTCCAGCTCCACCGCCTCCCCCGTCACCAGCTCACTCATCGACTCACCAGCCCGTTCGTCCGCCCGCCCGGAAACCATCGGCAGACCCGTTCCCGAGCCCCCGAACGCCAGTCTGCCAAGCTGGCCTTCCCCACGCGCGAGCCCGCCCCCACCCGACCGAGACGCGCCGCAGCCAGCAAGAGCGAAGAGCACAAGAACAAAAGAAGCGAAGAGCAGAGGAGCAGCAGGCCCCATGGATCTGGACGTCTTCGTCTCCGCCCACCAGGACGACTGGGCCCGCCTGGACGCACTCCTGCGCCGCCGCCGACGCCTCACCGGCGCCGAGACCGACGAACTCGTCACCCTCTACCAGCGCGCCGCCACCCACCTCTCCGTGATCCGCTCCAGCAGCCCCGACCCCCAGCTCATCGGCCGCCTCACCCGCCTCGTCGCCCGCGCCCGCAGCGTGGTGACAGGCACCCGGCAGGCCTCCTGGCGCGACATCACCGCCTTCCTCACCCGCGGCTTCCCCGCAGCCGTCTACCGCAGCCGCCACTGGTGGGTGCCCACCGCCCTCGTCTCGACAGCCGTCGCCGCCCTCATCGGCTGGTGGATCGCCACCCACCCCGAAGTCCGGGCCTCCATCGCCACCCCCACGGCACTCCGCGAGATGACCCGCCCCGGCGGCCAGTACGAGACGTACTACTCCAGCCACCCCGCGGCCTCCTTCGCCGCCCAGGTATGGACGAACAACGCCCAGGCCGCCGCACTCTGCCTCACCCTCGGCGCCTTCCTCTGCCTGCCCGTGGTCTGGATCCTCTTCCAGAACATGGCCAACGTGGGCCTCGGCATAGGACTCATGGCGTCCGTCGGCCGGCTCGACACCTTCCTCGGCCTGATCCTCCCGCACGGCCTCCTCGAACTCACCGCCGTCTTCGTCGCCGCGGGAACCGGCCTGCGACTCGGCTGGACCCTCATCGACCCCGGCCCCCGCCCGCGCCGCACCGCTCTCGCCGAGGAGGGCCGCGCAGCCATAGCCATGGCCATCGGCCTGGCCCTCGTCCTCCTCGTCTCCGGCGCCATAGAAGGCTTCGTCACCCCCTCGGGCCTCCCCACCTGGGCCCGCATCACCATCGGCATCACCGCCGAACTGGCCTTCCTCACCTACGTATACGTCCTCGGCGGCCGAGCGGTACGAGCCGGCGAGACCGGCGACCTGGCTGAAGCGGAACGCAGCGCTCAAGTCCCCCTCGCAGCCTGATGTGCATCGCGCCCGATCCACCTGCTAGTCTCCTGACCGCCCCGGAAACGCTGTTGACGCAGTGATGACGGGGAGGTAGATTTGAACAGCTGCCTGGAGCCGGACAGGTTCGCAGGCGAAGGTTGAGAATCCATCAGTCTCCAGGGCTCGGTCCCGAGCGAGACACACTTCCCGAACCACCATCTGAGAAATGACGCCGGTAAATGCCGGAAGAAATCTCTGATAAAGTCGGGTCCGCCGAAAGGCAAAAGGCCTTCCAACGGCCACCGGATACGAATTCCACCGGAAACGGAACGGAAAAAGAATCTGGTAAGGTTGGAAACACCGAAGGGAACACCCGGAGGAAAGCCCGAGAGTATCTAATGCTTGGGTGAGTACGATGGAAGTGTCCGTTCCTTGAGAACTCAACAGCGTGCCAAAAGTCAACGCCAGATATGTTGATACCCCGACTCGCGCAC
>NZ_JBHVRR010000092.1:0-11048 GCF_042885635.1 Streptomyces sp. NPDC058045 | reverse complement strand
CTGCTGGGCACATGACGCCCGTGGACCGCACGTCGGGCGGGAGACGCGAGGGACCCCGCCATCCCGGCCCACCTCTGGCCGGAACCGTTCGGTCGCGCTACGGCATGGTCACGGAGCGTCTAGAGTGCGGGGAGTCTGGACCACGGGGAACGGGGAGGGCGTCAATGCGGGTCGGAGTTCCACTCGAACTGCCGCCGGAGCCCGTGCACTTCGTCAATCGCGACACCGAGCGGACCCAGGTCCGCGAGGCGGTCCTCGGCCGCGCGAACGGCACCCGCCCACCCGTGCTCTCCCTGCACGGCCCCGGCGGCCTCGGCAAGACCGAACTGGCCGCCCTCCTCGCCCGCACCCTCGCCGACTCCCACCCCGACGGCGTCCTCCTGGCCGACCTGGACGACTACCGGGTGGACGGCGTCCTCGACCCGGCGGACGTCCTGGCCCAGCTCCTCGACTCACTCGGCGTCGAACCGGCCCTGCTGGCACCGGACTTCAAGGGCCGCTGCCGCCAGTTCCGCACCAAGACCTCCCGAGCCGCCCTCGTCCTCCTGCTGGACAACGCCCGCTACGCCTCCGAGGTCGCCCCGCTGCTGCCCGCCTCGGCCGACAGCCTGGTCATCGTCACCAGCCACGGCCCCCTCTACGACCTGGCCGACGGGGCCGCACTCGACCTGGCACTGACACCGCTGACCCGGGAGCACGCCCGGGAACTCTTCCAACTCCTTGTGGACGACCGGAGGTTGGCCGCCGACCCGCAGGCCGTCGAGGACATGCTGCGGCTCTGCGCCGGCCTCCCGGCCGCGGTGCAGGTGGCCGGCCGCTGGGTCCGCCGCCACCCGCTGCGCCCACTGCCGCGTCTGCTGGCGGAATTCCGGGCCGAACTGCACGAGAAGGGTGTGCCCGAGGTGGAACAGCTCTGGGACACCGCCTACCGGGGTCTCACCCCGCCCGCCGCCGCCCTCTACCGGCTGCTGCCGCACCACCCCGGCCCCTCCTTCACCCGCCGCTCCGCCACCGCCCTGCTGGGCCGGGGGCCGCAGGAGTGCGATACGGCGCTGGAGGAACTGGCCGAGGCCGGACTGATCGACGTCCGCACCGCGGGCACCCTCGACGCCGAGGGCCCACTCCGGCTGCCCGGACCCCTGCACGCACACGCCCTGCGCCGGGCCCGTCAGCAGACCACCGCGGAAGAAATCGCCAACGCCCAGCAGCGGGTGGTGAGTTGGTGCCTGCGTCAGTCCCAGCTCGCCGACCGCTATCTGGCCGGGCCCCGCCTCACCGTCACCGAACGCCTCCCCGCCCTGCCCGACACCCCCGACGCCCCGCTGGACGACCCGGAGCACGCCGCCTCCGACGAGGAGCGCGCCGAGCGGGTGGCACACGCGGCCCGCTGGCTGCACGGGCAGCGTCACCTGCTGTACGGCTGCGTCCGCCTGGCACACGCCCGCGGCCTGGACGCGGAGGTGGTCGCCCTGTGCGAGCCGCTCTGGACGCACGCCCTGCACCACCCGCACCGGTCCGAGACGGTGGAGGCGATGCGGCTCGGTGTGGCCTCCGCCCAACGCGCTGCCTACGCACCCTGGTTGGTCCGGATGCACTGCCAACTCGCCCGCCCCCTCTGGGAGTCGGACCGCATCACCGAGGCCCAGCAGGAGATCGACGCCGCCCTGGCCGCCGTACGGCTCCTCGACGGCAGCGAGCGGGACCGCAAACTCGCCGCCTCCGCGGTGGAGTTCCGCGGCATGGTGCACTCGGCCCGCGGCGACTGGGCCACCGCCGCGCAGGACTTTGCACACTGCCGCGAACTGCACCGCGCCATCCCCAACCCCTACGGTGTGCTGCTCCAGACCTACCGGCTCGGCGAGGCCCTCGCCCGGCTCGGTGACCTGGAGGAAGCGCGGGCACTGCTCCACGAGGCCCATACCCTCGCCGCCGACCAGCGGCGTACCCGCCTCACCGGCCGCACCGGCCTCGCCCTCGGCGGTGTGCTGCACCGCCTGGGCCGCACCGAGGAGGCACAGCCCCTGTACAAGGCGGCCCTGACCACCGCCCGCGCCCTGGACTCCGGCGCCGACCAGGCCCGGATCCTGGATGCCCTCGCCGAACTCACCGAAGCCCGGGGCGAGTTCACCGCCGCAGCCGAGTACCGCACCGCCGCCGCCGAGATCCGCCACAGCAACGGCCTGGCATGACAAGGGAGTCGACGGTGGAAACCCGCTTTCTGCCGGCGGGTAGGCGCGCCCTGGCCCATCACCTCCGCGTCACCCGCAGTCTGATCGCACGCGGCTGCGGATACCTGGACCTCGCCGCGGGCGGTCGCTGAGCCACCGCCGGGCAGGTCAACACCGGCCGCCTCCACGGCAGTTCAGCACTCTCCCGGTGGTTCAGACGGCCTGTGCGGCCTCCGCCTCGGTGGCGGGGCGCAGGCTCAACCGGTGGGAGCGCCCGCCCACCAGACAGGCCCGCCCGTCCAGCTCCCCGGGTTCCCGCCCGCCCGCACACCAGGCGTACAGCGCGGACAGCGCCACGGCCGGGTCGGCCCGCACCAGTCGACCACCGTCCCGGCACTCCGCCGCCTCCACCCGGTACACGGTGTCCCGCCCCCACACCCCCACCAGGCAGGCGCCGCTGGGTAGTACGGTGCCCGCGACACGGCAGCCCGGGTACTCCTCAAGTACATGCCGCGCCCAACCGTCCGCCGTCCAGGACACACCGCCGGCACCCGTGACACCGGGGGACCCCGTGGTGGCCGCCGGTGGGCGCCGGAACAGCAGCCCGGCCGAGCGGACCCAGTGCTCGCCGGCCACCCCGTACTCCGCCGCCAAGTGCCGTGCGGGCAGGGCGAGTCCGGCCGGGCGCCGGTCGATCCGGATGCCCTCGGGCAGGATCTCGGTGTGCACATCGAAGGCACCGGGCCGACGTCCGGGCCCGGCGGGCCGGGGGAGTGGGGTGGGCGCCACCGGATGCCGCGGCAGATCGAGTTCGAGCAGCCGGTACGCCTCCACCCGCAGCCGGTGCAGGGCCTCGCCCCGGGCGGCGAACGCGGCGCGCGCCGCGGCCGGCCCCGCCCCGGGCGGGTAGGCCGCGACCGCCTCACACACCGTCTCCGGGGTACCCAACTGCGGTACCTGCGCGAGCAGTTGGTGCATCGGTGTGCCCGGGATCAGCTCGGCGCCGCCCCGGTGCACACCCACCACCGGCCGGTCCCCGACGGCCGCGTAGTACAGCGCGCTGGAACCATGGTCGGTGATCAGCACATCCGCGGCCACCAGGACCGCCGCCCACTCCTGGTACGCCGCCGCCGTCACCAGACCCGCGTCCACGGCCGGAGCCAACCGCTCTCCCAGCTCGAACGCGCCGAGCAGGCTGTGCTCATTGGGATGCACGATCAGCGCCAACTGGTAGCCGTCGTACGGGAGATGGGCCGCCAACTCGGCGGGGAGCGAGGGGCGCCGGGCGAGCAGGGAGTCCGGGCCCCAGGTGGAGGTGAGGGCGATGAGCCGGCGGGGTCCGGTGCCGAGGGCGGTGCGGTAGGCGTCGCGGTGGGAGCGGGAGGCGAGCAGCCGGTCCAGGGTGGGGTCACCGATGACCCTGGCCCGTCGGGCGGCCTCCGGGGCGGCGGTGGCGAGCCGGGTGAGCTGCCCGGGATGGGCGAGGGCGTGCACGGTGGTTCCGCCGGTGGGGTGCTCGCGGGGGAGCAGGTGGTGCGGGTCGAGTCCGGAGGCGGAATCCTGTGAACCCTCCTCCGGTATCGACTTGTTGAAGCCCGCGCCGTGCGGGAGCCGGAGGTGCGGACCGCGCAGCCGCAGTACGTCGCCCTTGGGGCTGGCGGCGATGACCAGGTCGTGGGTGTGGGCGCAGGCCTCGGCCCACGGGACGCTGCGACCACCCACGGCGTCGAGCGCCGCGAGTGCGTCGGCGGCGAAGTCGGAGCCCGGGATCAGGGTGAAGAGGCGGGTGATACGGGGATCACCGGCGAAGACGGGCAGTGTGTCCAGCAGCCGGTACAGCGCCACCGCGGACCGCGCAGCGAACAACACCGCCCGTCGCCCGTCGCCCGTCGCCCGTCGCCCGTCGCCCGTCGCCCGTCGCCCGTCGCCCGTCGCCCGTCGCTTCCAGGGTCGATTCTATCGTGGACGGTGGGCGCCGGATGGGCGTTTGCGCAGGTCGAGTTGGACTTGCCCAAGGGGTCGGGCGGCATGTGCCTGATCGTATCGCGGGGTCCCGGTGGGTCCTGTGGCCGGTCGGCGGCGGGGGTTTCCGCCGTGGATCTTCGGGGTTCGCTGCGGGGACGGCCGGGGCTGGGGAGGATGGGCGGTATGAGTGAGTGGGGAGTGGCGCTGGTCGCCGCGGGAGCGGCCCTGGCCGGTAGTGCCGTCACCGGCTGGTACACCCGCAACGCGGGCCTGCGGCAGGCGGATGCGGCCCGGCACGCGGGCGACCGGCAGGCGGACGCGCTGCTGGAGTCGGTCCGGATGACGCTGTGGGCCGAGCGTGAGGGACGCTCGCAGGAGGCGCGCCGCAGGATCTACGCGCAGTTCCTCGGGGCGGCGGAGGAGCGGGTCCTGGCGGAGCGCACCGGGCGCGCCCGCGCGGACACCGATCCGGCCGCCTTGGAGCGTGCCCTGAGCGAGGTCGTCCTGGAGGGCCCACCGGAGGTGGCCGACGCCGCCCGGCGTGTGGTGGACGCGCTGCGCCGGCACCCCGGCCCCGACGAACTCCGCACCGTGGTAGGGGAGTTCGCCGAGGCGGCCCGCCGCCGCCTCGGCCCGTGACACGCGCTACGCGTCCGGCACCCAGCTTCCGTGGAATCCGAGGGGAACCCGGCCGGGAAGGTGGATACGGGCGAGGGGCCGGCCGGTGAAGTCCTGGGCGGCGAGGATCACCAGGTCGCTCGCGCCACGTTCGGGGTTGTGCACATAGGACAGGATGTAGCCGTCGTCCTCGTCCCGGGCTCCGCGGCGCGGCACGAACACCGGCTCGGAGACCGCCGCCCCGCTCGGGAAGCGGTGCACCTGCCGGCTGCCGCGCAACATGTCTTGTTTCACCAGGCAGTTGGTGAACTTCTCGTCCGGCGGCACCCCGTCGACCGTCTCATAGGCCCGCCACATCTCCGCCGCGCTCGCGGTGTACGCGAAGCGGTGCCGCCGGGACACCAGCGCCTCGTTGACCCGGGGGAACTCCTGCGGCAGGTCGTCGATCCGGGACCGCCGCACCCGCCCGGCCCGCAGGTCGACGGTCCACCGCTCCAGTACGGGTGTGCCGGTACTGGAGGGCCCACCGTTGCCGCGGCCCGCCGCGTAGAACGGCGCGGGCATGGTGACGAGTTCCATGACGACGGTGTCGCCCTGGTCGTAGGCGTTGAGGGTGTGCGAGAAGTACACCGGGTCGATCTCGAACCAGCGGACCTTGCCCCCGGTCCGCCGCATCACCCCCACCCGCATCGGATGCCGGTCGTTCCACCGGTACGGCACGATCGCGCCGCGCTCGGCGGCGTCCAGGTCGAACGTGATCGGTACATCGACGACGATCACATACTTCGAGGTGAGCCCGAAGTCGTGCATCATCGGCGCGTCCGCGATCGGGATGCGGTGGGACCGGGCCACCCGCCCCGTCCGGTCGATCATGATGTGCCGCACATGGTCCCAGGTCGGGTAGTACGCCACCGCGTGCAACTCGTCCGCCTGGGCGTCGTACTTGGTGTGTGCGGTGAAGGCGCCCTTGAGGGTGGAGCGGAAGTCGTGCGGGCGCAGCGTGTTCAGCTCGCCGTCCAACTCGTAGGGCAGCGGCCCGCTTTCCTGGAGGGCGAGGATGCGGCCCTTGTACGGGATGACATGGGTGTTGGCGGCGAAGTCGTCGGGCGGTACGGGGCCCGGGTAGGGCTCGCCGAGCTTCTTGGCCACCGCGGCGGAGCGCACCCACCGGTTGCGGTACCACTCGGCGCGCCCGCCGCGCAGCCGCACCCCGTGCACCATGCCGTCACCGAGCATCCAGTGGTGGGCACGCGGGTCCTCAAGACCGAGGGCGTTGGGGCCGGTACGGAGGTAGCGGCCGTCGAGGTCACGCGGCACCCGTCCGGTCACCGGCAGGTGGAAGGCGGTGAGTTCCTCGGTGACCGGTGCGAACGCCCCTTCCAGGAAAGGGGAGTTGCCGGTGCCACCGTCCGCGCCGGTCGCGGCCCGCGCCGCGGTGGCGTAGTGGCCGAGCCCATACCCTCCGACGACACTGCCGGCCGCCGCGACTGCGGCGCCCTGGAGGACCCTGCGGCGTGTGTGACTGCTCATCGCGCTTTCCCCGTCCGTGGTGGGTGCCCGGCGGCCGTCCGCCGGTGCTGGATACGAGTCTGCTGGGCGGTCGACCGCAGGTCAGGAGTGCTGGGACCCGTCCTGGGGGTGTTGCCAGCACCACCCCCACCCGACCGGCCGACCCCACCAGGCCGCTGACGGAGGGGAGTTGGGGGCACGTCCGACCCCTGGACAATCCATTCGGCCACGGGCTCAGGGGGTGGGACGCCGTAGGGAAGAGGTCGGGACTGCACCTACTCCAACGCGGTCCACGGGCAGGATGCTGCTTCGTCAGTGACAACGGCATCGAGGTCGACGTGGACCGGTCCCGTCAGCGCAGCGCTCAACCAGCCCATGAACGCCTCGTGTTGGGCGGACAGGCTCCAGCGCAGGCGGACGCCTTCTCCCTCCTCGACCTGTGTGGTGCGGCCGATGGGGTCCATGGAGATGTTCAGGTGGCCGGAGTCGACGAAGGGCAGGTCGAGGGCCGCTGACAGGGTCAGCGCGTCGTGCTGCATGGTGCCGCCGTAGCGGGTCCCGGCGAACCAGCGCTCCAGGTGATCGGCAAGCAGCCGTGCCCATACGGGGCCTTGGGGGTCCCGCAGGTCCTGGTACAGAGGGTGTTCCGCGGTGATCTCGATCAGCGGGGTGAAGGTGATCTCCGAGGCGATGAACTCGGGCGTGGGAAGGACGCCGCTGCCTACGGCTTTCAGGACGGCGTGGGCGCCGGGCACGTCCATGCGGATGTTGTGTTCCGCCCGGCTGGGGTCGCGGTAGCGCAGCGCGCCGCCCATCTGGGTCAGCCGTAGCTGCCGCCCCAGGTCGGGGGCCTCGGCGAGTACGCGGGCCAGGTTCGTCAGCGGGCCCATACCCACCCAGCGCACCGGCCCGTCGGCCGCCTCGCACACCGTGCGTACCGCCGCGACGACATCCGTGGGTTGCGCGGGCACACTGTCCGGGATCAGGCCGTCCACGCAGTAGTAGAGGGACTCCCCGAGAGATGCTCCGGCAACCGTGGCCACCTCGCGGCGGCCGATGAGGTCCAGCAAGTGCCGTGCGAACCGGGCCCGTTCACCCCGTACTTCGTCGCCGGTGATGACCATGACCAGCTCGGGCACCTGCCGCGCCGCGGCGGCCACCGCAAGGGCGTCGTCTGCGTCGCCGCCGATGTCCGTGTCGATGATCACGGGGGTGCGCCGCGGGTCCTCCGGCCATGGACCGGACGCCTCCAACGCCTCACCGATGCCGGCCAGTCCACTGTCGGGCACCGTACGCCCGAGCCGAGTCATCGCGTCCCAGTGCTGCCGCAGCTCATCAACGGTCTCGTTCCGCTCTTCGCCCATGAAGTCTCCTGTCCCGTGTCCTGTGTGTCATCCCGGTACGACGCCCGATCGCCCGCATGATCGCCCCTACCGGCACAGACGTGTGGTGCACATTGGATCGGGTGCCTCGTTCATGATCAAGCCGTTTCGACTCTCCAACCGGGCTGTCCTGTCAAGGAGTTCACCCTCCCCGGCGTGAGGCGTCACGATCCACAGCAGGGCAAGACTGAGCGCGAGCCCGGTGACCGCGGCGAACTGGTTCACGGTGAACTTGAACACCTCGCCGCACACCAGGTCGGTGAGCAGCGCCCACCGCAGCAGCCGGCCACCGGAACCGGGCCCACCGGGCCATCCGGCCATCCCGCGCAGCGCTCCTGGTGCTGGCCCCACCCTTCCGGGGCACACCCCCTACGGAACGCGGTCCGCCCCCGCACCGTGGGGGATGCGGGGGCGGAACGGGCAAGCGGGGATGGCTACTTGATGGTGATGCCCTTGGGGTTGAGGTGGGCGATGGCGCCGCTCTCGGTGCCGTCCGACGGGTCGACGACGCAGTCGATCAGCGCCGGGGTGCCGGCGGCCAGGGCCTCCCGCAGCAGCGAGGCCACCTCGTCCGGGGTGTTCGCCTGGTAGCCCTTGCCGCCGAACGCCTTGATCATCAGGTGGTGTTGGGCGGCGAGCTTGGTGGGCGCCGGGTCGTCGTTGGCGGATTCCTCGTTGCCGCGGTAGACACCGCTGTTGTTGAGGATGACGGTGACGATCGGCAGGTTGTACCGGCAGACCGCCTCCAGTTCCATACCGCTGAAACCGAAGGCGCTGTCCCCCTCGATGGCGACGACCGGGCCGCCGGTCTCGACGGCGGTGGCGATGGCGTACCCCATGCCGATGCCCATGACGCCCCAGGTACCGGAGTCCAGCCGGTGCCGCGGCACGGACATCGGGATGGTGTTGCGCGCCAGGTCGAGCGCGTTGGCACCCTCGTTGACGACATACGCCTCCGGGTGCTCCGCGAGGACGTCGCGGATGGCCTGGAGGGCGCCGAGGAACTTCATCGGGTGGGCGGCCCTGGCCTTCTCCAGGCGGCCGGCCATCTTGGCGACGTTCTGCTCGGAGCGGGCGGTCAGCTCCTCCCGCCAGGCGGTCGGCGCGGTGATCGCCCCGGCCTTGTTCCGCTCGCTCAGGGCCTCCAGCACGGAGCCGACGTCACCGACCAGCGGCGCCGCGATCGGCTGGTTGCTGTCCATCTCGGCGGCCGCGATGTCGACCTGGATGAACTTGGCGTCCGGGTTCCACTGGGGTGCGTCGCCGTGGCCCAGCAGCCAGTTGAGCCGGGCGCCGACGAGCATCACCACATCGGCCTTCTTCAGCGCCAGCGAGCGCGCGGTGGCCGCGGACTGCGGGTGGTCGTCGGGCAGCAGGCCCTTCGCCATCGACATCGGCAGATAGGGCACACCGGTGGCCTCGACGAACTCCCTGATCTGCTCGTCGGCCCGGGCGTACGCGGCGCCCTTGCCGAGGATGATCAGCGGGCGCTCGGCACCGGCCAGCAGCTGGATGGCACGGTCCACCGACTCGCGGTCAGGGATCTGGCGCGGCGCCGGATCGACCACCTCCCACAGGGAGTTGGCGCCCTCCTCCGCGTCGATGACCTCACCGAGCACCGCGGCCGGGATGTCGAGGTAGACACCGCCGGGGCGGCCGGAGACCGCGGTGCGGATGGCGCGGGCCAGACCGCGGCCGATGTCCTCGGCGCGGTGCACCCGGTAGGCGGCCTTGGCGAAGGGCCGGGCGGCGGCGAGCTGGTCCATCTCCTCGTAGTCGCCGCGCTGGAGGTCGACCAGGTGCCGTTCGCTGGAGCCCGAGATCTGCACCATCGGGAAGCAGTTGGTGGTCGCGTTGGCAAGGCCCACAAGGCCGTTGAGGAAGCCCGGGGCGGACACGGTGAGGCAGATGCCGGCCTTCTTGGTGAGGAAGCCGGCCGCTGCCGCGGCGTGCGCGGCGTCGCTCTCGTGGCGGAAGCCGATATAGCGGATGCCGGCTCCCTGCGCGACGCGGGCCAGGTCGGTGATCGGGATTCCGACCACACCGTAGATGTTCTCGACACCATTGAGCTTGAGTGCGTCAACGACCAGATGAATCCCGTCGGTGACGGCGGGTTGGCCGGTGTCCCCTGCCCCAGTGCCCGGTACGGAAGCGGCGGTCATGGTCAGGATCCTCCCTGGGTATTGCGGCTCGGAATCGACGGAATACTGCATACAGTATTCCTGTCCGGGAGCGGTGACAAGGATTGGTGGAGACCCTTCGCAACGGGTTTCCACCGGGGGCCCGGAACGGGCCGCGAGCGGTGCGAACAGAGGTGGTGCCGCGGGCGGCGAAGGGCCTCCGGGAGGTCGGACTACGCGCCGGTAGACTGTAGACGAAGCGCAACCCCCGGGCCGGTAGAGCCGCAGATGAAGGGTCGAATCCATGCTGTCCGCAGGAGCCAACGCAAGCGTGCCGAAGCTGGAGCGGCCCGGCCCGCTGCGTGAGCGGGTCTACGAGGCCCTTCTCGAACTCATCGTCAGCCGCGCCCTCCGGCCCGGCCAGCACCTGGTCGAGAACGAACTCGTCGGCCAACTCGGCGTCTCCCGCCAGCCCGTACGCGAGGCCCTCCAGCGGCTCAACACCGACGGCTGGGTCGACCTGCGCCCCGCCCAGGGCGCCTTCGTACATCAGCCGACCGAGGGCGAGGCCGATCAACTCTTCGTGGTGCGCGGCCTGTTGGAGGCCGAGGCCGCCCGGCTCGCGGCCGCCAAGGCGACCCCGGAAGCCGCCGAACGGCTGCGCGCCCTGTGCGAGGAAGGCGAACGCGCCCTGGCGGCCGACGACATCGACGCGGTGGTCGCCGCCAACGGCGCCTTCCACGCCTATGTCATGGAACTCGCCGCCAACTCTGTCCTGGCCGAACTCTCCGCCCAGGTCGACCGCCGCGTCCGCTGGTACTACACGCCCGTCGCGCGCACCCGCGGCGCCCGCTCCTGGAGCGAGCACCGGGAACTGATCGCCGCCATCGAGGCCGGCGACGAGCAGCGCGCCCAGCAGGTGATGCGCGGCCACACCGAGCACACCAGGACCACGTATCACGAGCGGGTCAGCGCCGACGGCGAGCAGGTCGTGGAGGCGCCCGGCGCATAGGCGGGGGATGCCGACGGCCGGCGTCGGCACCCCCGGCGCGGTCATCTCAGGAACCGTCGCCCAGCAGGCCCGCGGCCCGCGCCCAGCGGTACTTGGCCCCCAGCACCTCGACCGGCTTCTCGGTCGTGTACGGGTACGCCACCACACCGTGTTGATAGAGGTAGTCGCAGGCTTCCTCCACTTCGGTGTCTCCGGCGAGTGAGGCGACGACGGGTTTTTCGATGCCCTTTGCGCGTGCTTCGGCGACGGCTTTCGCGGTGAGTTTGGCGAAGGT
>NZ_JBHVRR010000091.1:0-11538 GCF_042885635.1 Streptomyces sp. NPDC058045 | reverse complement strand
GCGCGCCCGCTCTCCGTCCCTCTGGCGGGGGCGGCGGGTTCACACCCCCCCCCCCGCCTCTGTACGTCGCCGTCAACTCCCTTCGACGCGCTGGAAGTTGAGGGATTCGCCGAGCGCCCCGGCCCGCCACAGGTCCTGACAGGCCTCGGCCATCCGGTCCAGGCCGTCCACGATGGAGCCCCAGACGATGCCGGGCACCCACCCGGCGTCGCCGTTGATGAGCAGGTTGTTGCGCTCGTAGAAGAGGGCGAGGTCCACCACGGTGCTGCGCTGGGCGTGGGCCGCCTCGGCGCCCCGCTGTTCGGCGGCCGCCTCATAGCCGTAGGAGGCGGTGCTCAACTGGGTGTCGGAGAAGGTGAAGTAGCAGAGGTCGCCGGGGATGGGCGTGATGGTGGGGTTCTCCAGCGGGGGCTCCTGGTCGGCGAAGGGCGGGACCAGGGTGTAGATCTCGTTGCGCGCGTACTTGGCGTGGTAGACGTCGCCGCCGAGCGGGAGCGCGTTCCAGATCGCCTGGCAGGTGACGGGGGCGCGTTCGAAGAGGAGTCGGGCGGTGCAGCTCACGCCGCGCTTGGGCAGGGAGACCTCGATAAAGCGGTCCATCGGTATCGCTCCGTCGTCGCGTGGGGGCGGGTGGGTCAGCCGAGGGGCATGGCGAGGTAGCGCGTCTCCAGGAACTCGTCGATCCCGGTACGGCCGCCCTCCCGGCCGAGACCGGACTGCTTGACGCCGCCGAAGGGCGCGGCCGGGTTGGAGACGACGCCCTTGTTGAGGCCGACCATGCCGGTGTCGAGGCGTTCGGAGAGCCGGAAGGCACGCTCCAGGTTCTCCGTGAAGAGGTAGGAGACCAGCCCGTACTGGGTGGCGTTGGCGGCGGCGACCGCCTCGTCCTCGTCGGTGAAGGTGAGGATCGGGGCGACCGGACCGAAGATCTCCTGGTGCAGCATGGCCGCGTCAGCGGGCACCCCGGAGAGGACCGTCGGCTGGTAGAAGTAGCCCTCGCCGGGGGCGTGGCCGCCGCCGGTGAGGACCTTGGCGCCGCGGCCCACGGCGTCCTCGACCAGGGTGTCGACCTTGCCGCGGCCGTCCTCGTCGATCAACGGGCCCACGTCGACGCCCGGTTCGGTGCCGCGGCCCACGGTGAGCGCGGCCATCCTGGCGGCCAGCCGCTCAGCGAACTCCCCGGCCACATCGGCGTGGACGTAGAGGCGGTTGGCGGCGGTGCAGGCCTCGCCCATGTTGCGCATCTTGGCGGCCATGGCGCCCTCGACGGCCTTGTCCAGGTCGGCGTCGGCGCACACCAGGAAGGGGGCGTTGCCGCCGAGTTCCAGGGAGACCCGCAGTACCTGCTCGGCGCTCTGCTCCAGCAGCAGCCGGCCGATCTGGGTGGAGCCGGTGAAGGACAGCTTGCGGATGGTGCCGCCGCGCAGCAGCGGTTCCACCACCTCGCCGGGGCGGCTGGTGGTGAGGACGTTCAGCACCCCGGCGGGCAGCCCCGCCTCGGTGAGGATGCGGGCCAGCGCCAGCATGGACAGCGGGGTCTGCTCGGCCGGTTTGACGATCATGGTGCAGCCGGCGGCGACGGCCGGGCCGATCTTGCGGGTGCCCATGGCCAGCGGGAAGTTCCACGGGGTGACGAGGAGGACCGGCCCGACCGGGCGCCGCATCACCACAAAGCGGTCCTTGCCGTCGGGCGAGGTCTGGTAGCCGCCCTCGATCCGCACCGCCTCCTCCGAGAACCAGCGGAAGAACTCGGCGGCGTACGCCACCTCGCCGCGCGCCTCGGCCAGCGGCTTGCCCATCTCCAGGGTCATCAGCAGCGCCAGGTCCTCCCGGCGCTCCAGCAGCAGCTCGTACGCGCGGCGCAGGATCTCGCCGCGTTCACGGGGCGCGGTGGCGGCCCAGGCGTCCTGGGCGGCAGCGGCCGAGGCGGCCGCGGCGAGGGCGTCCTCGGCTCCCGCGTCGGCGACGGTGCGCAGCTCGCGGCCGCGGGAGGGGTCCTCCACGGGGAAGGTCCCGCCGGACGCGGCCGGCCGCCAGTCGCCGCCGATGAGCAGCCCGTCGGGGACCGCGGCGACCACACCGCGCTCGCGTTCGAGCCGCGGTGCGGGCTGCGTCTCCGGTTGCGTTCCTGTGCTCACATGCCCTCCCGGCTCGACGTGTGTACCCAGGGGGTGTCTCCTCGATCTTCGTGGACGCGGGCCACGAAGATCGGGGAGACAGCCTCTGGGCCCGGCTTCTCGTGGACAGAGCCCGGACTTGCATGTTTGCATGAGTGCAGGTTGTTGACAATCCTACGATGCGCCCCGATGTTGATCTGTGCCGCCGTCCACCCCGACCGGTGCCGCCGTCCGCTTCAGCCGTCGAGCGAGGAGTCCCCCATGAGCGCACTGTCCCCCGTCCTCAAGCAGGCCACACCGGTGCTCGCCGTCCGCGGCGAGGGAGTCCACCTCTACGACGAGACCGGCCGCGCCCACCTCGACTTCACCGCCGGGATCGGCGTCACCTCCACCGGCCACTGCCACCCGCGGGTGGTGGCCGCCGCCCAGGAGCAGGTGGCCACCCTCATCCACGGCCAGTACACGACGGTGATGCACCGGCCGCTGCTCACCCTCAGCGAGCGGCTGGGCGAGGTGCTGCCGCCGGGGCTGGACTCGCTGTTCTTCGTCAACTCCGGCAGCGAGGCCGTGGAGGCCGCGATGCGGCTGGCGAAGCAGGCCACCGGCCGCCCCAACATCGTGGTCTTCCAGGGCTCCTTCCACGGCCGCACCATGGCCGCCGCGTCCATGACCACCTCCGCCACCAAGTTCCGCTCCGGCTACGGCCCGTTGATGCCGGGCGTCGCCGTCGCCCCGTTCCCGAACGCCTTCCACTACGGCTGGGACGAGGAGACCGCCACCCGCTTCGCGCTGCGCGAGCTGGACCAGCTCCTCGCCACCGTGACCGCCCCCGCGGACACCGCCGCCTTCATCGTGGAACCGGTACTCGGCGAGGGCGGCTACGTCCCCGCCAGCACCGCCTTCCTGCACGGGCTCCGGGAACGCGCCGACCGGCACGGCATCCTGCTGATCATCGACGAGGTGCAGACCGGCTTCGGCCGCACCGGCCGCTTCTGGGGCCATGACCACTTCGACGGCCGCCCCGACATCGTCGTCACCGCCAAGGGCCTGGCCAGCGGCTTCCCGCTGTCCGCGATCGCCGCGCCCGCCGCACTGATGGCGAAGGCCTGGCCCGGCTCCCAGGGCGGCACCTACGGCGGCAACGCGGTGGCCTGCGCCGCCGCCGTCGCCACCCTCGACGTCATCCGCGAGGAGAAGCTGGTGGAGAACGCCGCCGAGCGCGGCGCCCAGCTCTTCGCCGGACTGCGCGAGGTGGCCGCCGGACACCCGGTGGGCGAGCACGGCGGCATCGGCGACGTACGCGGGCTGGGTCTGATGGCCGGTACCGAGTTCGTGGACGCGGACGGGCAGCCGGACGGGGCCACCGCCGCCAGGGTGCAGGTCGCCGCCGGCGAGCGCGGGCTGCTGCTGCTCACCTGCGGCGCCCAGGGCCAGGTAGTGCGGATGATCCCGCCGCTGGTGGTCGACTCGGCGCAGATCGACGAGGGTCTGGCGCTGTGGCGGGCCTCGGTGGACGCTGTCCTCGGCTGACCCCGGCCCGCCACCGGCACGCCCCGGCGGCCCGCACCGCCGGGGCGCCCGCCCCTCACCACCGACCCCCAGGAGCCGCACCATGTCCGCACCACCGCGCCCCGACGCGCCGGACGCCGCGACGCTGACCGCGCTGGAGCGGGACCTGCGGACCGCCGTCCCCCGCGGCGAGGTCGCCTTCGGCTCCCGCCGCCGCGCCGAGTACGCCCAGGACGCCTCCGTCTACCGGCAGGTCCCCGCCGCCGTGGTGCTGCCCGCCGACACCGGTGAACTCGCCGCCGCGCTCGCCGCCTGCCACCGGCACGGCACCGCCGTCACCCTGCGCGGGGCCGGCACCTCCATCGCCGGGCAGGCCCTGGGGGACGGCGTGGTGATCGACACCTCCCGCCATCTGCACCGCATCCTCGACGTCGACCCCGAGGCGCGCACCGCCCGCGTCGAACCGGGAGTGGTGCTGGACTCCCTCCAGGCCGCCTGCCGCCCGCACGGACTGCGCTTCGGGCCCGACCCGTCCACCCACGCCCGCTGCACCATCGGCGGCATGATCGGCAACAACGCCTGCGGCACCCACTCGGTGGCCTGGGGCCGCACCGCGGACAACCTGGTCGAGCTGGAAGTCCTCACCTACGACGGGGAGTTGATGCGGCTGCGCGCCCTCGACGCGAAGGAGTTGCAGCAGGTCATCGACGAGGGCGGGCGGCGGGGCGAGATCCACGCCGGGCTGCGCGAGCTGCGCGACGCCCATCTCGCCATGCTGCGCACCGAGTTCGGCCGCTTCAGCCGCCAGGTCTCCGGCTACAGCCTGGAACACCTGCTGCCCGAGCGGGGCTTCGACCCGGCCGCCGCCCTCGTCGGCACCGAGGGCACCTGCGCCGTCGTCGTCTCCGCCACCGTGAAACTGGTGCCGCTGCCCGCCCGCCGCACCCTGGTCGCCCTCGGCTTCGACGACCTGCCCGCCGCCGGGGACGCCGCCCGGCACGTACTGCGGCACTCCCCCATCGCCTGCGAGGGCCTCGGCGGGGACCAGGTCGCCGCCCTGCGCCGCAACGTCCCCGACGCCCGCCCCGAGGAACTGCTGCCGCCCGGCGCGGGCTGGCTGCTCTGCGAGTTCGGCCACACCGAGGCGGACGGCGACGAGGCCGCCGACGAGGCGCTGGCCGCCGTACTGAAATCAGACACCGGCGCCACCGGGGTCCGACTGGTGCGCGAGGCGGCCGAGCAGGCCGCGCTGTGGCGGATCCGTGAGGACAGCTCCGGGCTCGCCACCCGCGCCCCCGACGGCTCCGAGGCCTGGCCCGGCTGGGAGGACTCCGCGGTCCCCGTCGAGCACCTCGGCGACTACCTCCGCGACCTGGCCGCACTGCTCGACCGGCACGGCCTCCAGGGCACCCCCTACGGCCACTTCGGCGAGGGCTGCGTCCACATCCGGATCGACTTCGACCACGAGACGGCCGAAGGGGTGCGGATCTACCGGGAGTTCATGCGGGAGGCGGCCGAACTCGTCGCCTCGCACGGCGGAATGCTCTCCGGGGAGCACGGCGACGGGCAGGCCCGCGCCGAGTTCCTGCCGCTGGTCTACAGCGCCGAGGCGATGGACGCCTTCGCCGCGTTCAAAGCCGTCTGGGACCCGGACAACCGGCTCAACCCCGGCATCCTGGTCCACCCCCGCCCCACCGACGAACGGCTCCGCATCCAGCCCGGCCACCGGCCCGCGCTGCCCCTGACCACCACCCTCGCCCTGGCCGAGGACGGCGGCGACTTCGGCAAGGCGCTGCGCCGCTGCGTCGGCATCGCCAAGTGTCGCACCCCGTCCGGCGGGGTGATGTGCCCCAGCTACCGGGCCACCGGCGACGAGAAGGACTCCACCCGCGGCCGGGCCCGCGTCCTCTACGAGATGCTCCAGGGCGAGGTGGTCACCGACGGCTGGCGCTCCGAGGAGGCCGTCGAGGCGCTCGACCTGTGCCTGTCCTGCAAGGGCTGCAAGAGCGACTGCCCGGTCGGCGTGGACATGGCCTCGTACAAGGCGGAGTTCCTGCACCACCACTACCGGCGGCGGCTGCGGCCCCTCGCGCACTACTCGCTGGGGTGGCTGCCGCTCTGGTCCCGACTGGCCGGTCTGGCACCGGGGTTGGCGAACCGGCTGACCGGGAACCGCCTCGCGGCCGCCGCGCTGAAGAAGGCCGGCGGGATCGCCCCCGAGCGGCCGGTGCCGCGCTTCGCGCCGCGGCGCCTGCGCCACTGGTTCGAGCGGCGCACCGCCCCCGCCCCCGGGTCCCGCGGGCAGGTCCTGCTGTGGCCGGACACCTTCACCGAGTTCCTCTCCCCCGAGGTGGGGCGGGCCGCGGTGGAGGTGCTGGAGCACGCGGGCTTCGAGGTACTGCTGCCGCCGGACCGGCTGTGCTGCGGACTGACCTGGCACACCACCGGCCAACTCGGCATCGCCCGCCGGATGTTGGACCGCACCCTGACCGCCGTCGACCCGTATCTGCGCCGCGGTGTGCCACTCGTCGGCCTGGAGCCCAGTTGCACCTCGCTGCTGCGGACCGACGCCACCGAGCTACTGCCCGGCGACCCGCGCGCCGAGCGGCTGGCCGAGCACACCCTGACCCTCGCCGAACTCCTCGAACGGCACGCCCCCGACGTCGAGTTCGGCCCGCTCACCGGCACCGCGCTGACCCAGACCCACTGCCACCAGCACGCCACCCTCGGCACCCGCGCCGACGACCAGGTCCTCGCCCGCACCGGCCTGGACCCGGGCCGACTGGACTCCGGCTGCTGCGGCCTCGCCGGCAACTTCGGCTTCGAGAAGGGCCATTACGAGGTGTCGGTGGCCGTCGGCGAACAGGCACTGCTACCCGCGCTGCGCGAGGCCGCCCCGGACACCGTCGTCCTGGCCGACGGCTTCAGCTGCCGCACCCAGATCGAGCAGCTCTCCGACCACCGCGCCCACCACCTGGCCGAACTCCTCCGCGACAGCCTGCGCAACCTGCCCGACGGATCCGACGGCTCCTGACAACGGAACGAGGGTGGCCGACCGCATCGACTGCGGCCGGCCACCCTCGTATCCCTACTGCGGCGGTGGGCGATACTGGGTTCGAACCAGTGACCTCTTCGGTGTGAACGAAGCGCTCTCCCACTGAGCTAATCGCCCGGGAACGCACTGAACCATACAGGTGCCGACGGCCTTCCTCCAAACCGGTTCAGCCCGCTCAGACAGCGGCACGGCGGTCGTTCAGCAGCCGGACGAGCCCACGGCGCCCGGCCCGCATCATCAGCGCGTGGTTCAGTACGAAGGCGGGCCGGCCGGGCACCGCGAGGCGCCGCATCAGCGGCCTGCGCACCTCCACCTCCTGGTCGTAGCGGGCCACGGTGCCACCGCCGGGCCCCGGGGTGAGCGTCCAGCGCGCCCAGCCCTCCAGGTCCCCGCTCATCTCGATCTCCAGCACCCCCGCCACCGGATCACGCCGCCGCGCCCGCGCCGTGACCCACAGGTCGTACGGGATGAGGGAACGGAAGCGGGCGGTGCCGCTGTCCTCGTCGACGGGGGTGACCTCGCGGACCTGGCGCCACCACCGCGGATACTCCTCGGCCCGCTCCAGCACCCGGTAGACCGCCTCCGGCGCGGCGGGCAGCACCCAGCGGCTACGGAAGCGGTAGTGGTTCGGATCGCTCAGACGCATACGCACAATCTGCCCCCGCGGCCCCGGCGCCCACACCTCCGGCGGCGACCAGGACAGAGCGGTGCGAGCCGGGGACAGAGCGGTGTGAGTAGGGCGGAAGCGAGCATGAGTACGGGTGCTCATGCCGCCGGACGCCGGGCGGGCGACACTCCGGCCATGACGTTCTCACCCCCGCCCTTCGCCTCGCCCGCCGAGGAACTGCGGGTTCTCGACGCGGAGCTGGCTCAACTCGACGCCAGGCGCGCCCAGTTGCTGACCCGCCGGGCCTGGCTGGTGCAACTGCTCGGGACACCGGCGAGGGTCCCGGCCCCGGTGTGGCAGGCCCCGCGCCCGGCGCCCGCGGGTGCGGAGGTGTCCGGTCCGGGCGCCCAGCGTGTGCTGCTGGTACTCGGCGGGGTGCTGCTGGCGGTGGCGGCGGTCGCGTTCACGGTGGTCGGCTGGGGCGCCATGGGCATCGGCGGGCGTTCCGCGGTACTGGCCGTGGTGACGCTGGCCACTGCCGCCGCCCCGGTCCTGCTGCTGCGGCGCGCCCTGCGGTCCACCGCGGAGGTCCTCGCCGCGCTGGCCCTGGCGCTGACGGTGCTGGACGCCTACGCGGTGCACCGCGTCCTGCTGCCCGACACCGGCGGACTGGCGTTTACCGCGGTGGCGTCCGCGGTACTGGCGGCGGCCTGGGCGGGCTACGGGCTCTCGCTGCCCACGCTGCGACTGCCCGGCCCGGCCGCCGTCGCGGTCGCCCAACTCCCGTTGTTCCTGGGCGCGTTGGCCGTAGACGCCGGTCCGGTCCCCACCACCGCGGCCCTGCTGCTGACGGCGGCCGGCGACGCTCTGGCGCTGCTCATCGCGGGGCGCCGCGCGGTGCGCCTCGCGGCGGCCTCGGCGCTCTGCACAGTGGGCGGCCTCGCCCTCCTCTCCGCCCTCTGGCTCACCTGGACGTCGACCACTCTCCCGCAGTCCCTCCAGGCCGCCCTGCTCCTGGCCCTCACCGCCGCCCTCTGCCTCACCCTCGCCCACCGCCTCCCGGCGCCAACGGGGCCCGCGGAGAAGGGAGTTGACGGGACGACCCCCGGGGCGGTGGTGGCGGCCACCCTCGCCGGTACCGCACTCGTGGCAGGCGTCGCCGGAGTCGTCCGGGTCCCGGCACCCGAGTCCTGGACCTGGCCGCTCCTGCTCTGCACCGCGGCCCTGCTCCTCCCGGCAGCCACGGCGACCACCCTTCCCACGGCCATACGCCGGGGCCTGGCCGCCGCCTCCCTCGGGCTTCAGGCGCTCGCCGTACTGTCCGCGGTACCGCTGGTCGCGGCCGTACTGCTGGGTCCGGTGAGCTGGCTGCCGCGGATCTGGTCCGGTGCGCCGGACGACGCCCGTGCGGTGACGGGGGCGGTGTGGGAGGCGGGCGCGGGGCATCCGGTGGCGGCCGACCTGGTGCTGCTGCTGGCCGCGGCGACGGCCACCGTGCTCGCCCGCTCGGCCGCGGCACCCCCGCGGTACCGCTCCGGTGCCCGCTGGACGGCGGCGGCCCTGGGCCTCTGCGGCCTGCTCGCCGCCCCGGCCGCCCTCCGCCTCCCCTACCCCACCGCCCTCGCCCTCCCCCTCCTCCTCACCGCCGCACTCCTCACGCTGGCACACCGCACCCCGGCCCCCGCCCCGCAGCCTCCGGCGAGCGGCCAGGGCGCGCCCGCGTCCCGCCCCGCCCGCAATTCCCAAGCAACGGCGGGCCTCGCCGCCACGGCCACCGCCCTCCTCTGCGCCACCGAAGCACTCGGCGCCGCACTCCCCTCCAGGCCCGCCACCCTCCTCGTACTCGCCGTACTCACCGCCCTGTTCACCGCGACCGCCGCGAGCACCCGCCCGGAGACGGCACACGGCCCAGGCCGGGCCGCCGCCGCGGCCGCCGTACTGTGTGCGACGGCCCTGGCGGGCACCGGCGGCGCCGCCCTCGACCTGGCCCCGCACCGCACCGCGCTGCTGGTCCTGCTGGTGCCCGCCGCCGCGGTCCTGATCGCGGCACTGCTCGCCACCCGCCTCGCCGGCCGGCCCGCCGCCGCACTGCGCCAGACCGTGGAACTCGCCGCCGTCCCGGCCGCGTTGACCGCACCGGTGCTCGCGATCGGACACCCGGCGACCCTCTCCGCGGTCCTCGCCGGATGCGCGGTACTCGCCGCGGCCACCGCCATCCGCCCCGACCGCCGCCCCGCCGGCCCCGCAGCCGCCGTCCTCTTCTTCGCGGCGACCTGGGTACGGCTGGCGGCCTGGGGGGTGACCCTGCCGGAGGCGTACACCGGGCCGGTGACGGTGGCCGGTCTCGCGGTCGGCCTGCTGCGGCGGCGCCAGGACCGCACCGTCTCCTCCTGGACCGCGTACGGCGCACCGCTGACGGCGACGCTGGTGCCGAGCCTGGTCCAGGTCTGGGCGTCACCGCACGGCCCGCGCCCGCTGCTGCTCGGCACGGCCGCACTGCTGGCGACCCTGGCCGGAGCCCGCGCCCGCCTCCAGGCCCCACTGGTGCTGGGCGGCACGGCACTCGGCCTGGTCGCCGTGCATGAACTCGCCCCGTATGTACTGCGCCTGGTCGGTGTGCTGCCGCGCTGGGTGCTCCCGGCCCTGGCGGGACTGCTGCTGCTCGCCGTCGGCGCCACCTACGAACGCCGCCTCCGGGAGGCCCGCCGGGTACGGGACGCACTGGGACGCATGGGGTGACGGTCCGGGCCGGTATGCGGTGAATGCGCCGAGCACGCCGACCGGCCGCCAATTAAAGGGGAATTCTCTGCACAGAAGTCCGACGGCCCGTTACCTCACCCATAGCCACCCGGAAAACGCCAGGCCCGGCCCGAATTGCCGCCCCCGAAATGCGATACGACGCACGGAAAGCCGAGGCACCATCGGAAGGGCAGCCGTATGTGACATGGATTACCCCACGACGCCACGTTCTTGAAGTCCCGTCAGAACGCCACCGTGAACCGACCGAACCACCGGAGCGGCCGGACGTCACGGGGAACTACGGAAGGATCTATTCCGCGCGAGGGCGAACAGCAGGACACATGACTGCGGCCCGGAGGCGAAATGCCTCCGGGCCGCGGCCTGGGCGTGGGCGATACTGGGTTCGAACCAGTGACCTCTTCGGTGTGAACGAAGCGCTCTCCCACTGAGCTAATCGCCCGGGCGCAGGGAGAACATTACCGCATGTCAGCAGGTGCTCCGGACCAGCCGCCGGGACGGCCCCCGTGCCCCGCACACCCATGGTCGCGCCACGGGCACCCCCTCCGGCCGGCACACCCGCGAGCACCACACCGACCGAGGTCAGGCCGGTGCTCCGGCGACGCACCGCAGGGCGGCCCGGCCCGCCGCCCCCGCGAAGACCACCGGCCGGCCCGGGCCTAGCAGCGGCGACATCACAGCCCCGGCCACGGCTGCCTCCGGGGGCGTACCGGCACCGGCCGTACCGCGACCCGGGGCACGGTCTCCGCACCGGATCACCGGCCATTTCGTGACTCCGCGTATTCAAGCGCCGAAGCTACCGGGCGGAAACCGGTCACCGGAATGGACGCCGGACGGCCACAAACGCTCCGCCGTCCGAGCTACCGAAAGACACTCAAAACCCTCAGAGGGGTTTACAAGGGCACCGTAGGTGGCATGTCGATTTCGCCGACGTGCGAATCCCCGAGCGCACACTGAGCGAAAGGCCATGGCGCTTATGAACACCACGGTCAGCTGCGAGCTGCACCTGCGCCTCGTTGTGTCGAGCGAGTCCTCACTGCCCGTTCCCGCAGGACTGCGGTATGACACCGCCGATCCGTATGCCGTGCACGCCACCTTCCACACCGGAGCCGAGGAGACCGTCGAGTGGGTGTTCGCCCGCGACCTCCTCGCCGAGGGCCTGCACCGGCCCACCGGCACCGGAGACGTCCGAGTCTGGCCGTCCCGCAGCCACGGTCAGGGCGTCGTGTGCATCGCCCTGAGCTCTCCGGAGGGCGAGGCTCTGCTGGAGGCCCCGGCGCGGGCCCTGGAGTCGTTCCTGAAGCGGACGGACGCCGCGGTGCCGCCTGGCACCGAGCACCGCCACTTCGACCTCGACACGGAACTCTCACACATCCTGGCGGAGAGTTAAGCCGCCCGAGAGCGCCCGGCGCCGTCCGACTCGGGGAGACGGCGCGGGTCACACAACCGAATACGGAACACTCCGGCGCCGCCGCCACGGGACTCCCGTGTGG
>NZ_JBHVRR010000090.1:0-11746 GCF_042885635.1 Streptomyces sp. NPDC058045 | reverse complement strand
TCGCCGGGAGGGCGAGCGCCGACAGCAGCGCGGACGCCGCTATTGCGGCGGAAAGTCGCGTTCTACCGTTCAATTGGCACCTTCAGGAAGGGAGTTGAGACCGGTGACAAGGAGAGTTGATATCGGGTCGGCTGCCGTCAGGCAAGGCCCTGTCCAAGGGGCAGGACCCGCCTGACGGCATGACACCAACTCTCAGGCGAGGCTCCGGCGGAGGGCGAGAACGCGCTTGGCGCCCGCGTCGAAGGCCGCCCCGTCGAGGGTGCCGTCCGCCAGCGCGTCCCGGATCGCGGCCACCGCGTCATGGCCCTGGTTGGAGTCGCGCGCCGAGCACAGGATCAGGTCCATCCCGGCCGCGGTGGCGGCCACCGCGCGCTCCCGCACTCCCCCGTGGCCCTTCAGCGCACCGGCTTCCAGCGCGTCGGTGATGGTGACCCCCTTGAAGCCCAGGCGGTTGCGCAACTCGCCCACCACGGTGGGTGAGAGACCCGCGGGCAGCCGGGAGTCGAACGCCGGATAGGTCGCCCAGGACAGCATCACCATCTGCACCCCGGCGGATATCGCCGAGCGGTACGGCACCTCGTCGGTGCCGCGCAGGGTGGCCGCGGAGGTCTTGATGGTGACGGGCTTCAGGTCGGTGTTCTGATCCGCCTTGGCCGGGCCCAGACCGGGGAAGTGCTTGGCCGCGGCGGCCACCCCGGTGGCCTGCTGCGCGGTGATGAACGCCGACCCGCAGGTACTGACCACCTTCGGGTCCTTGCTGTACGAGCGCTGATACTGGTCCGCGAAGTCCCCGGCGGTGCGGTACACATCGAGCACCGGCGCCAGATTGACGTTCATGCCGACACTCGCCAGGTTCTTGCCCGCGGCGGTACCGGTGGTCTTGGCCTGGCCCTTGGGGTCGGAGGACGAGCCGACCTTCTTCGCGGACGGCACCGGGTCGCCGGGCAACCGGCGTACCATGCCGCCCTCCTGATCGGTCATCAGCAGCAGCGGCGCCTTGAGGGGGGCGGAGGCGGCGGCGTCGACCATCGACTTGACGACGCGCTTGATCTGACTGGGGCTCTCGATGTTCTCCCCGAAGAAGATCACGCCCGCGGCACGTCCGGCACGCAGCGCGTTCATCAACTGGGCGGGCGGGGTCAGCCCCTTGTAGGAGTAGATGACGCGCTGTCCGGCGCGCTGGGCGGGGGTCATCGCGGCCAGCGCTTCCGCCGCCGACTCCGCCGCCACGGGGGCGAGTTGATCCGCCGCGTCCGTCCGGCCCGCAAACCCGACGCCGGCGGCCACCGCGGCCGTACCGGCGAGCAGGGCACCGCGTCTGCTGAGGGGCCCGTCAACCGTGCTCATGAGGTCCTTCCCTTACCTAGACCGTCGTTCCCGAAATGGGTCGGATGCGGTGCCTTGCCATACGGCACCCGGTGGCCACCGGTCGGTCAATCCGACGGCCACCAGGTGCCGATGATCCCGTCAGCGGGTGTTGTTGGCCAGAGCCAGGAGCCGGTCACGACTGCCGTTGAAGGTGTCCCGGTCAGTCTTGCCCGAAATGCCGCTGACCTTCCCCGAGTCGGTGTACTGCCAGATGGTGTGCGACTTGAACCCGCCCGGGATCTTCGGCGAGGAACGCCAGGAGGCCACCCACAGCGGGCTCTTGGTGGCCATGCCGCTCCAGCCACCGGTGCAGGTGTTCCACCAGCTCGGGCTGGTGTAGATCACCACGTCACGCCCGGTCTTCTTCTTGTAGGCGTTGTAGAAGTCCGTGATCCAGGTACGCATGGACGACTTCGACTTGCCGTAGCAGGTGCCTTCGATGTCGAGCACCCCGGGCAGCGTCAGGTTGTCCTTGGACCAACCGCCGCCGTGCGAGGCGAAGAAGTTGGCCTGCGTGGTGCCGCTGGAGCTGTTCGGGCGCGCGAAGTGGTAGGCGCCCCGGATCACCTTGGCCTTGTAGGCGCCCGAGTAGTTGGAGCTGAACTTCGGGTCCTTGTAGTCGGTGCCCTCGGTCGCCTTGATCCAGGCGAACTCGATGCCCGCGCTGCGCACCGACTTCCAGTTGATGGAACCCTGGTGGTGCGAGACGTCGACACCGGCCGGCTTGGCCTTCAGCTCGGCCTGCGTCGGCGCGGGGCCCAGGTTCAGCTTCCCTTGGGACGGCGCGAAATCCTGCCCGTCCTGGAGGTAGCCGACGCCCATGTAACCCTGGCCGATGGGCATCTTGGATTCGGTGGCTTCGGACTTTGCGGAAGCGGCGCCCGACGTCATGCCGACGGTCAACGCCACGCTCGCGCAAAGCACTCCGGTGACGGCGAGTCTTCGCTGAACTGACTTCGAGGAGAGGTGTGGGGAGTTCAAAACTTCCTCCTGGAACGGGGGCGTGAGACACAGGTGTTCTGAGCGATGCCTTGGGCGGTAGCGCGCCGCGCTGCGTCTACCGCCACCGACCGCGACCGGCTTCTGACCGCGGTGGCGCAGCATGTGCGGTGACGCCGGGAACCGATCGGCGTCTACGCGCGTCCACTTGTGGTGGACGCGACAAGTGGGCCATGAACAGCGCCCTCCCGTAAAGACCTTTCCGCTACCCCCTGTGGTCTACACCAGTTCATACCCTGATGAGCTGCGCCGACGCTCGGGCCCGGAGGGAAATTTTCGCGATGGCCAAAAAGTGGCACCCATTATTCCGGCCAACTCGCCTCCCTGTAAAGGCCGTTGACCCCGGCCGGGATATCCCGCATAGAAGCGATTCTGTCTGACATGCGACCGGTGGAGTAGCGCATTCGGATAACCGCCCCGGTAACCGCTCTGGATTCCGCACTACACCCCGTGACAGCGTTCTCGCTCCAGAGTGACGGGTGAACCGAATATTCCGCACTTCTGTGAACTCCCGTTTCAGAGAAGGCAGTTCAATCCGGCCCGGGGTGGGGGTGGGCCTGGACGGTCCGGGCGGTCCGGGCGGTCCGGGCGGTCCGCTGCGGCTTCGGTCTGACTCTGGTCCGGGTGGTATTGTTCTAGGTGAAGTAGAACAAAAGTGTGGCCGCAGCAGCGAGACCGAGGGGGAGTCAGATGAGCGCCGTCCGCAGGTGCGCCCTGGCAGTCGTTCCGTTCGTCGTGGCGATCGTCGTCTACGCCGTCACCGCCCTGACCCGCTACGACCGGCTGCCCGCCCGGATGGCCACCCACTTCACCTTCGACGGCACCGCCGACGGCTTCTCCGGACGCGACACCGCGCTGTGGAGCGATGCCGCGATACTCGCCGGCCTGGGTGTGCTGTTCGCCGTGCTCGCCCTGGTCAAGAAGCAGCAGACCTTCCGCCTCACCACCCCGATCGGCTTCGCCACGGCCGTCATGGTCGGGTACCCACTGGTCGCCACCCTGGTGGCCCACAGCGACGTCAAGGACCCGCACACAGTCCAACTCCCGCTGTGGCAGATGCTGGTGGCACTGGTACTGGCGGTCGGAGCCGGCGCCCTGGCCTGGCGGTTGATCGGCAAAGGCAGCCCGATCGGCAGCACCGGTCCGCCGACCCCGTCGCTGCCGCTGGCCGAGGGCGAGGCGGCGGTCTGGACCCGCCATCTCGTCTCCCGTGGACTGCTCATACCGTCCCTGGGCGTGGCCCTCTGCGGCGTAGTCGCCCTGGCCTTCGAGATCTGGCCCGCGGGACCGCTGATCATCCTCGCCGGACTGCTCCCCGCTGCCTTCGGCGCGGTCCGGGTCACCGTCGACCAGCGCGGTCTGACGGTGTCCTCCACGCTGATACCCAGGCCCCGGCTGACCGTGCCCCTCAGCCGGATCACCGGTGCCCGCAGCACCCGGGTCCAGGCCATCGGGGACTTCGGCGGGTGGGGGTACCGGATCGCCCCCGGCCGCCGGGGCGTGGTGCTGCGCTCGGGCGAGGCCCTCTCGGTCGCCACCACACAGGACCGCGAGTACGTGGTGACCATCGACGACTCCGCCACCGCCGCCGCCCTCCTCAACGGCCTGGTCGAACGCGATTCCAAGGAGCGTGCGTAGGAATGCTGTTCCGGGTGGTTCCCGGTTCCCCCGTGCCCCTGGGCGAGCAGATCGCCGCCTGTGTACGGGGGGCGATCGCCAAGGGCACCGCGGCCCCCGGCGAACGGCTGCCGCCGGCCCGCGAGGTCGCCGAGTCGCTGGGCGTGAACGTGCACACGGTGCTGCGCGGATACCAGCGCCTGCGCGACGAGGGCCTGCTGGAGCTGCGCCGCGGCCGCGGCGCGGTGATCACCGCCAGACCCGGCATCGCGGACCAGGCCCGACTGACCGAGTCCGTCTACGCCCTGATCACCCAGGCCCGCGAACTCGGCCTCACCGACGCGGAGTTCCTCCTCACGGTCAACAACTGCCTGGCGGGGCGGCCTGGTTGAGAGGGGGTCCGGGTCAGGCCCAGGGCTCCAGGAGTTTGAGGGCGTGGGTGCAGGACGCCACGAAGTCCCTGGCGGCGGGGACCGTCACCGCGCCTCGATCGCGGAGGAACTTGTGACGCAGTCGCATCAACTCCCGTAGCAGAGCGATGATTTCAGGAGGGACACCGAGGTCGGCGAGCGATTCGACCAGTTCGAGGGGGCTGACGGGGATGGGCGTCGGCAGAAGGCTGCGCGGACTCGTCCACCTGATTTGATCCAGCCCGCCCACTAGTCCGATCGCCGCAACCCTCACCGCCTCCCGCGGGTCGTCCCCGGCGAGCCACGCGGCCTCCTGAAGCTTCCCGTAGACCACCGCGAACGGCCCCACGGACCACCCGACGGGCAATCCCCTAGCCCCACCGTCCGAGCCGCCGCCCTGCCCGACCGCTCCCGTCGGCCCTTCAACCGCCACCCGCTCCGCGTCCGCCAGCCGCACCCCCTCGTACTCTGTCCGAGCGGGCGAAGGCGACGGCCACGACGGTGTCTGTGACTGCGGGGGCGGAATGGTCGCGGGAGGGTCTTGGAGTGCGGCGGCCCGGCGGCGTTCCTCGGCCGCTTCGGTCAGTTCCTCGGCGACCCGGCGGGTGGCACGGGCCTCGGCGGCGAACTCCACCGAACCGGCCGGGGTTTCGACTCTCGAAACGCGGTCGATGACGCTGGCCAACTGGTTCCGGAAGAGCAGGCCCAGTCCCACCGCCACCAGCGGCCAGGCCAGCGCCTTCACATATTCGAGCACCAACTCCGCGACATCCACTCCCCCATCCTGCCCGAGGCTTCGAGGGAGCGGGGTGGGTTCAGCGGGTGCCGAGGGCCGTGCGCAGGGTGGTGAAGAGGTCGGTCTGGTCGGTGACCCCAAGGACCCGGTAGGCCTGCGGTCCCTGGGCGGCGATACGGACCTGGGTGCCGGTGTGCTCCTGGGACTGGCCGGGGGTGTTGGTCGAGTAGTTGACCTTCAACTGCTGGCCCTCGTCGGTGACCAGGGTGGACGACAGACCGGGCGGGTTGGCCTCCAGCGGCACGATCTGGCTGGTGTGGCAGTGGTCGGCGGTGGTGACGACCAGGGTGTCGGGGTGCTTGGCGGCGTAGTCGCGGGCGGTCCGCACGGCACGGTCGAAGGCGGCGGTCTCCCCGATCTGCCCGCAGGGGTCGGCAGCGTGGTCCTGCTTGTCGATGGAGGCGCCCTCCACCTGGAGGAAGAAGCCCTTCTTGCTTGTGGTGCGCCTTCTGCTTGGCTTCCAGGAGCTGGATGGCCTTGGTGGTCTGGTCGGCGAGATTCGGTGTTGCCCGGCGCGAAAAGGCCGAGCACCGGCTTGCCGCCCTTGGCCGCCTTCAGCGAGGCGTCGTCGGTGACGACCTCATAACCCAGCTTCCGCGCCTGCTCGGTGACGGTGAGCCCCTGGTACCTGCCGTCGCTGACCTTCTGGTCGAAGCGCTGCTTGCCGCCGCCGAGGAGGACATCCACCTTGTGCTCCACGCTCTGCTCGGCGATGGAGCCGGGGCCGCCCTTGGCAACGGTGTCGGCCGGGCACTTGGCCATATCGGCGGGGCCCTGGCAGGAGCGGTCGGTGACATGGGAGGCGAGCACCGCGGGGGTGGCGTCGGTGAGTTCGGCGGTGGTGACACTGCCGGTGGCGAATCCGCCGCGCTGCGCCAGTTCCAGGATGGTCCGGGCCGCCTTGTCGCTGCCCGGCGTCTTGGAGATACGGCCGTTGACGGTCTTGACACCGGTCGCCCAACCGGAGCCGCTGGCCGCGGAGTCGGTGACGTAGTCCGGCGTACCGTCCTCGTGCACGGCGTAGGTGGTGTACGCGCCGGTCAGGGGGAAGCGGTCCATGGCGAGGCGGCCGCTCGCGCCCACGGTGGAGTACAGGTCCACGGAAGGGGTGGACTCGGGCACAGCTCAACAGCCGGCGGCGAACCTCCGGGTACCGGTGCCGGTCCTTCCGGTGTCATTACCGGTCCTTCCGGTGTCATGAGGGCGACACGGTCCGGCGGCGGCCCGTTCCGGATCTTCGTCCCCTGCGGCCGCCGCACCTGGGATGATGGCCCCCGCCCGAGTCGGGCGGACCAGTGCGATACGAAAGGCGGGCCGACGGTGTTCGACAACCTGAAGAACCTCAAGGACAAGGCGGAGGACCTCGCGGAGGAGCACGGCGACAAGATCCAGGACGGACTGGAGAAGCTGGGCGAGTTCGTGGACGACAAGACCGACGGCAAGCACAGCGACAAGATCGACACCGCGGTCGACAAGGCCCAGGAGTATGTGGGCAAGTTGGGCGAGAAGGACTCGGACGACACCAAGGGCTGAGCCTGGGCGGGACACCCGCGCCGGGGCCCCACGCAGGCGGCCCCGGCACCCGCACCCGACCGGAAATTGAGCGGCGACCTCCCCGGTCCCGCCTCTACGATGAGCCGATGACGTCGATCAAACAGGTCCAGGTCACCTTCGACTGCGCGGAGCCGGAACGCCTTGCCCGCTTCTGGTGCGAGGTGCTGGGGTATGTCGTACCGCCGGTGCCCGAAGGGTTCGACACCTGGGCCGACTTCGAGCGTTCACGGCCGGTTGAGCGTCAGGGTTCGGGGTTCGCGTGCATGGACCCGGAGGGTGTGGGCCCGCGCCTCTACTTCCAGCGGGTGCCGGAGAGCAAGGTCGTCAAGAACCGGGTGCATCTCTGTGTGCGGGTCGGCACCGGCCTCGTCGGCGAGGAGCGGCTGGCCGCACTGGAAGCCGAATGCACCCGCCTGAGCGCGCTCGGCGCGGCACGGGTACGGCTGCTGCTCGCCGACGAGGAGAACGAGTCCTGCCTGGTGATGCAGGACATCGAGGGCAACGAGTTCTGTCTGGACTGACCCGCCAGGGACGGGGTTGGAACGCGGGTCCGACGCGGGGTTGAACCGGGGGAGATATGACCGCAACACCGCCAGGAGGTCGCCCATGACAGGCTCTGGCATAGCGCGGAGCCGCCCATGAGCGGCGGTGGCGTAGGCGACTGCGTCATCCCGGTCATACTGTCCCTGATCTTCGCGCTGGTGGCGCTGCTGGTCTGGGCGGACACCCTGTGGGAGTGGGAAAACCTCATGTCCCCTCCCCAACCGCACGATCCGGCCCGCTACTTCACCCGGCGCGAGTCCTCCTGGCGGGACGGCCCCGAGTCACTGCACTCCTGGGCGGGCAGCAGCCCCATGCCGGACGGCAGGGATCGCGGTCCGGTCCGGGTCGCGCGCATCGAGGCGGTCCTCGACGGTGAGAGCAGCGACGAGGGCGGCGGCGTACCGACCCGTCTGCGCATCAGCACACCCGACGGAGACACCTCACTCATCCACCTCGATGTGTCGGACGTCCGTAACGTCCGACCGGGCATGTTCCTCCCCGTACGACACGAGCCGGACGACAACTCCCCAGAGCAGGGCGGGACTTGGGACCGAGCGTGGGAGCTGGACGGGCCCGCGGTGGGCCGGGTGCTGCTGGACCACCGGCACCGGCTCGGCCTGGTCGACGACGAGGCCCACCGGGTACTGCGGGAGCGGCTGACCGAGACACCCGAATCCGCCGAGGTGCGGGCCATCCGTCCGACGGGAGCGGTGCGCCACGGCCATGTCGAGGTCAGACTGAATGTCATGGTCGGCGAACTCGCCGCCACCGTACGGGGGTTCCTACGTCCGGAGGACGTCGCGACCGTCCGCCACACCGGCCGGGTCCCGGTGACGCGCTCGGCACGGGGAGGGTGGCTGCTGTGGCCCACGTGGTACTGACATGAGCGACGACGATGCACATGAGGCCGGCCCGCCCGATGCGTTCCTGCTCGCCCACTACCGGCGCATCCGGCGGCGCCGAAAGACCCGGCTGCTGATCAGCGCGCCCCTGGGCTGCCTGTCCGTACCCGCCGCGATCGTGCTGATGTTCGTCACCGGCCTACCGTGGCCGTGGATCGCGGCCGGGCTGCTCGCCACCCTGACCGCCCTGGGCCTGCTCAATATGACCAGCGTCCGCATCCCGGAACGGCCGCGGCCCGACACCGAGTTGGAGGCGGCCGTCGTGGTGGGCGTCGAGATCACCACCTGGTCCAGCGCCGGGGACCAGACCCACACGGCCCGGGTCATCGGCCGCCCACTGGGCTCCGCCACCGGCCAACTGGTCCACGGATACCGGGAGTTCCGCTCCGACCGCGGCTGCCCGGTCCGCCCCGGAATGCTGTTCGGGTTCCGGCGGCACCCCACCATGCGGCACCTGGTCTGGATCGAGAAGCGACAACAGCCACTCCCCCTGCTCGCACTCCGCGACGGACGCCCCTGGGAGCGGGCGGACATCCGGGACGCCGTGGTCGAGTCGGTGCACATCAGCGGCGAACCCGAACCGGGACCGGAGGGCGACTGGTGGCCGACCACCATCACGGTCCGGCTGGACGGCGCACCGCTACGGGACACCCGGCCCCGACTGCCCGAAGAACTGGGCCAGTTCGAACCCGGCACCACCGTACGGCTCGCCCGTGAGCAGAGCGTCAACATCGACCCGGCCACCCAACTGGTCACCGCCGTCCTGCCCGAGACCTTCTGAACTTTCCGAGCGGTGTGGGCCTGCTGAACTTTCTGCGTGGCGTACCGACGCCCACGACGCCAAGTCCGCCGGGGCTGCGGGAAGTTCGCCCGCAGGGATGAAGAAACGTATCCCTGGAAGTGGGGCTTCGTTGATCGGTTGCTAACCGACCAACTGAACAGGGAGAACCCACCTGTGAAGATCACCACCGTCGCCCGCGCCGCCCTCGTCGGGGCCTCCACCCTGGCCGTCCTCTCCCCCCTCCAGGCGACCGCCGCAGAGGCCGCCCCCGGCTGCACGGAGAAGAACATCGCCTACCTCGACTCCCAGGACCAGCAGGAAGACGCTGAGGCCAAGGTCACCACAACCCAGCAGGCACTCGACCAGGCGACCGCGGACCGCGCCACCCTCGATCAGACGGCCGAGGTGGGCTACAAGCTGTTCAGGTCTTTCAACAGTGGCCGGCTCGGGTACGTGTACGCGAACTCCGAGCCGGTGATGCAGAAGGCGGGCGCTCTGTACGATGCGGCGGAAAAGCATGATCCGGCGGCCACGGCTGACGCCGCCGTCGCCGAAGCGGATGCCGCGCAGAAGGCGATCGACGCTATGTCCGACGACGACAAGAAGGCGACGCACCCCCTCCTCCTGGACAGCGTCCGCGACTGGATCAAGGAACTGCGCTCCAAGGCGGAGGCGGCGCGGAAGGCGACCGCCGCTCCGGACGTCGAGAAGCGGCAGGCCGAGCTGGACACCGCGATCGCCGACAAGGAGAAGGCCGCCAAGGCGGTACGCCCGGCACGCGACGCCTACCGCGACTGCCTCGCCAACAACGGCTGACGTCGGGGGACGGACCACCACGCAGCGGCGCCCGAGCCGAACTCCCTCGCCTCGGGCTCCGCTGCGGCAGCCCCGGACTACCTATTCGGTGTCAGCCTGTTCCCTATCCCCGGCGGGAGCGTCGAGGAAGGGTGCCAGCGCTTCGGCCGCCGGGGCCAGTCCCTCCCACAACCGCGGGGAGGCCACCGGCCAGAACTCCCGCCGCAGCACGAAGAGTTCACGGCCGACGATCTCGATCCGGGCGCCGCGGCGGAGTTCGCCCACCCGGTCGACGACCCCGCTCTCCAGCAGCCTCCGCAGCGGCGGATCGTCCGGTGCGGTCGACCAGAGGCGGAGCCCGTCCGGCCACTCGACCGGTCCTACGTCGCGCAGTCGCCGCACCTCGGGGCGACTCGTGCGGGCGAGGAGAGTGTGCGGATAGGCCCTGCGTAGCCGGAACACCACATATCCGGCCTCGACACTCTCCTGCCCACTGGAACCGTCCTCCGAGGACTCCCGGTAGTTGGCGATCACGAATCCGCACCGTCCGGGCACCGTGAAACGGTCCAGATGGCGGTGACGGGACGACGGCGCCTCGAAGATGTGCGCCGCGAGCCGGGGCACATCCTGTGGCTCGGGCTCGTGGACCAGACCGTTGACGCGCGCGAACTCCCCCAGCCGATACCGGAGTTGGACGCGCTGCCCCCAGTATTCGGTGCGCTGCCACACCAGCAGGGCGAGGGCCGCGAACAGCAGAGGACCGCACACCAGCACCGACCACAGCACCAGGTCGGCCGAGGCACCCTCCACCGAGTACAGCCCAGCCAGTGCTCCACCCGTCCAGACCGCCAACACCCCGGCGAGCCAAGCCCGTTCGGTGCGCCTCCACCACCGCGGCTCGGCCAGGTCGGCGCCGTGCCGCCCGGCGATCGCCTCCGCCCGGAACCTGCGCCACCGTGCCCTGTCCACGCCCACCCGCGCCGTCAGCGGCGAAGTGGTGAAGGCACTGTGCACGGCGGGGTCAGCTCGCCATCTGGCGGTAGACGATCTTGCCGGTCCTGGCGTCCGCGTACAGCCAGGCGCCACCGTAGTTGTCGGAGGCGGCGATCTTGAACACCAACCTTGCGTCGTCCAAATCCACGTAGATACCGGTCACTTCGGCCTTCTTCAGTCCCAGGTCGTTCTTGGTGATCCGGATGAGCCGGGGCAGCAGATCCCAGTCCGCCTGCGCGATGTCATAGGTCTCGGCGTCGTTCATCCGGCCGCCGCTGTCGCTCACCTCGCCCTTCCCCTCCGCGTAGCGGAAGCCGTTCCACACCTCTCCGTCCTTCGACGGCACACTGACGGCGGCGCTGTCCCGGTCCAGGCTGAAGGAGCCGGTCACGATCGTCCTGCCCGTCAGCCTCTTGATCTCCCGTACGACCTTGCGGGCCCCGGCGGGTGTGCGCAGATTCTCCTTCGTCGCGGTGGGCGACGGTGTGGGCGAGGGGCTGGTGGCGCTGGGGGTGGGTGAAGTGGCCGTGGCGGAAGGGGAGTTGTGGGCCGCGGGTGGTTTGTCCTCGCCGAAGGACAGCAGGCTCTCCCGGAACACCAGACCGGTGGTGATCGCTGCCAGCGTCAGGGGGATAACCATCCACCGCCGCCTCCGCCCCGTACGGGGCCGGGTCGATGGCGACCCGGACTTCTCGTGACCGGCATCGACGGTGCCACCTTCCGCACGGCCGACGGTCTCGTCCGTACCCGTACCGGTATCAGTCGGCTTGCCCGTGCCCGTGCCCGTGTCGGCAGTCAACTCGGGTGCGTCCGCCCCGGATTCGGCTTCCGTACCGTCCTCGGTGGGTGCGGGCTGCGGCGGTTCCTCGTGCCCCGCGGTCAGCGACTTCGGCACCGAGAGGATCGTCCGGGACCGTTCCCCCGCGGCCTCCGCCAGCAGTTGGTCCAGGTACTCCGCGTCCGGCCGGGAGGCCACGTCCTTGATGAG
>NZ_JBHVRR010000089.1:0-11919 GCF_042885635.1 Streptomyces sp. NPDC058045 | reverse complement strand
AGCTACCTCGCCGGCCTCCACCTCCGTGCCTCGATGATCTGGATCAACGACCTCCTGAAGGCAACTGGTTGATCACGACATCACACAGGCCCTAGAGCAGTCGAAGGGCCTGGAGGCCGAAGTCGCGGCCGCACGGCGGCGGCAGAAGAAGCTCGGCGAGGGCTACGCGGCCGGTTCGGGAATGCCCCTTGCCGCATTCAAGGCGGCCGACCGGGAGCTGACCACGCTGATCCGGGAGAAATCTACGCGGGCGCGGTTCCTGAAGCAGGTCAAGCACGTGCCGGCAAGCGATGTCCCGGACCTGGTCCGGTGGCGGAAGCACGCGCCGTTCACTGCGAAGCGCGGGGTGATCATGCTGATGCTGGAGCACATCGCGGTGTACCCCGCGGCGTCCAGGGGCTCGCGGACAGTGGATGCCGACCGGGTCGCGTTGACCTGGCGCCGCAGGGGTGCGGAGGTTGCCGAAGAGGGTTGACGCCCCATCAGGTGCGTTGGGTCTTCTGGCCTTCGACCGTTGCGTTCGGGCGTTGCTCAGTCTCGATCGGATGGGGCTCTCGGTGGATCGTTGGGGTGGGGTTCGAGCGGATGGACGTCGATGGTCATGTAGGGGTGGAGGGGCAGGGATGCGAGTTGGTGATGAAGGTCCGCTTCCGTTGCGGCGCGCCACAGCCCCCAGTTCTCCCAGGCACCCGGCACCCGCCACAGCCGGACGAGGAAGCCGCGGCGAGCGAGTTCCGCCGCTCGCCGGCGTTCTGCCTGACGCAGCAAGTCCACGGTCTCGTCGTCGACTTCTGGGGGGACGGCGATTCGAACGTTGACGAGGAAGTCCACGATCCGGCCCCCTATCGGAGAAGGTCCCGGGCGGCGTTCGCCACCTTTTCCGGGCTGGGCAGTACCGCTGCCTGGAGCGACGGGGCGGAAGGGACTCTGACATCGGGGGCGGCTACGCGTATGACCGGCCGGACGAGAAGGTCGTGGTGCTTCTCGGAGATCAGGGCGGCTACTTCCGCGCCGAACCCGCCAGTCCGGGTGGCCTCATGGAGCACCAGGACGCGGCCGCCGGTCCTGCGCACCGAGTTCGCGATGGCGGCCTCATCGAGTGGGCGGAGCCAGCGCAGGTCGACGACCTCCGCTTCGATCCCGTCCTTCGACAGGTCGGCGGCGGCAGTCAGGGCGGTGGCGACCGTCGTCCCCCAGGTGAAGATCGTCAGGTCGCTGCCCGGCCGCCGGATCTCAGCTCCGGCGGCCGTCTCGTCCTGACTCCCGCGTTCGACGGGACCGGTCATCGTGTACATGGCTCGGTTCTCGATCAGCACCACGGGGTCGGGGTCGAGTACCGCGGCGCGGGTCATCGTGTAGGCGTCCTGAGGAGTTGTCGGCAGGCCTACCTTGATGCCGGGGATATGCGCGAGGATCGCCTCGATACTCTGCGAGTGCTGAGCGCACGAACCGGGCGTGATGCCCTGCTGCATTCGGACGGTGAGGGGTGCCGAGAGGCGTGAGCGGTTGACGTAGCGTACGTTCGCCGCCTGGTTCACGATCTGGTCGAGGGCGACGAACAGGAAATCGGCCCACATGATCTCGACCACGGGCCGCATTCCTTCGATGGCCGCGCCGACGGCGGAGCCGAGGATCGCGGATTCGGCGATGGGTGTGTCGAAGACACGATCGCCGCCGAACCGTTTCTGAAGGCCGCGGGTGACGCCGAAGATTCCTCCGGCTTCTGCGACGTCTTCGCCGTAGACCAGCACTTCCGGCATCGTCTCCAGTAGTTCGCCCAGAGCCTCGTTGACGGCCTTCCAGTAGGTGAGTTCGGTCGTGATCGTCTGTGCGGATTCCGGAGTCGTACGCGTCGTGACCGGTGGCCCGTAGACGTGTTCAAGGACGTCGTGCGGGGTCGGGGCGGGCATCTGGACGACGTCGGCGGAGATGCTCGCTATGCGCTGCTTCACTTCGATGTCGATTTGATCGAGGGCTTCGAGATCTGCGCCGGCGTCGTTGCGTATGCGCAGGAGGGGATCGGCTTCGGCAGCGGCGTCACGGTCGGCCTGGGGCCGGTAGTGCTCGATGTCCTTGTTGTAGTGGCCGCCCAGTCGGACCGTCTGGCATTCCAGGAACACCGGGCCCTTTCCTTGCCGACATTCGGCGGCGGCGCGGTGAACGGCATCTGCGACCGCACGGGGGTCTTGCCCGTCGACGGATTCGGCGCGCATTCCGATGGCGGCCGCGCGTTTGTGGATCTCGGTTCTGGTCGTACTTGAGATCGGTGTCATCTCCGACCAGCCGTTGTTCTCGCACACGATGATGAGCGGCAGGTCGTGCATCGCGGCGAACGCCATGCCTTCGCTGACCGAGCCCTGGTTTATCGCGCCGTCCCCGATGGAGACCAGTACGACGCGCCCCGTCTTCTGCATACGACGTGCCAACGCGACACCCGCCGCGACCGGAACACCGGCACCGACAATTGAGTTCTCGCCGAGGAAACCGTGGTCCGGGTCGCTCAACAAGGGCGAACCCGCTCGCCCTCCGTTGATTCCCGGCTCGCGCTGCGCGATCTCGGCCAGCAGCGCCCTGGGGTCCGTACCGCAGGCCAGCGCCCAGCCGTGCCCCCGGTAGGTGCTCAGCACCCTGTCGCCCGGTTCGACGGCGGACAACGCGCCGACGGGAATGGCCTCCTGACCCAGGCACAGATGAATCGAGCCGGCCACATGACCGGCCCGGCTCAGCGCCAGCGCCTCCTCCTCGAAGTGGCGGATGGTGGCCATGGCTCGGTAGAATTCAAGGCTGTTCATGCGTGACCGTCTCCGATGTGTCGCATCGTGATGTGTCCTGCATGGCGACCGGCCGGGAGCGGCCGGTCGCCATGTTCAGTGGCCTTCGGCGGTCTGGCGCAGCAGGCGCAGTGTGTCCTCGAAGGCGCTGTCGAACCTGTCGGCGGGTACGGATACGGCGAGTGCGTGGGGGGCTGTGAATGCCATCAACGGGGCCGCCACGCAGCAGACTCCTTCGGCGACTTCTTCCCGGTCGATTGCGTAGCCCTGCGCTTTCACCTCGTCCAGTTCCGCGGTGAGTTGAGACGGGGTCGTGATGGTTTTGGGCGTCACGGGTTCGAGGGGGTGCGAGTCCAGATAGCGTTGTCGTTCTTCGGGCTCCATCAGTGCGAGGAGCAGTTTGCCCGATGCCCTGGCGTGGGCGAGTCCGCTGAATCCGAGCGGTGTCTCGGCTGCCTGAACCGGCTTCGATCCGCGGGCGACGGCGAAGACGGTCACCTCGCCGTGGTGCCATCCCGCCGCGTACGAGGTCTCGTCGGTGACCCGTGCCAGCTGCCGCACTAGCGGCGCGACACGTTCCGAGGTCGACAGCTGTCTCTCGAAGCCTCCGGCGACGCGGCCGGCTGCCGGTCCGAGGATGATCCGGCCGTCTGTTCCGCGGGTGAGGATCCCGGTCTCGGTCAGTGTGTGCAGCAGGTGGTAGACCGTCTGCCGTCCGATCCCGAGCTCGTCGCTGATCTCGCGGGTGGTGAGCCCCTGGCGTGTGTCGGCGACCGCCAACAGGATGCCGATCGCGCGAGCCGCGGACTGGACCCGTGGGCGGGTGCCCGTCCCTGGACCCTCAGATTCGGTCATTTCGCCAGCGTCTCCTCATTGTTCGAGTGCGGTACGACCGGGGCCATGAGGAGCGCGCCGGTGCGATGTGAGCGGCCGTGGACTTCGTCGTGACCGGAGATCGCGATCACCAGACGGTTGTTGTCCCTGTCGAAGAGGCAATCAAATACTCCCATTCCAGCGACGGTTGTCTCTGAGTCGATGCCGCCGGACTCGTCCAGGTGGAGCACCCGCTCACCGAACGCGCAGGCGACCCAGAGTCCGCCGTTGCCGTCCGCGCTGATTCCGTCCGGGCCGTCGCCTTCACGCAATTCGGCGTAACTGGTAGCGGCCCCCAGATGTCCGGTGTCTTCGAGAGTCATCGTGGTGATTCGGTCGGCGAATGTCTCCGCCACGGCGACCTTGCCGGGAGCGATCACTTCGATTCCGTTGGGGAAGAGGAGTTGGTTCTCATCGAGGCGGTGGCTGCCGTCGGGCTCGACCACTGCCAGCGGCACCGTTGCCGGTGCGGCCCCGTTGTCCGCGTCGAAACCGAATCCTCCGACCACCGCACGACCATTCGGCAGGACGAGCATGTCGTTGATGGAGTGCTCGAAGTATCCGGACAGGTCTGCGTGAAGCCGAATACCGCCGTTCTTTCCGACCGCGACGAGGTGCCGCTTCTCCATGCTGACGGCCAGCAGGTCGCCGTTGGGCAGCCAGCCCAGGCCGCCGCAAAGGTCGTCGAGAGTGACGACCGTCGTGATGCTGCCGGGCTCTTCCGGGCACATGCGGTGCACGGTGCCCGCGAACATGTCGCTGAACCAGAGTTCGCCGTCGTGCCAGCGCAGACACTCGGGGAAGTAGAGCTGGTCGAGGAGGAGTTGGGGGTCAGAAGCGAGCACTGAGCCCTCCGTCGACCGTGATGGACTCGCCGGTGAGATAGGTGTTGTCATCGCTGACCAGATGCGAAACCGTGGTGGCGATCTCGCCTGGTTCGGCCGCGCGGCGGACGGGAAGCCGGCCATTGGCGAGGAAGCTCTCACGGAACCAGTCCGATTCGAGTTCATTCTCGCCGTTGATGATGGACAGGCCGGTTCTCACGAATCCGGGTGCCACCGCGTTGACCAGAACCCCGCGGTCGGCGTTCTCGATGGCGATGGTGCGAACTGCCGCATCCAGTCCGCCTTTACCGACGTCATAAGCCAGCGCGGTGGGCTCGCTCATCCGCACATGAATGCTGGTGATGGCGACTATGCGCCCGTAGCCGCGAGCTGCCATGCCGGCCGCCAGCTTGCTCATCAGGTAGACGGGGGCATGGAGGTTGACGCTCAACGTGCGTTCGTAGTTGGTGAAATCCAGGTCGGCGGAGAGTTCGCCCTCGAAGATGCCGGCGCAGTTCACGAAGACATCGGGCGCTGTCTCCCGGTCGAGGTCGCTCGCCAGGGCGATCACCTGTGAGCGGTCCGAGAGATCCACGACGCGGTGCGGCAGATCCGCACAGGGGTGGCGGTCGATCCCCAGCACGTCCATGCCATCAGCCGACAGGCGACGCGCCACCGCGGCGCCGATTCCCGATGCCGCCCCCGTGACGACGGCCTTCCTGCGCTGCCGAGTCACTGGTCGTTCTCCTGCCTGCGGGCGAGCTGGAACAGTTCGATGATGATGTTGTCCGGGTCTCGGAGGTAGACGCCCCAGCCACCGGCATTGGCGCCCGTGTCTATCTCGATCGGGGCGGAGAAGAACTCGACGCCGCGTGCGCGGAGTTCGGTGTACGTCTCGCTGAGGTTCTCGACGACGAAGCACAGGTGCGGATTGCCGATGAGGCGTGGTTCCAGGGGCAGCTTCTGAGACTGGGGAGTCAGATACTCGAAGAGTTCTATGACGAGGTCGCCGCGCTTGGCCTTGAGATGGGTCATCCGGACCGACGCGTCGGGATAGCCGACGATCGCCGCCAGATAGCCACCGGACTTCTCCTGGCTCATGACCGGAACGCATCCCAGATTCTCGACGTAGAACGCCACCGATCGGTCAAGGTCTGAAACCGTCAGCCCGACGTGATGGACGTGGCCGATGTCGCTCATGTGCTTGAACCTCCCGCTTGTCTCGTGGTTTCGATGCGTCCGCTGCGGCTGACCGACGAGACCGGCCGCGTGGGCGGGCTCTCCAGGAGCGTGATGGTGAGCCAGCTGCTGGCAGAGGCGTACGGGTCGAGCCTGGCCGCGCTGCTGAGCCCGGCCAGCCCGTCGTAGGGCCAGGCGAGCGCGTTCGGCCGGCCGGGTATTCGCAGGGACCGGATCTCCGCGCCGCGTTCCGGGGCGATCTCCACGCTCAGACCGCCGTTGCCGATCTCGATCACGCTCGGGCTAGATGTCATCGGCTCCGCCATTGATCCCGATGGTCTCGCCCGTGATGTACGCGGAGCGGTTGGAGAGCAGGAAGGTGACCAGGTCGGCTACTTCGCCGGTGCGGCCGAGTCGGCCCATGGGATTCTGTGCGCACCAGCGGTCTTCGAGTTCGGCTGGCGTGATCCCGGCCAGTGACGATTGCTCTTCGAGGATCGCGTCGATCATGGGTGTGGAGATCACTCCCGGGCAGATCGTGTTGACGCGGATTCCCCGCTCGGCCCAGGCGACCGAAGCCGACCGCGACAGGCTGACCACGGCGGCCTTGCTGGCGGCGTAGTGGCTGGAGACCGGGCGTGGTACGCGGGCTGCTGTCGAGGCGAAGTTCACGATGCTCCCTCCTGCTGTCATGGCGGCGGCGACCGCCTGCTGGAGGAAGAACAGGGCCCGGACGTTGACGGAGAACACCAGGTCGAAGTCCTCCGGAGTGACGTCGAGCATCGCGCGCGTCTGGAAGACCCCAGCCGCGCTCACCAGCCCGCGCGGAGAGCCGAGGGTCGTCAGGCACTCCTGAACCACGGTCTCCGGGGCGCCCGGCGCTGTCAGGTCGATCGCCATGGACGTGATCGCGGCCCTGTCGGCCAGCGCACGGAGCCCGCTTTCGTCCCGATCGACCGCCAGCACACTGGCGCCGCAGCGAGCCGCCTGGATGGCGACATCCTGGCCCATTCCAGAGCCGGCGCCACTGACGATGATCACCCGGCCAGCCAGCTCCCCGGCGTCGGCAGCGGGATCATCGGCGGCACGGTTCTGCGGACCAGTTGGCGCTGACTGCATGACGCTCCCATCGTTACTGCTCTGCTGGGCCGGGGCTCCCTCGGGTATGCCGGATCGTCGCGCAGATGCGACTCTAGCAATCACCATGCAATACGGCAATCATATTTTGATACTTGGCGATTGACCGGGCCCACGGCCGGAACTAGTCTCCACTCACTATGCGCCAACGGCAGCAAATAGTGAGGCAGCCAGATGAGTGACCACATCACGAGCCACACCGACAACACCGCCAGCGAGGCGAGCGGCCTCCGGAAGGGTGTGCTGCGAACCCCCGACGTGTTCATGCAGGCCATCGGCCACATGGCGCCAGCCATGGGAACCGTCACGTCCCTGGCCTTCATCGGCTCTCTGGCGGGCATCACCGCACCGCTCGCCTACCTGATCGCGGGCGTCGCCTGCCTGTTCGTGGCGGTGACACTCACTCAGCTCGCCCGCAAGATCGCCGGCGCGGGCGGCTTCTTCTCCTACGCCACCCACGCCTTCGGCGCGCGCACCGGCTTCATGACGTCCTGGGCGTACTTCCTCTACGACCCGTTGGTGACCGGGGCGTTGTTCGCCTTCGCCGGCTCAGTCACCCACGACACCCTGCTCCACGCCTATGGCTGGGCTCCACCCTGGTGGGCATTCGTCGTCGCCGGCACGGCCGTCGTCGGCTTTCTGAGCTGGTTCGCCGTCTCACTCTCGGCTCGCGTCCTGCTCATCATGGTCAGCATCGAGGCAATCATCTTCGGGGCCCTGGCGCTCACCGGAGCCTTCAACCCCGGCCCCGGAGGCTTCAGCCTTGAGCCACTCAACCCCTCGAACGCGGACCAGAACGGCCTCTACCTGGCCGTGATCTTCACGATCCTCTCCTACACGGGATTCGAGTCGGTCGCGCCTCTCGCCGAGGAGACCCACGACCCCCGCCGGGTACTGCCGACCGTCATCCTCGGCGCAGTGATACTCGCCATCGTCTACTACACGCTCGAAGTGTGGGGCATCGTCATGGGCTGGGGCATCGACGACATCAACTCGTTCGCCAGTTCGTCCGCGCCCATCTTCGAACTCGCGGAGAGACTCTGGGGAGGCCTGTGGGTACTCGTCCTCATCGCCTTGATCACTTCGGTCCTGGCGCTCTGCATGTCGACCCATAGCGCCGCGACCCGCGTCTTCTTCTCCATGGGCCGGGTAGGGGCACTTCCGGGCCGGCTGGCCGAAGTCCATCCGCGGCACCAGACACCGACCAACGCCATCATCCTGCAGACCTGTCTCACCCTCGCCAGCGGCTTGGGAATCTCGTTCCTCGTCGGCCCGCAGGAGAACTTCTTCCTGGTCGGCCTGATGCTGACACTCAGCCTCATCCTCATCTACAGCCTCGCCAACGTCGCCGTCATCAGGCTCTACACGACCAGATTCCGCAGCGACTTCAACGCCGCCCTGCACGTCATCCTGCCCATTGCGGGCACCCTGATGCTGTTCTGGGTCGGCTACAAGTCCATCGAGGACCTGCACATCTTCAACCCGCAGAACTACCTCGACTGGGCACCGGCCCTGGTCGGCGGATGGCTACTCCTCGGCGCCGTCATCATGCTCGCCCTCAAGCTCACCGGCCGCAACTCGTGGCTGACCCATGCCACTGACCGCCTCGAACACGAGCTGGAATCCTGACGGATCCAGCGACGATCCGGGCCTTCCCCATCACCCGTGCCCCTGAGTTGTCGATGTCGCTCCCGCGGCAGCAGTGGACACGGCCGACCGCAAGGCTCTGCACCACCCACGCAAAGGACCCTCACCACGGGCACCATGATCATGGCGCTGGCGGCGTCGGACTCCGCTCCGGGCGACTGCCGGCGCAAGGCAGTCAGTCTCCTGGCCACCTGTCCCTGCGAGCGGGGGGGAAAACGGCGGAGCTGGTGCTCACCGAGCTGACGACGAACGCTTGTGCCATGGGAGGCCGGGTCGTGGTCGAAGTCCGGGTGCGGGGCCCGGGCTCGGAGGTGTCCATCCAGGTCACGGACTCCAGCTCCACGCCGCTCCCGGAAGCAGCAGCCGCCAACGACGAGGCCGAACACGGGCGGGGACTGCTGCTGGTGGCGGGGTGTCCCTCCCCGCTGCCTATGCCGACGACATCGTCACCCGCCGCCTGGCCGCTCACGTCGGTTCCGGCTCAGCTTCCGTGTAGCGGCCACTGTGAGTGACGGCTGAGTGTCTGCGGTTGGTGCGCGAAGTCGCCCGAAAATGGGCCGTGGTCAAGGCAGTTGGGCTGACAGTTCGGGGCCGTGGAGAGATCGTGCTCCGTCTGAAGGAGCTGTTGTTCCCGTCGGTCGCGGACATCGCGGTGCTGTCCGTGGACGTGAACATCGCGATAGTGCGTGTTGGCGCGCAGTGCACAACCGTTGGCGCCTCCTGCCCGGGTGCGGGATCTGGTCCGCTCACGTGCACAGCTCCTACCTGCGGTTTCCTGCTGATGTGCCGAGCGGAGGACGACGGGTTGTCCTGCAACTTCGCGTCCGGCGGTTCCGCTGCCGGAACACGGTGTGCCCGCGCCGGACCTTCGTGGAGCAGATATCCGGCCTGACCCGCAGGTACGGACAGCGCACGGAACGACTGCGCTCGACGCTGGCCTCGCTCGGTCTCGCCCTGGCCGGCCGGGCCGGCGCCCGGCTGGCTGCCGTCCTTGGGGTGTGGGAGACCACATGGCACCACAAGCAGGGACGCACCCCCCTCTGGCAACAGCCCCACCTCACCGACGAAGAAGCAGCCCACCAGGATTGCCGGACCGACAAGCCCAGCACACCCCTGCGCAGCGCACTGCTCATGCGGTCCATGCCCCTGTGGTACCGCTTCAACATCAATCCGGCCTGGATCGCAGGACACGCCACCCGCCCCGACCGGCTCACCTGGCATTCGCCCTCAGATGTCCACAGCCAGGTCATCGACCTGCTGACACGCGCGTTTCCAGGCCCGCATCCCCGAAGCCCGCTACCAGCCAAGGACACCCGCCTCCGGAACGCTCCAACTCGGCAGCGGTAGCGCCCGGTTGATCAGTACACCACTGCGGTGATCTGCACGCTCGCCTGTTGCTGGCGAAGCGGCGGTTCACAGCGTCGGCTTCTGGTGCCGGGTGAGGAGTTCGGTGAAGAACTCCTCCAGGAGTTGCTTTCCGCCCGGGGCGGTGAGCTCGTATCCGGCGAGCCTGAGTCGACCATCCCCGCATACAACCGCGGGACCGCGGTCCAGGTGACCTTGCCGTGCTCGTAGGGCGAGTTCTTCCGCCCGTAGTGCTGCACGCCGTCGACCTCCATCACGTTCGCGAGAGGTCCGGGGCCAGGAGCAGGAAGTCCATGCGCTGCCGGTGCAGTGCCCCGGACTGCTTGCCGCTCTTACGCGTATAGGGGTGACTTCACCGACCTCACCGAGGTCGAGAACCGGCTCCGAGCCTTCGAAGACCGCTACAACGCCACGGCACAGCCGTTCCAGTGGAGGTTCACCACTTCCGACCTGGACGATCTACTGGCCAGGATCGACCGGTACACCACCGATCACCAGGAAGAATCCTCTGCCGCCCGGGCAGCGTGATCAACCGCCGAAGGACTCCGGGACTCCGGACCACTAAGGCTTGCGCCCGATGGCCCCGTAGGAGTCGACGTGCGGGGCCGGGGAGCCGGGTTCCGGGCGCCATTGGGTGCACGAGGCGACGCCGGGGGTGATGAGGTCGAGGCCTTCGAAGAACGAGGCGATCCCCTCGGGGGTGCGGAGGCGGTACTGGACCGGGGTGCGGTCGTTGTGCTCCTGCTGGGCGGAGCGGAGTTCCTCGTTGGTGTCGGTGCCGTCGCAGACCAGCAGGTAGCTGCCGGACGGGAACGGGGCGAGCAGGCGGCGGACCAGGTCGCGGGCCTCGTCGTCGTCCATGACGTGGCCGAGGATGCCGCTGAGAATAAGTGCGACCGGCTGCTCGAAGTCGAGGACCTGGCGGGCGGCCCTCATGATGGTCTCGGGTTCGTGCAGGTCCGCGTGGAGGTAGTCGGTGGCGCCCTCGGGGGCGCCGACCAGGAGGGCCCGGGCGTGGGCCAGGACCAGCGGATCGTTGTCGACATAGACGATGCGGCACTCCGGCGCCACCCGCTGGGCGAGTTCGTGGGTGTTGTTCTCGGTGGGCAGGCCGGTACCGACGTCCACGAACTGCCGTATCCCCGCCTCCGCCGCGAGGTAGGTGACACCACGGCCCAGGAACGCCCGGAAGGCGCGGGCGTTCTCGGCGATCTGAGGGAAGGCCGCCTGGAACTGTTCGGCGGCCTCCTGATCGGCCACATAGTTGTCCTTGCCGCCCAGCCAGTAGTTCCACATCCGCGCCGAGTGCGGTACCGAGGTGTCGATGTCCGGCGTTGGCCAGGCCGGCCCTGAGGAGGGCATCACCATGTCGTTTGGCTCCTGTCTCACGAGACACGCGGATTGAACCTGCATGATATGCAAGGGACTTGCCCCCGCCACAGGCAAAATCAGGAACCCGGCCGACCCCGCGGCTGAGCCCCCTCGGCAAGGTGACACGGGTGACTGGCAAAGCCCCCCGCCCGGCACCTACATCCTCCACTCCGGCCCGCCGACCTGGCGCCAGCGGAAGCGAGCCGACGGCACTTCCGGCATCGTCAGGGATCCCAACGGGTCGAAGGCGGGCTCGGGAAGCCACTCGGGGACCTCGCCGATCATCCAGATGCGGTACTGCGGTGTCAACAGCAACGACTTCGCCTACTGCGGGGCATGGAAGGACGTCGGTTAGGTCCTTGTTCCCGTCCGGCGGACGGGTCCGTTCTCCGGCCCGTCCGCCAGACGGAAGTGGGCCAGGCCGTACGGGGTGGGGCCGCCGGAGCCGACGAAGGCGAGGTCGGCGCGCGCAGGTCGCCGAAGAACGTCACCGCCTGCGCGTTGGACCACCAGCGCCTTGTTCCACGCGGACACGGCTGACGCCATGTGCGTCTACACAGCCTGGAACGGCGCCGCACGTCCCTATCGCACGGCCGCCTCGTTGGGCTCGGCATGACGATGTACGACACCGCTCCCCGGCCAGCTCCGAAGGCGGAAGGCGCCATCCCGACGACAGTCCGCTCCGACCCAAGCGAGTCCCACGAGATCGATCAATGGCTCCTGGATCTGAGGGTCCAGACCGGCGTCCGCTG
>NZ_JBHVRR010000088.1:0-12753 GCF_042885635.1 Streptomyces sp. NPDC058045 | reverse complement strand
CGGGGAGGGCGCGGGCGGCGGTCTCGGCGGTGGCGGCGGCCAGCAGCAGCGGCCAGGCGTGGCGCCGGCTGCCGGGTGGGAAGCCGCGCCCCGCGACCCGGGCGAACTCGGCGCGGGCGTCCAGGATCCGGCCCTCGGCGGCGGCCACCCCGACGGTGACGCCGGCCGGCGGCAGCAGGTGCTGCGGGGCCGCGTCCCGGTGGCCGCGGTGCCGGTGGGCGGTGGCGAGATGGCGGGCGGCCTCGGCGGTGTCGCCGCGGGCGAGGGCGAGCCGGGCGGCGCCGAGGGCGCCCTGGCCGCGGGGTCCGGCGTGGTGCCTGGCGGCCATGGCCTGCGCGGCGGCCTCCGCTGCCTCGTCCCAACGCCCCAGTGAGTAGAGGGAGTCGGCGAGACTGCCCTCGATCCGGCCCTCGGCTTCCAGCAGGCCGCGGCGCCGCACCTCGGTCCGCCCCTCGGCGAGGAGCGCGGCGGCCTCCCGGGAGCGGCCGATGCCCTCCAGTACGGACGGCAGGTCGAGGTAGCAGCGGCCGAGGAGTGCGGTACCGGCGTCGGCCCGCGCGCACGCCGCCAGCACGGCGCGCATCTCGGCGAGCCCGGCCTCGGTCTGCCCGGCGTCCACCATCAGTCCGCCCAGGGTGAGGCGTGCGGTGAGTTCGACGGGGCGGGCGCCGACCATCCTGGCGTACTCGACGGCGCGTTCCGCGGCGGTGAGGCTGGCGTGGCCCGGCTCGTGCCGCATGGACCAGTTCGCCGCCGCGGCCAGCACCTCGGCGTGCACCGCGGACGGCGGCAGTCCGCGTACCAGCCGCTGGGCCTCGGTGAGTTCGGGCCGCCCGTCGCCGCGGGCCAGGCTCCGCACCAGGCGGGAGCGCTGCACCCAGAACCACGCGGCGCGGTACGGATCGCCGCGCCGGGTGCCGTCGCCCGAGTCGCCGTCGAGGAGGCGCAGGGCGCGCCGGGTGAGGGTGAGGGCGCGGTCCCGGTCGCCGCTGAGCCGGCCGGCGACGGCGGCCTCCGCCATCAGGTCGAGGTACTGGAGCGGGGTGCCGTCGGCGGCGGGCACCGGGTACAGCTCGACGTAGTCCAGCGGGCGCAGGGCGGCGCGCACCTGCCGCGGGGCGGCGTCCCAGAGTTCCATCGCCCGTTCCAGCAGGCCGAGTTGCTCCGCGTAGGCGTGCCGCCGCCGGGCTTCCACCGAGGCGCGGAGCACGGCGGGCAGGGCCTTGGCGGCGTCCCCGGCGTGGTACCAGTAACCGGCGAGGCGGGTGGTGCGGGTGTCGGCACTGACCAGGCCCGGGTCGGCCTCCAGGGCGGTGGCGTAGCGGCGGTTGAGGCGGGCGCGTTCGCCGGGCAGCAGGTCGTCGCTGACGGCCTCGCGTACCAGGGAGTGCCGGAAGCGGTAGCCCGCGCCGTCGGCGAGCAGGACGGCGGCCCCGACGGCGGCCCGCAGCGCCTCCAGCAGTTCGTCCTCGCCGAGCGGGCAGACCGCGGCGAGCAGCGGGTACTCGACGGTGGAGCCGCCCTCGGCGACCGTCCGCACGAGGTGCCGGGCCCGCTCCGGCAGCCGCTCCACCCGCACCAGCAGCAGGTCCCGCAGCGAGTCGCTGAGCACCGGTGCCCCGCTGTCCGCGACGGCGAGTTCCTCCACGAAGAAGGCGTTGCCGTCGGAGCGTTCGAAGACGGCGTCGACCTGCGCGGGGTCCGGGACGCGGGCGAGGATGCCGGCGATCTGGCGGCCGACCTCCTCCCGGTGGAAACGGCGCAGCGCGATCAGGTCCGGGGTGCGCAGCCGCTCCAGTTCCGCGAGGAGGGGGCGCAGCGGGTGGCGGCGGTGGACGTCGTCGGTGCGGTAGGTGGCGAGGACGAGGAGGCGGCCGGTGCGCAGGGTGCGCAGCAGATAGCCGAGGAGGTGGCGGGTGGACGCGTCGGACCAGTGCAGGTCCTCCAGGACGAGGACGAGGGGGCGGTCGGCGGCCAGACGCTCCAGGAGCCGGGCGGTCAGGCCGAAGAGGCGCGCCGTGCCGTCCTCGTCGCAGCAGCCGGGTGCCGGGTCGCCCAACTCGGGGAGCAGCCGGGCCAGTTCACCCTCCTGCCCCGCCACGGCCGCGGCCGTCTCCTCGGGCAGCAGCCGGCGCAGGGCGCGCAGGGCGGCGGAGAACGGGGCGAAGGGCAGCCCGTCGGCGCCGATCTCGATACAGCCGCCGGTGGCGGTGACGGCGCCCGCACGGCGGGCGCGGGCGGTGAACTCCTCCGTCAGCCGCGTCTTCCCGACCCCGGCCTCCCCGCCGACCAGCACCGCCTGCGGCACCCCGGCACCGGCCCGGTCGAGGGCGGTGCCGAGCACGTCCAACTCCTCGTCCCGGCCGACGAACACCGGGCTGACGGATCGGTTCTCCACCCCGCCGAGGGTGCCACAGCACGCCACCACCAGGGCACCGGCCGCCTCCCGTCCGCCCGTACTGCCTCACGCGACCGGTCAGACGGGGGGCTCGGCGCGGGGGTCAGGAGGTGGCGGGGAGGCCGAGCAGGAGGTCGGTGTACTTGGCGACGGCGAGCAGGACTCCGATGGCGCCGAGGGTGACGCCCGCCCAGGACACCGACTTGATCCAGCGGGCCTGCGGCGGTCCCGGCTCACCGAAGGCGGGGCGGGCCAGCACCACCGCGCCGACCAGCAGCGCGGCCAGGGCGAAGGCGCCGCCGATCACCGCGGTGATCTGCCAGGAGTCGCCGTAGACGGCCTGCACCTGCTCGGCGACCCCCGCCGACTGGGAGGTCTTGAGCTGCCCCATCAGATTGGCCCGGGCGGCGGCGACGGTGCCGACCCAGCTTCCGGTGAGCGAGACCAGCCCCAGCGCGACGGAGACCACGGCCCCCGCCCCCTGCCCGACCCCCGGCGAAGCGTCCTTCCCCGGCTCTCGCGGAGCGTCCTGCTCCGGCCCGTCCTCCGCGGAGCCCTCGGGACGCTCCACGGCGCCGTCCTGCTCAACGTCCGCTCCGGCGGCGGGTGTTCCTTCCTCGGTGGTCTCTTCTGCGGCCGCCCGGTCCTCGGATCCGGTGGCGGACGCGGCTGCGTCAGTCGTAGTGGTACCCATGCGGCGCACCGTACGGACGGAGTCTGAGAGGGGGCTTAACGAACGGCTGCCGGCTCGCCACCGCCGTCGTTGAGGCGCCACTCGGGGGCGAGCAGGGACCACACCTCCATGTCGTGCCGCACCCCGCGGTACGGGTAGCTCTCCCGCAGCACGCCCTCCCGGCGCATCCCCAGCCGCTGGGCGACCCGGACGCTGGCGGTGTTCTCACTGGACACCAGCCACTCCACCCGGTGGATGCCGCGCTCCCGCACCGCCCAGTCGATCAGCACCCGGGCGCCCCGGGTGACCAGGCCGCGCCCCACCGCGGCGGGCTCCAGCCAGCAGCCCAACTCGCAGTTCCCGGCCTGCTCGTCGAAGGTGCGGAAGAGCAGCCCGCCGACGAGCCGCCCGTCCAGCCACAGCCCGTGCAGGCTCCCGCTGTCCGAGGCGCGCTTCTCCGCGTACGTCTGGAGGAGGGCGCGGGCGGAGGGCAGGTCGGTGGCGTTGGTGCCGAAGGCGATATGGCGGTTGATGTGGGCGCGGCCGCGTTCCAGATGGGCCAGGAAGTCGGCGGCCTGCCAGGGTTCCAGCGGCCGCAGTTCGGCGCCGTCCGCACCCAGTGATCTCGCGTACATCGCCCACTCCTCGCCGGGACCCGTCGTTCTTGCGCGGATCAGCGGCCGCCGGGGAGGTCGGCGGGGGCGGTGGCGTCCTCGGCTCCCGCGCCGTCCGGCTGCCGCTGCCCTGGCATGGTCGCACGGCGGCACTCGGGCGGCTCGATGCTGATCCGCGGCAGGATCCGGTCGAGCCGCGCGGGCAGCCACCAGTTGGCGCCGCCCAGCAGATGCATCAGGGCGGGCACCAGCAGGGTGCGCAGGACGAAGGCGTCGAGGGCGACGGCGGCGGCGAGGCCGATGCCGAACATGGCGATCACCCGGTCCCCGCTGAGGACGAAGGCGAGGAAGACGGAGATCATGATGACCGCGGCGGAGTTGATCACGCTGCCGGTCTCGGCGAGGCCGACGCGGACCGCACGCCGGTTGTCGCGGGTCTCCAGCCACTCCTCGTACATCCGGCTCACCAGGAAGACCTGGTAGTCCATGGAGAGCCCGAAGAGCACCGAGACCATGATCACGGGGAGGAAGGGCTCGATGGGCCCCGCCCGCCCCAGGCCCAGGAGTTCGCTGCCCCAGCCCCACTGGAAGACGGCGACCACCACTCCGAACGCGGCGGCCACCGCGGCCACGTTCATCGCGGCCGCCTTCAGCGGGATGCCGATGGAGCGGAACGCCAGCAGCAGCAGGACGCAGCCCAGCGAGATCACCACCCCGACGAAGAGCGGCAGTTTGCCGACGATCGCGGCGGCGAAGTCGTCATAGCCGGCGGTCACTCCGCCGACCGCCAGATCCAGCGAGGTGCCCTGCTCGGCCCGCGGCAGCACGTCGTGGCGGAGCCGGTCGACCAGCTCACTGGTGTGGATCGACTGCGGCGCCGACTCGGGCACCACCTGGAGGTAGGCGGTGTCCCCTGCGGCGTTGTAGGTGACCGGACTGGTGGAGGCGACACCCGGAGTGCCGTCCAGGGTGGTACCGAGCCGTTCCAGAGCGAGCCGGTCCCCGCCGCCCGAGACAGGGGTGGCGAGGGTGAGCGGCCCGTTGACGCCGGGCCCGAAACCGTCGGCCAGCAGGTCGTACGCCTGCCGGGTGGTGCTGCCGCGGGGGTCGTTGCCCTGGTCGGAGGTGCCGAGGTGAAGGGAGAGGGTGGGCAGCGCGAGGACGGCCATCACGACGAGGGCGATCGCACCGAGCAGCTTGGGGCGGCGTTCCACGAAGGAGGACCAGCGCGCGGAGAAACCGGTGGCCACCCGGGGCGCCGGGCCGTGCTCCGCGAGTCGTCGGCGTTCGCGGCGGCTGAGGGCGCGCATACCGATGAGGGAGAGCAGCGCGGGCAGCAGGGTCACCGAGGCGGCGACGGTGAGCAGCACGGTCAGGCTGGCGGCGACGGCGACCCCGTTGAGGAAGCTGAGCCGGAGGATCAGCATCCCGAGCAGGGCGATGCACACGGTGGCGCCGGCGAAGACCACGGCTCTGCCGGTGGTGGCCACGGCCCGGGTGGCGGCCTCGGCGACATCGAGCCCGCTCTTCAACCCGCGCCGGTGCCGGGTGACGATGAAGAGCGCGTAGTCGATCCCCACCCCGAGGCCGACCAGCAGGCCGAGCATGGGCGCGAAGTCGGCGACGGTCATGGCATGACCGAGCAGGACCGTACCGGCGTAGGCGGTCCCGACGCCGACCAGCGCGGTGGCGATTGGCAGCAGGGAGGCCGCGGCGGAACCGAAGGCGAGGAACAGCACCACGGCCGCCACCCCCACCCCGACGATCTCCGCGAGATGCCCCCCGGGCGACTCGGTGAGCCCGACCGCGTCACCCCCCAACTCCACCTGGAGCCCGCTCGCACGAGCCTCGGTGGCCGTGTCCACCACAGCCTGGATGTCGCCGCGGCCGAGGTGCCCGGCCTCCTGGTCGAAGGTGAGGGTGGCGTAGGCGGTGTGGCCGTCGGCACTGATCCGGTGGGCACCGCCACTGTTGTCACCGCCCCCACTGCCGTTGCCGTAGGGGCCGTCGACCGAGGTGACATGGGTCAGGTCGCGCAGGCGGTCCAGGGTGGCGGTCATGGTCTGCTCGACGTCGGCGGCGCGCACCGTACCGCGGTCGGTGTGCCAGACGATGGTGTCGGTGTCACCGCCGAGACCGCCGAAGCCCTTGTTGAGCAGCTCGGTGGCACGACCGGCCTCGGTACCGGGCACGTCGTAGTTGTTGGAGTACGCACTACCGGCGGCGAGCGCACCACCGGCGGCACCACCCAGCGCGAGCAGCCAGAAGACCAGGACGATCAGCCGATTCCGGACACACCACCGCGCGAGTGCTGCCACCGACCTGCTCCCTGGGGTGTAGTGGAACGTCCCCGGGGCCGGCGGCCGAACACCGCGGCAGGTCCGGATCATCCGGAACATCCCGAAGAGAACACGTACAGCGCGGATGCGCCGACAGCCACTCTCGCAGCAGAAAGAGATCAATTGCCCGTTTCGTGGGTTTACTCACAACGGGAACCCCGGGCTGTACAGGGGGAACTTCGGGTGCGGGGTGGGGCGGCGGCTCGGGCTGGGTTCGCGATGTACGGCGGGGCGGGGGCGAGAGCGGCGCACGCGGGTTGGAGCGGTGCTCACCGGCGAGAGCGGGGCTCGTGAGTTGGAGCGGTGCTCGCGGCTGAGAGCGGCGCACGCGAGTTGGAGCGGTGCTCGCGGGTGAGAGCAGTGCTCGCGGACGAGAGCGGTGCACGCGATCGCGGCCGCTGCTCATGAACGCGAGCATTGCTCACCGGCCGGGGGGGCGAGAGCACCGCTCACGGACGAGTGCGGCGCTCACCCACGAGTGCACGGCTCACAACTCCCGCGAGAGCGCCGCTCACATCCGACTGCACCGCACACACCACGCGCCGAGAGCGGTGCACTCCCATGAGTGCACCGCTCTCGTCGTGCTGCGGGTGGGACCGGGAGACGGAGGGGTCTGTCCGGGAGACGGAGGTCAGCCCTCCGTGACGCCCAGCTTCTCCAGGATCAGTTCCTTCACGCGGGCCGCGTCGGCCTGGCCGCGGGTCGCCTTCATGACGGCGCCGACCAGCGCGCCGGCCGCCGCCACCTTGCCGCCGCGGATCTTGTCCGCGACGGCCTGGTTCCCGGCGATGGCCTCGTCGACCGCGGTGGTCAGCGCGCCCTCGTCGGAGACGACCTTCAGGCCGCGCTTCTCCACCACCTCGTCCGGGGTGCCCTCACCGGCGAGGACGCCCTCGATGACCTGGCGGGCCAGCTTGTCGTTGAGCGAGCCCTCCTTCACCAGCGAGGTCACCCGGGCGACCTGCTCCGGTGTGATGGTGAGCGCCGAGAGTTCCGTGCCCTCCTCGTTGGCGCGGCGGGCCAGTTCGCCCATCCACCACTTGCGGGCCGAGGCGGCGTCCGCTCCCGCCTCGATGGTGGCGACGATGGGCTCGATGGCGCCGGCGTTGAGGATGGACTGCATGTCGTGGGCGCTGATGTCCCACTCCTCGCGCAGCCGGTTGCGGCGGGCCAGCGGCTGCTCGGGCAGCTCCGCCCGCAGTTCCTCCACCCACGCGCGGGGCGGCGCCACCGGCACCAGGTCAGGCTCGGGGAAGTACCGGTAGTCCTCGGCCTCCTCCTTCACCCGGCCCGAGGTGGTGGAGCCGTCCTCCTCGTGGAAGTGGCGGGTCTCCTGCACGATGAGGCCGCCGGTGGAGAGCACCGCGGCGTGCCGCTGGATCTCGTACCGGGCGGCGCGCTCCACGCTGCGCAGCGAGTTGACGTTCTTGGTCTCGCTGCGGGTGCCGAACTTCTCGCTGCCCTGGGGCATCAGCGAGAGGTTGACGTCGCAGCGCATCTGGCCCATTTCCATCCGGGCCTCGGAGACGCCGAGCGCCTTGATGAGTTCACGCAACTCGGCCACATAGGCGCGGGCGACCTCGGGGGCGCGCTCGCCGGCGCCCGTGATCGGCTTGGTGACGATCTCGATGAGGGGGATGCCGGCGCGGTTGTAGTCGAGCAGCGAGTGCGAGGCGCCGTGGATGCGGCCGGTGGCGCCGCCGATGTGGGTGGACTTGCCGGTGTCCTCCTCCATGTGGGCGCGTTCGATCTCCACGCGGAAGACCTCGCCGTCCTCCAACTGCACGTCGAGATAGCCGTCGAAGGCGATCGGCTCGTCGTACTGGGAGGTCTGGAAGTTCTTCGGCATGTCCGGATAGAAGTAGTTCTTCCGGGCGAAGCGGCACCACTCGGCGATCTCGCAGTGCAAGGCCAGGCCGATCTTGACGGCGGACTCGACGCCCACCGCGTTGACCACGGGCAGCGAGCCGGGCAGGCCCAGACAGGTGGGGCAGGTCTGCGAGTTGGGCTCGGCGCCCAGCTCGGTGGAGCACCCGCAGAACATCTTGGTCCTGGTGCCCAGTTCGACATGGACCTCCAGGCCCATGACGGGGTCGTAGGACGCGAGCGCGTCCTCGTACGACACCAGGTCGGTAGCGACAGTCACGGTGAAACTTCCCTCTCAGCCCAGCAGCACATCGTCGTCGCCGAGGCGCTTCAGCTCTCGGTAGAGGATCGCGAGGCCGGTGATGATGGCCGCCGCGGAGACTCCCGCGTCCAGCAGTCGCAGCGTGTCGCTCTCCTCGCGGGCCTTCCTGGCCTGCTTGATCACGCTGAGCGCGCCGAAGGCGGTGGTGCCCATCGACAGGTAGATGCCGGACTTGGACTTCTTGAAGTTCTTGGCCTTCTTGGTCATTGCGGTCACAGTGACGGTGCCTCCTCAAGCAGCGGGTGCCCCCAGCGTTCCACGAAGGCGGCCTCGACGGCCGCACCGACCGTGTACAGCCGGTCGTCCTTCATCGCGGGGGCGATGATCTGGAGCCCGACCGGCAGCTTGTCCTCGGGCGCGAGGCCGCAGGGCAGCGACATGGCCGCGTTGCCCGCGAGGTTGGTCGGGATGGTGCACAGGTCGGCCAGGTACATCGCCATCGGGTCGTCGGCGCGCTCGCCGATCGGGAAGGCGGTGGTGGGCGTGGTCGGCGAGACCAGCACGTCGACCTGCTCGAAGGCCCTCTCGAAGTCCCGCGTGATGAGGGTGCGGACCTTCTGCGCGCTGCCGTAGTAGGCGTCGTAGTAGCCGGAGCTGAGGGCGTAGGTGCCGAGCATGATGCGGCGCTTGACCTCGTCGCCGAAGCCGGCCTCCCGGCTCAGCGCGGTGACGTCCTCCGCCGAGTGGCCGCCGTCGTCCCCGACCCGCAGCCCGTAGCGCATCGCGTCGAAGCGGGCCAGGTTGCTGGAGCACTCGCTGGGCGCGATCAGGTAGTACGCGGAGAGCGCCAAGTCGAAGGAGGGGCAGTCGAGTTCGACGATCTCGGCGCCCAGTTCGCGGAGCAGTTCGACGGACTCGTCGAAGCGCTGCACCACGCCCGGCTGGTAGCCCTCGCCGCGGAACTGCTTGACGACGCCGATACGCAGCCCGGAGACGCTGCCGTTGCGGGCGGCTTCCACCACCGGCGGGACGGGGGCGTCGATGGACGTGGAGTCCAGCGGGTCGTGCCCGGCGATCGCCTCGTGCAGCAGCGCCGCGTCCAGCACGGTGCGCGCGCAGGGGCCGCCCTGGTCGAGGGAGCTGGAGAAGGCGACCATGCCGTACCGGGAGACCGCGCCGTAGGTGGGCTTGACGCCGACGGTGCCGGTGACGGCGGCCGGCTGGCGGATGGAGCCGCCGGTGTCGGTGCCGATGGCCAGCGGCGCCTGGTACGAGGCGAGCGCGGCGCTGGAGCCGCCGCCGGAGCCGCCCGGGACGCGGGTGAGGTCCCAGGGGTTGCCGGTGGGGCCGAAGGCGCTGTTCTCGGTGGAGGAGCCCATGGCGAACTCGTCCATGTTGGTCTTGCCGAGGATGACGACGTCGGCGTCCTTGAGGCGGCGGGTGAGCGTCGCGTCGTAGGGCGGAATCCAGCCGTCGAGGATCTTGGAGCCGACGGTGGTCGGGATGCCCTCGGTGGTGAAGATGTCCTTCAGCGCGAGCGGGACGCCGGCCAGCGGGCCGAGCTGCTCGCCGCGTTCCCGCTTGGCGTCGACGGCGCGCGCCTGCGCCAGCGCGCCCTCGCGGTCCACGTGCAGGAAGGCGTGCACCTTCTCGTCCACGGCCTCGATCCGGGCCAGGTGGGCCTCGGTGACCTGGACCGCGGTCAGTTCGCCGGCGGCGATCCGCCGTGCGGTCTCCGCGGCGGTGAGCTTGATGATGTCCGTCATGGTCAGTCCTCCCCCAGGATCTGGGGCACCTTGAAACGCTGCTGCTCCTGGGCGGGGGCGCCGGAGAGCGCCTGCGCGGGGGTGAGCGACGGACGGACCTCGTCCGCGCGCATGACGTTGGTCAGCGGCAGCGGGTGGGAGGTCGGGGGGACGTCTTGGTCGGCGACCTCGCTGACGCGGGCCACCGCGCCGATGATGTCGTCGAGCTGTCCGGCGAAGTGGTCAAGCTCTTCCGCCTTCAGCTCCAGACGTGCCAGCCGGGCGAGGTGGGCGACCTCCTCGCGCGTGATGCCGGGCATGGGAGATCCTCATGGGGTGAGTGCTGTTGGTTGGGCTCAATCCTATGGGCCCGGCCCCCCTGGGCGTGAAACGGATTCCCCCTTCACCGGCGGGAGGTACCGGCCGTGGGTGCGGGGAGCGGGCGGACTACGGCCGCGGGTGGTGGCCGGGGAGGGCTCGGGCGTGGGCCGCCGGGGGTGCGGGGAGGGCGGGGCGGACCGCCGCGGCGCGGGCGCGCAGCCAGCTCGTGGCCTCCCCGGGCGGCATCGCGGCGGCCACCAGCCAGCCCTGGACCGCGTCGCAGTGCAGATCCCGCAGCCGTTCCCAGGTCTCGTCGTCCTCCACGCCCTCGGCGACGACGACCAGGCCGAGGGAGTGCGCCAGGTCGATGGTGCAGCGGACGATCTCGGCGTCCTCCGCGTCGATGGCGAGGCGGGCCACGAAGGAGCGGTCGATCTTGAGTTCGCTGACCGGGAGCCGCCGCAGATGGACGAGGGAGGAGTAGCCGGTGCCGAAGTCGTCCAGGGACATCTTCACGCCGTGGCCGGCGAGGGCGGCGAGGGTGTCGGCGGCCCGCTGCGGGTCCTCCAGCAGGACGTGCTCGGTGATCTCCAACTGGAGGGCGCCGGCCGGGACCCGGTGCCGGGCCAGCCGCGCGGCGACCGAGCCGGCGAAGCCCGGGGTGTGGACGTCGCGGGGTGAGACGTTGACGGCGACCGGCACCCTGAGTCCCTGTTCGCGCCAGTCGGCGACCTGTGCGAGCGCGGTCTCCAGGACGTACTCGGTGAGGTGCGGCATCAGGCCGGAGGTTTCGGCGATGGCGATGAACTCGTCCGGGGGGACCCGGCCGCGCTCCGGGTGCACCCAGCGCACCAGCGCCTCCAGGCCGGCGATCTGCCCGTCGAAGCGGACCTTGGGCTGGTAGTGCAGCTCGACCTCGCCCGCGTCCAGTGCGCGCCGCAGATCACCCAACAGGCCTAGGCGGTCAGGGGTGTTGGAGTCCCGCTTGGATTCGTAGACCTCGACGCCGGTGCGGTCCCGCTTCGCCTGGTACATGGCGACGTCGGCGCGGCGCAGCAGGCCCTCCGCGTCGAGTGCGTGGTCGGGGAAGACGGCGAGCCCGGCGCTGGCCTCCAGGACGAGGGTGAGGCCGTCCAGGTCGAGGGGGGAGCCGAGTTCGGCGACGAGGGCGCGGGCCATGCGGGTGGCGGTGGTGGTGGAGTCGGCGGCGGGCAGCAGTACGGCGAACTCGTCGCCGCCGAGGCGGGCGGCCTCCGCGCCGCGGGGCAGGGCGAGTTGGAGGCGTTCGGCGATCTGGAGCAGCAGCCGGTCGCCGGCGAGGTGGCCGAGGGTGTCGTTGACGGAGCGGAAGCGGTCCAGGTCGATCAGGATGAGCGCGGCGCGGGCGCCGACGTGCTCGGCGTCGTCCAGGGCGGCCCAGGTGCGTTCCAGGAGCCACTGCCGGTTGGGCAGGCCGGTGAGCGGGTCGCGGAGTTGTTCCTCGGCGCGGGCGCGGGCGATCCACAGGGTGGAGTCGAGGGCGATCAGCGGTACCGCGAAGAGCGGCAGCAGTACCGGGAGGGCGGTGGCGACCACGCAGATCAGCGGGGTGATGCCGAGGAGGGCGAGGCCGACGAGGCTCTGCCGGAGGAGGGCGGTGCGGGCGACGGTGGGCAGCGGGTCGGCGCCCGGGTCCTGGAGCTTGCAGAGCAGGAGCCGGGAGACGCAGACGTAGACGGTGGCGGCGAGGAGGATCTGGGGGGCGGCGCCGAGCGTCCAGGTCTCGGGTTTCCACGGGCTTTCGACGGTGGGGGTGCGGCCGCCGAGGTGGAGGACGAGGGCGCCGGCGGCGAGGCCGAGGAGGTCGCTCCCGCCGTGCAGCAGGGCCTGGTGCCAGCGCTGGCGGCGGGCGGCGGCGACCAGCACCACCACGATGAGGCTGACCATGCCCGCCGGGATCCAGCCGTAGAGCAGCAGTACGGCGAGGATGAGGGCGGCACCGGAGCCGGTGCCGCCCCACCAGCGGTCCCGTCCGAGGGCGACCAGGTGGCCGACGATGACTCCGGTGAGTACGGCGAGGGACCAGCCGGGGAGCCCGGTGGGGAAGAGGGCGTGGTGGCCGTCGAGGGCGCGGTGGGCGCCGGCGCCGAGGAGGGCGAGGGCGAGGCCGGCGACGAGCGCGGGGGCGGCGGCGCGCAGCCGGGCGACGGTGGCGGCGACTCCGCGGGGCTTCGCCCCCGGGCACCCGGGGGGTATCGGTCCGCTGAGTGCCCGTCTGCTCGCGGCGCCGGCCGCGGACGCCGTCAACTGCCCGCAGATCGCGGGGTCATGGTGCACAGGGCGGGGGGTGCCGGCCGGGCCGGGGTCCGCCGGGTGGCCGGTGCGTCCGGTCCGGCGGCCGCGCCGGATTCCGGCTGGCCGGCGCAGACGCAGGCGTGAGCCCGTGGCGGTGCTCTCGGTCGGTTCCATTCCGTCCCTCTCACAACCGGCGGTGCCCACGCCCTGCGGCCGCTGCCGTGACCGGGCCGGGCGGCGGCCCCCGGAACGGTGTCCGGG
>NZ_JBHVRR010000087.1:0-13604 GCF_042885635.1 Streptomyces sp. NPDC058045 | reverse complement strand
CGTGCTGACGATGCCCCCGGTCTGGGATCCCGAGGGCACGGTGCTGATCACCGGAGGCACTGGCACCATCGGCGGGCTCATCGCCCGCCACCTGGCCAAGGACCACGGCGTCAGAAACCTGATGCTGACGAGTCGCCAGGGCACCGACGCTCCCGGCGCGGCGGCTCTGTCCGACGAGCTCGAAGCCCTGGGCGCCCAGGTGTCCGTGGTGGCCTGCGACACGGGAGACCCGCACGCGGTCGGTGAACTGATCGCGTCCGTCCCCGTGGACCGGCCGCTCACCGCAGTCCTGCACCTGGCCGGTGTCCTGGACGACGGCACCGTCGACGCCCTCACGCCGGAACGCTTCGACACCGTGCTCCGGGCCAAGGCTGACTCGGCGCTGAACCTTCACGAGGCGACACTCGACCTGGACCTGTCGGCGTTCGTGCTGTTCTCCTCGGCGTCCGCGACACTCGGCAACGCGGGACAGGCGAACTACGCCGCCGCCAACGCCTTCCTGGACACCTTCGCCCAGCGGCGCCGGGCCGACGGGCTGTGCGCCCAGTCCCTGGCCTGGGGCCCGTGGAGCCACGAGGGCGGCATGTCCGCCCGCCTGGGCGAGAGCGAACTCGCCCGCATCGCACGGGTCGGCCTGGCCCCCATCAGCGCCGACCAGGGCGCGGCGATCTTCGACTCCGCGCTCAGCGCCGACGAGGCGCTCCTGCTCACGGTGCGGCTCAACCGGACAGCTCTCGCTCGCGGCGTCGCAGCGGGCACCGCCCCCGCACTGCTGTCAGGGCTGGCGCGAACCCCGGCCCGGCGGTCAGCGGCCGGGACGGACGCCACGGGCGAGACGTCCCGCTCGGAGGCGGAGGCGTTGCGCGAACGCCTCGTCGGCCTGGACCGGGACGAGCAGCTACGGCTACTGCTGGACCTGGTCTGCGGTCACGCGGCCCGCATTCTCGGCCACTCCGGGAGCGACGCGATGGACCCCGAACGCGGCTTCATGGACACGGGCTTCGACTCGCTCACCGCGGTCGAACTCCGCAACCGGCTGCGCGGCCTCGTGGGTCGTCGGCTCCCGTCGACGCTGCTGTTCGACTACCCCACCCCGCTGGCGGTCGCGGAGTACCTGGGCGCTGTCCTCGTCCCCGACGTCACCGCCCCCGAACCTGACACCCCGGCCTCCACCCGCGAGGCCGCGTCCGACACCGAACTCGAACAGGCCCTCGACGCGGTGGACGAACTCGACCTCGCCGACCTCATGCGCATGGCGCACGCCGGAACGGACGACGGCGAAGCAGCCGAAGGGACAAGCTCGTGACCGACGCATCCACCGAGCAGATGGTTGACGCGCTCCGCGCGGCTGTTAAAGAGACCAAACGGCTACAACTCCAGAACCAGAAACTCGAAGCCGCGTCCCGTGAGCCGCTGGCGATCGTCAGCATGGCCTGCCGCTATCCGGGAGGGGTCGAGACCCCAGAGGACTTGTGGGACGTGGTCGCCGAAGGCCGTGACACCGTCTCCGGGCTGCCGACCGACCGGGGCTGGGACGTCGACGGGCTGTACGACCAGGACCCGGACACCCTCGGCAAGGCATACGTGCGAGAAGGCGGGTTCGTCGGCAGCGCCGCGGACTTCGACGCCGAATTCTTCGGGATCTCCCCGCGCGAGGCCAGGACCATGGATCCGCAGCAGCGGCTGCTGCTGGAGGCTTCGTGGGAGGCGATCGAGCGAGCAGGGGTCCTGCCTCGCTCGCTGCGCGGCAAACAGGTGGGTGTCTTCGTCGGGACCGGCTGGTCGGACTACGTCACCCAGTTCCCGCGGCTGCCGGAGGAAGTGGAGGGTTACTTCGTCACGGGCAACACGCAAAGCGTGATCTCTGGCCGGATCTCCTATGTGCTGGGTCTTGAGGGCCCGGCGGTGTCGGTGGACACGGCGTGTTCGTCGTCGCTGGTGGCGATGCATCTGGCGGGCCAGGCACTGCGCGCGGGCGAGTGCGATCTCGCCCTCGCCGGGGGCGCCCTCATCATGGCCGGACCACGCGTGCTGCTCGACTTCAGTCGGCAGCGGGGGTTGTCAGTGGACGGTCGGTGCAAGGCGTTCGGTGCGTCGGCGGACGGGTTCGGGACTGGCGAGGGTGTTGGCGTTCTTCTGTTGGAGCGGTTGTCGGATGCGCGGCGGTTGGGTCATGAGGTGTTGGCGGTGGTGCGGGGTTCGGCGGTGAATCAGGACGGTGCGAGCAGCGGTCTGACGGCGCCGAATGGTCCGTCGCAACAGCGGGTGATCCGTGCGGCGTTGGCGAGTGCGGGGCTTTCTGCGGGTGAGGTGGACGCGGTCGAGGCGCATGGGACCGGGACGCCGTTGGGTGATCCGATTGAGGCGCAGGCGTTGCAGGCGGTGTATGGGAAGGGGCGGGGTGAGGACCGTCCGTTGTGGTTGGGCTCGGTGAAGTCGAACATCGCGCACACCCAGGCGGCCGCAGGTGTGGCAGGCGTCATCAAGATGGTGCAGGCACTACGACACGGTGTGCTGCCCAAGACGCTGCACGTTGAGGAGCCCTCGGGGCAGATCGAGTGGGCCGGTGGCGGGGTGGAGCTGCTGGCCGAGGCGCGGGAGTGGCCGGAGACGGGCAGGCCGCGGCGGGCGGGTGTCTCGTCGTTCGGGATCAGTGGGACGAACGCGCATGTGATCGTGGAGCAGGCACCTGAACCGGTGGAGCCTCCCGGAGCATCGGGCGGTGGTGCTGGGGTCGGACCGGGCGGAGCTGGTCGAGGGGCTGGGGGCGCTGGCGTCGCAGGGACCGGGTCGGGGTGTGGTGCGGGGTGTGGCGCGTCGGGGTGTGCGGCCGGTGCTGGTGTTTCCGGGGCAGGGGTGGCAGTGGGTGGGGATGGCGGTGGAGTTGCTGTCCTCTGCGGTGTTTGCGGGGCGGATTGGGGAGTGTGAGCGGGCGCTGGCGCCTTTTGTGGATTGGTCTTTGGTTGGGGTGTTGCGGGGTGAGGGCGATGCGGCCCAGTTGTGGGAGCGGGTTGATGTGTTGCAGCCCGTGTTGTGGGCGGTGATGGTGTCGTTGGCTGAGGTGTGGCGTTCGGTGGGTGTGGTGCCTGGTGCGGTGGTGGGGCATTCGCAGGGGGAGATTGCGGCGGCGTGTGTGGCGGGTGGTCTGTCGTTGGAGGATGCGGCGCGGGTGGTTGCTCTGCGTAGTCAGGCGCTGGTGCGTATTTCGGGGTTGGGCGGCATGGTGTCGGTCTCGGCTCCGGTGGTGGAGGTGGAGGAGCTGATCGCGGCGTGGCCGGGGGCCTTGTCGGTGGCGGCGGTGAACGGGCCGAGTGCGACGGTGGTCTCGGGGGACGCGGACGCGCTGGACGCCTTCCTGGTGGCGTGTGAGGAGCGGGGGGTGCGGGCGCGGCGGTTGCCGGTGTCGTATGCGTCGCATTGTGGGCATGTGGATGTGCTGGAAGAGGAGTTGCTGGAGGTTTTGGGGCCGGTGGCGCCGGTTTCCTCGCGGGTTCCGTTCTTCTCGACGGTCACGGGTGACTGGCTGGACACTGCGGATGTGGATGCCGCGTATTGGGTTCGGAATCTGCGTGAGCAGGTGGGGTTTGAGGGGGCGACGCGGGCGCTGGTGGGGCAGGGGTACGGGGTTTTCATTGAGGCCAGCGCGCATCCGGTGTTGGTGAACAGTGTGTTGGAGACGATTGAGGAGTTGGCGGCGTCGGCGTCGGTGGTGGGGTCGCTGCGGCGTGATGAGGGCGGCTGGGACCGGTTCCTGGCGTCGGTGGCCGGGGCCTGGACGGAGGGTGTGGAGGTCGACTGGACCACGCTCCTGCCGGGCGGACGCCGGGTGGACCTGCCCACCTACGCCTTCCAACGGCAACGCTACTGGGTGACCGGAACAGACGTGGCGTTGGCCGATCCGAGTTCGATGGGCATGGGCGCCGTCGATCATCCGTTGCTGGGCGCGGCGCTTTCCCTCGCACAAGACGGTGGGCTGGTCCTGTCGGGGTCTCTGTCTTGCGGACCCATCCGTGGCTCGCTGACCATGCGGTGACGGGGACGGTGGTGCTGCCCGGCGCCGCATTCGTGGAGCTGGCGATTCGCGCGGGTGACGAGGTCGGACACGGACGGCTGGAAGAGCTCACTCTGCAGGTGCCTCTGGTGATTCCGGACGACGGCGGAGTCATGATCCAGGTGCATGTCGGGGCGGGAGATGCCGGACAGCGGCGGACGGTGAGTGTTTCTTCGCGCAACGGCCAGGATGCGGAGTGGGTGTGCCATGCCGAGGGTGTGTTAAGCGCCGAGGCACCGGGGAGCAGCTTCGATTTCCGCGCGTGGCCGCCCGCCGGGGCCGAGCCGGTCGTGCTGGGAGACTTCTACGCGCGCTTGGCCGAGTCGGGCTATGTCTACGGCCCCGTCTTCCAGGGGCTTCAGGCGGTCTGGCGCCGGGGCAACGAGACGTACGCCGAGATCGTCCTCCCCGAGGAGGAGCGCGAGTCGGCCTCTCTCTACGGGCTTCACCCTGCTCTGCTCGATGCGGCGTTGCACGCCGAATTGGCCGTCAACGACGGCACGGATGAGGTGCGGCTGCCGTTCAGTTGGAACGGCGTCACGCTCTACGCCTCAGGCGCGGGGGCACTGCGCGTACGGCTGATGGGCGAGGGCGGGGACGCCGCGTCCGTGGAAATCGCCGACACCGAGGGCCGCCCTGTCGCGTGCGTAGAGCGCTTGACCTCCCGTGCTGTGTCATCGGCGGAATTCCGGCGGGCGAGCAGCGCGGAGCACGGTTCGCTGTACGCGGTCGACTGGGTGCCGACGGCGTCCTCCGACGCGGGCGGCGGCGCCGACGCGGTGACGCGGTCGGTGTACGGGCAGCCCGCCTCCGAGGGCAGCGATGTGGTGGTGCTGCCGTGCGCGGGGGCCGGGGAAGAGGGTCTCGCGGACGGTGCGCGTCGGGTTGCGGGCAGGGCACTGGAGGCCGTTCAGGGGTGGTTGGCGGATGAATCGGCCACTGCCTCGCGGTTGGTGGTGGTCACGCGGGGCGCGGTCGCCACGACGGCGAATGAGGACGTTCCCGGGCTCGCTGAGGCCGCGGTGTGGGGGCTGATCAGGTCGGCCCAGTCGGAGCATCCGGACCGGTTCGTCCTGCTCGACGTGGATGAGGGCACGGAGTGGGCCGAGGTCCTTCCGGCTGCCTTGGCCACGGGCGAGCCGCAGGTCGCGGTACGTGGTGGGGAAGTGCTCGTTCCCCGTCTCGCCCGTTCCGTCCGGGGTGGGGAGAAGGCGGGGGAGTGGGACTCTGAGGGCACGGTGTTGATCACTGGTGGAACCGGTCTGCTGGGTGGGCTGCTGGTGCGTCATCTGGTTGCTGAGTGTGGGGTGCGGCATGTGGTGGTGACGAGTCGGCGGGGGGTGGAGGCGCCGGGGGCGGCGGAGTTGGTGGGTGAGGTTGCCGCGTTGGGTGGTGAGGTGACGGTCGTGGGGTGTGATGTGGCTGATCGGGCGGCGGTTGACCGGTTGGTGGCGGACATTCCGGTGGGGCGTCCGTTGGTGTCGGTGATTCACGCGGCGGGTGTGCTGGATGACGGTGTTGTTGGTTCGCTGACCGCTGAGCGGTTGGACGCGGTGATGCGGCCGAAGGTGGATGCGGCCGTCAATCTGCATGAGGCCACCGCAGACCTGGAGCTACGGGACTTCGTCCTCTTCTCCTCGGCGGCGGGTCTCGTAGGAGGACCGGGGCAGGCGAACTACGCCGCCGCCAACACCTTCCTCGACGCGCTGGCACAGCACCGGCGCGCCCAGGGACTCCCCGCGGTGTCCCTCGCCTGGGGCCTGTGGCGGCAGCGCGGCGGCATGACCGCCCACCTGGACAGCGCCGACCGCGCGCGGCTGTCCGGCAGCGGGATGACACCGCTGGAAGAGGGCGAGGGACTCGCCCTCTTCGACACCGCGACGACGGCGGACGGACCGGCGCTCCTGGTGCCGGTGCGACTGGACACGTCGGCATTGCGCGCCCGGGCCGCCACCGGCGCTCTCCCGGCCCTTTTCAGCGGGCTCGTCCGGACGACCGCTCGGCGCCCGACGGCCCAGGCCGGGCCCGCGGAGGGCGGCTCCGAGCTGCTGCGCGGTCTCGCCAGCATGCCCGAGCCGGAGCAGGAGCGGCTCCTCCTCGATGTGGTGCGCACCCATGTGGCAGCCGCGCTCGGCCATACGGACCGGTCGGCGGTCAACCCGCACCGCGGCTTCTCCGACATGGGCTTCGACTCGCTGACGGCCGTACAACTGCGCAACCGCATCAGCACCGCCGTCGGGCTGCGGATGCCCTCGACACTGATCTTCGACCATCCGACGGCGACGGCGCTGGCCCGCCACCTGAAGGCCGAACTCACCGGCGCCGCGGGCCCGTCGGACGCGGACACCGCCCCCGTACGGACGCTGGAGGACGAGCCGCTCGCGATCATCGCCATGTCGTGCCGACTGCCCGGGCGCATACGTTCGCCCGAGGACCTGTGGCAACTGGTGAGCGACGGCCGCGACGCGGTCTCGCCCTTCCCCGAGGACCGCGGCTGGAACGTCGAGGACCTTTACGACCCGGATCCGGAGGCCGTCGGCAAGACGTACTGCCGCGAGGGCGGATTCCTGGACGGCGTCGCCGACTTCGACGCCGAGCTGTTCGAGATCTCCCCGCGTGAGGCCCTCGCCATGGACCCCCAGCAGCGCCTCCTGCTGGAAGCCTCCTGGGAAGTGTTCGAGCGAGCGGGCCTGGACGTCGCCCGGCTCCGGGGTACCAAGGTCGGCGTCTTCGCCGGAGCTATGTCCTCGGACTATCTGGCCGGGCTGCGCAAGGTGCCCGCGGACGTCGAGGGCTACACGATGACGGGCAACTCCGCCAGCGTCATCTCGGGCCGTGTCGCCTACACCTTCGGCCTGGAGGGACCGGCGGTCACTGTGGACACGGCGTGCTCGTCGTCCCTCGTCGCCCTGCACCTCGCGGGCAAGGCGCTGCGCGGGGGCGAATGCTCTCTCGCGCTCGCCGGTGGCGTCACCGTCATGTCCGGTCCGCAGGAGTTCATCGAGTTCAGCCGCCAGCGGGGCCTGGCGCGCGACGGCCGGTGCAAGTCCTTCGCCTCGGCGGCCGACGGGGTCGGGCACGCCGAGGGCGCCGGAGTGGTCCTGCTGGAGCGGCTGTCCGACGCCCGGCGCAACGGCCACCGTGTCCTCGCCCTGCTGCGTGGATCGGCCGTGAACCAGGACGGGTCCAGCAGCGGTCTCACGGCGCCCAACGGCCCCTCGCAGCAACGAGTGATCCGGGCGGCGCTCGCGAGCGCCGCGCTCTCCCCGTCCGACATCGACGCGGTGGAGGCACACGGCACCGGGACCCGCCTCGGCGATCCCATCGAGGCACAGGCCCTGCTCGCGACCTACGGGCAGGACCGGCCCGCTGACCGGCCGCTCTTGCTGGGATCGGTCAAGTCGAACGTCGCTCACACCCAGGCGGCGGCCGGTGTCACCGGCGTGATCAAGATGGTCATGGCGATGCGCCACGGTGAGCTGCCGCGGACCCTGCACGTGGACCAGCCGACCTCGCACGTCGACTGGTCCGCCGGTGCGGTCGCCCTGCTCACCGACGCACAGCCCTGGCCGGACACGGGGCGCCCGCAGCGGGCCGGGGTGTCGTCCTTCGGTATCAGCGGCACCAACGCGCACGTGATCCTGGAAAGCGCACCCCACGGAACCGAGCCCGAGGCCGAACCCGGGCGGTCCGACAGGCCCACCGTCCCCGTCGTGCCGTGGGTCCTCTCGGCCCGTACGCCCGGCGCCCTGCGCGCGCAGGCCACCCGGCTGCACGAGCACCTCGCCCGCCGGACCGAGCTCGCCCCGGTCGACGTGGGCTTCTCGCTGGCCACGAGCCGCATGGCCCTGAACCACCGGGCCGTGCTCCTCGGCGGGGACCGCGACACGCTGGTCGCCTCGCTCGCGGCGCTGTCCGAGGGGCGGCCGGACGAGCGGGCCGTGGAGGCCAGGGCGGGGGTGGGGACCGCGTTCCTGTTCTCCGGCCAGGGCGCGCAGCGGGCAGGCATGGGCGCGCAACTCGCACAGGGCTACCCCGTGTTCGCGGACACCTTCGCAACCGTCTGCCAGGCGCTGGACCTGGACCCGGCGGTGCTCGAAGACGCGGCGGAACTGGCACAGACGCGCTGGACGCAGGCCGCCCTGTTCGCCTTCGAGGTGGCGCTCTTCCGGCTGCTGGAGAGCTGGGGCGTCCGGCCCGACGTCCTCATCGGCCACTCCGTGGGTGAACTCGCCGCCGCGCACGTCGCCGGTGTGTTCACCCTCCAGGACGCGGCCAGGCTGGTGACGGCCCGTGGCCGCCTGATGCAGGCCCTTCCCGGGGGTGGCGGCATGGTCGCCGTCCAGGCCACCGAGGAGGAGGCCCGTGCGGCACTGGCCGGACACGAGGACCTGGTGTCCGTCGCCGCGGTGAACAGCCCGCGGTCCGTGGTGCTCTCCGGGGACACGACCGAGCTGGACACCGTCGTCTCCCGGCTGCCCGGCCGCAGGACACGGCGGCTGACGGTGAGTCACGCGTTCCACTCCCCGCTGATGGAGGCCATGCTCGCCGACTTCGCCGACGTGGCCGAGAGCATCCGGTACGCCGAACCCCAGATCCCCCTGGTGTCCAACGTCACCGGAAGGCTCGTCGAGGCGGGCGAACGGACAGACGCGGACTACTGGGTCCGCCATGTACGGGAGGTGGTCCGCTTCGGCGACGGCATCCAGGCGTTGGTCCAGCGGGACGTCGGCGTCCTGCTGGAACTGGGCCCGAGCGGCGCGCTGACCGCGATGGCGCAGGAAACCCTGGACGCGGTCGAGAGCGAGGCCCTCGTGCTCCCGCTCGTACGGGCGGACCGCGAGGAGCCCGAGTCGCTCCTTGCCACACTCGCCGCGGCGCACACCCGCGGCCTCGACGTCGACTGGGGCGCGCTGCTGCCCGGCGGGGGCCTCGTCGACCTGCCCACGTACGCCTTCCAGCACCGGCGCTACTGGCTCGGGGACGGCGCGCCCGCCAGCAGTGACCCTGACGCGCTTGGTCTCGGCGACGCACGCCACCCCCTTCTCGGGGGCGTCTTCCGGCTGGCGGATGGCGGTGCCGTCCTCACCGGCCGCCTTTCCCTCCGTACGCACCCCTGGCTCGCCGACCACAGTGTGGCCGGAACAGCCCTCCTCTCGGGGACCGCCCTGGTCGAGATGGCGCTGCGGGCCGGGGACGAGGTCGGCTGCGGCCGGGTGGAGGAGCTGACCCAGCAGGCGCCGTTCGCCGTCCCCGAGGACGACCACGTCACGGTGCAGGTGCACGTCGGGGGCGAGGAAGGCGAGAGCGAGGACGGGTCCGGCCGCCGGTCGTTCAGCGTCCACTCCCGGAGCACCGACTCGGCGGACGGCGTATGGCTTAAGCACGCCGCGGGCTTCCTCACCGGCACCGCGCCGGAGGAAGACGCCGACGGTCATCCCGACGGGACCGCCTGGCCTCCCGCCGGGGCCGAGCCCATCGACCTCGTCGGCTTCTACGACCATCTGGCCGCCTCCGGCTACGGGTACGGCCCGGCCTTTCAGGGCCTCCGCCGAGCCTGGCGCCACGGAGACGAGACCTTCGCCGAGGTCGCCCTGCCCGAAGAGGAGGCGGCCGAGGCCGACCTGTTCGGGATTCACCCGGCGCTCCTGGACACGGCACTTCACGCGATGCTCCTCTCGCAGCCGGAGAACGTGTCCGAGGGAGCGAACGAGGCCGCCGTACGCCTGCCGTTCCTCTGGACCGGGGTGTCGCTGACGGCGTCCGGGGCCGCTGCCGCCCGGGTCCACCTGGTCCCGACAGGCGCGGACGGCGTCTCGCTTCGCCTCACCGGCGCCGACGGGCGCCCCGTGGCCTCCGTGGAGACATTGACGTCCCGGCCCGTACCGAGGCACTTGCTTCAGGCGTCCCGAGCGGATGACGGCGCCCTGTACGAGGTCGGCTGGACACCGGCGAGGACCGACGCCACCGCCGTGACCGACTTCGTGCTCCATGCCGTCGAGCCGGGCTCGACGGCAACGCCCTATACGGTGCTGCCGCTGCTGACGCCCCCTCCGGGCGACCTGGCCGCCGCCGTACACGAGGCCACCGCCGACGTCCTGGAGACGATGCGGACCTGGCTGGAGGACCCCGCGACGGAGGGCTCCCGGCTGGTGATCGTCACCTGTGGCGCCGTCGCCGCCACCCCCGCCGAAGACGTCCGGGACCTCGCGCACGCCGCCGTGTGGGGGCTCGTACGCTCCGCCCAATCGGAGGCTCCGGACCGGTTCGTCCTGGTGGACGTGGAGGAACAGCACACCTGGGAGGAGCATCTGCGGGTGGCGCTGGCCACCGGCGAGCCCCAGGTCGCGGTCCGCGCCGGTGCGGCTCACCTTCCCCGGCTGGCCCGCGGAGTCCCGACCTCGCCGAGCGCCCGCGCATGGGACCCGGACGGCACGGTCCTCGTCACCGGCGGCACCGGCTCCCTCGGCCGCGTGATCGCCCACCACCTCGTCGCCGAACATGGCGTGAAGCACCTCCTGCTCACCAGCCGACGCGGCGCCGACGCCCCGGGGGCACCGGAGCTGTGCGAGGAACTGGAACTGGTCGGCGCACAGGTCACCCTCGTGGCCTGCGACCTCGCGAGCCGTGAGGCCGTCGGCAAACTGATCGCCGCGATCCCCCCGGACAACCCGCTCACCGCGGTCGTTCACACCGCCGGTGTCCTGGACGACGGCGTCGTCGGTTCCCTCACGCGCGAACGGCTCGACAGCGTGCTCGCGGCGAAGGTCGACGCGGTGGTCAACCTGCACGAGGCCACCCGCGGCACGGATCTCGCGGCCTTCGCCCTGTTCTCCTCCGCCGCGGGCGTCCTCGGCGGGCCCGGACAGGCCAACTACGCGGCGGCCAACGCGTTCCTGGACGCCTTCGCCGCACACCGACGGGCCGATCACCTCCCCACCGTGTCCCTCGCCTGGGGGCCGTGGAGGCAGGAGGGCGGAATGACCACGCTCCTGGAGGACCGGGACCGGGCGCGGGTGGCGCGTACCGGACTGGAACCGCTAGACGCTGCACGTTCCCTCGCGCTGTTCGACCAGGCGGTCCTCGGCGGAACGCCGTCCCCGCTGGTCCTGCCCTTGCGGATCAATGAGGGAGCGCTGCGCGCCCAGTCGGGGGCAGGCACGCTCCCGCCGGTGCTGAGCGGCCTGGTGCGCCGACCGGCACGGCGCGCTGTCCCTGCCGCGTCGCCGTCCGCGCCCTCGACCGCCCTCATCGACACGCTGGCGGACCTCAGCGAGGACGAGCAGGAACGCGCGGTGCTGGACCTCGTCCGTACACAGGTCGCCGGGGTTCTCGGACACGATTCGCCAGGCGCGATCGATCCCGGGCAGTCCTTCCAGACGCTCGGCTTCGACTCGCTGACCGCCCTGGAACTGCGCAACCGGCTCGACGCCGCCTGCGGGCTGCGCCTGCCAGCGACACTGATCTTCGATCACCCGTCCCCCGCCGCGCTGGCCGCCTACGTGTGGACCCGCCTGCGCCCGGAGCGAACGGACCCGGCCGAACGGCTGTTGGCGGAACTCGACTCGCTTGAGTCGTCGCTCGTCGGGCTGGAGACGGACGACGAGGTCGGCAAGCAGATCACCAGCCGCCTGCGCGCGATAGCGGCGAACTGGGCGGATTCCCGCCGCGCCGCCGAGCCCCTGGAAGAGGGGCAGCAGGGCGCGGAGAGCGTACGGCTGGAGACCGCGACAGCTGACGAGATCTTGAACTTTATCGACAACGGACTTGGCCGCTCAGGGGGCGATCGGTGATGGCGGACGACGAGAAGCTTCTCGAATACCTGCGTTGGGTGACGGCCGACCTGCAAGAGACGCGAGAGAAGCTTGAGGCGCTGGAAGCCACTGTCCACGAGCCGATCGCGATCGTCAGCATGGGGTGCCGCTACCCGGGCGGCGTCACTTCCCCCGAGGACCTGTGGCAGATCGTCGAGGACGGCACCGACGCCGTCTCCGCGTTCCCGACCAACCGCGGCTGGGACGTCGAGGGTCTTTACGACCCCAATGCCGACCACAAGGGCACGTTCTACGCCCGCGAGGGCGGCTTCCTCCACGACGCGGCGCAGTTCGACGCGGACTTCTTCGGTATCTCGCCGCGTGAGGCGCTGGCGATGGATCCGCAGCAGCGGCTGCTGCTGGAGACCGCCTGGGAAACCCTCGAACGGGCCGGGATCGACCCCGACTCCCTGCGCGGCTCCCGCACGGGTGTGTTCACCGGCGTGATGTACGACGACTACGGGCAGCGCTTTCAGCCGATGCCCGAAGAGTATGAAGGGCTGCTCGGCAACGGCAGCGCGAGCAGCGTCGCCTCTGGGCGCATCGCCTATGCGCTGGGTCTTGAGGGGCCTGCCATGGCGGTGGACACGGCGTGTTCGTCGTCGCTGGTGGCGATGCACTTGGCGGGTCAGGCGCTGCGCGCGGGCGAGTGCGACCTGGCGCTGGCCGGTGGCGTCACGGTTCTGGCGAGCCCGTCCGTGTTCATCGAGTTCAGCCGTCAGCGGGGGTTGTCAGCGGACGGTCGGTGCAAGGCGTTCGGTGCGTCGGCTGATGGCACCGGCTGGGGTGAGGGTGTCGGCCTGGTGTTGTTGGAGCGGTTGTCGGATGCGCGGCGGTTGGGTCATGAGGTGTTGGCGGTGGTGCGGGGTTCGGCGGTGAATCAGGACGGTGCGAGTAATGGTCTGACGGCGCCGAATGGTCCGTCGCAGCAGCGGGTGATCCGTGCGGCGTTGGCGAACGCGGGGCTTTCCGCGGGTGAGGTGGACGCGGTCGAGGCGCATGGGACCGGGACGGCGCTGGGTGATCCGATTGAGGCGCAGGCGTTGCAGGCGGTGTATGGGAAGGGGCGGGGTGAGGACCGTCCGTTGTGGTTGGGGTCGGTGAAGTCGAACATCGCGCACACCCAGGCGGCCGCAGGTGTGGCGGGTGTGATCAAGATGGTGTCGGCGTTGCGGCATGGTGTGCTGCCGAAGACGTTGCACGTCGAGGAGCCCTCGGACCAGATTGAGTGGGCCGGTGGTGGGGTGGAGTTGTTGGGGGAGGCGCGGGAGTGGCCGGAGATGGGCAGGCCGAGGCGGGCGGGTGTCTCGTCGTTCGGTGTGAGCGGGACGAACGCGCATGTGATCGTGGAGCAGGCGCCTGAACCGGTGGAGCCTCCCGAGCCGACCGAGGCTTCTGAGAGGGTCTCGGTGGTGCCGTGGGTGCTGTCGGCGCGGGGTGCGGCGGCGTTGTCCGGTCAGGCGGAGCGTTTGGCGGCGGCGGTGGGTTCAGATTCGGCGCTTGATCCGGTGGATGTGGGGTTTTCGCTGGGGACGTCGCGGGCGGGTTTGGAGCATCGGGCGGTGGTGTTGGGGTCGGATCGGACGGAGTTGGTCGAGGGCTTGGGGGCGTTGGTGTCGCGGGGTTCTGGTGGGGGTGTGGTGCGGGGTGTGGTGCGTGGTGGTGTGCGGTCGGCGTTTGTGTTTTCTGGTCAGGGTGCGCAGCGGGTGGGGATGGGTGGGGTGTTGGCGGGTGAGTTT
>NZ_JBHVRR010000086.1:0-13677 GCF_042885635.1 Streptomyces sp. NPDC058045 | reverse complement strand
GGGAACTGCGCGTTTGGTCAGAGTGCGACGCCCAGCAGTGCGTCCACCGCTCGGGAGACGACGCCCGGGGCGCCGATGTCGGTGCCGCCATCCCGGTCCTGGGTGGCGACCCAGCGGTCCACGGCGGCCAGTGCGGCCGGTGCGTCGAGGTCCTCGGCGAGCGCCTCCCGGATCTCCTCGACCAGTGCCTCCGCGGGCGGCCCGTCCGGCCGGGAGACCGCGGCCCGCCAGCGCCCGAGCCGGGCGACGGCCTCCGCGAGCACCTCGTCGGTCCACTCCCAGTCGCTGCGGTAGTGGTGGGCGAGGAGGGCGAGGCGGACGGCGGCCGGGTCGACCCCGTCGCGCCGCAGTCGGGAGACGAAGACCAGATTGCCCTTGGACTTGGACATCTTCTCGCCGTCCAGCGCGACCATCCCGGCGTGCACATAGGCCTTGGCCATGGGGAAATCGCCGGTGAGGACCTGGGCGTGCGAGGCGCCCATCTCATGGTGCGGGAAGGCGAGATCGGAGCCGCCGCCCTGGACGTCGAAGCCCATACCGAGGTGGTCCAGGGCGATGGCGACACACTCGATGTGCCAGCCGGGCCGCCCCTCACCGAGGGAGCCGCCGTCCCAACTGGGCTCGCCCGCACGGGCCTTCATCCACAGCATCGGGTCGAGGGGGTTCTTCTTGCCGGGGCGGTCCGGGTCGCCGCCGCGCTCGGCGGAGAGCAGCCTCATGGCGGCCGCGTCGAGCCCGGAGACCTCGCCGAAGTGCGGGTCGGACTCGACGGAGAAGTAGATGTCGCCGTCGAGTTCATAGGCGGCACCGGCGTCCCGCAGCCGCTCGACGAGGGGCACGATGCCCGGTATCGCCTCGACGGCGCCGATGTAGTGGCGGGGCGGAAGCATCCGCAGGGCGGTCATGTCCTCGCGGAAGAGGGCGGTTTCACGTTCGGCGAGGCCGGTCCAGTCGACCCCGTCGCGCACCGCCCGCTCCAGCAGCGGATCATCGACATCGGTGACGTTCTGGACGTAGTGAACCTGCCGCTTGGTGTCGAGCCACACGCGCTGCACGAGGTCGAACGCGTTGTAGGTCGCCGCATGACCGATGTGGGTCGCGTCGTACGGGGTGATGCCGCAGACGTAGATGCGGGCGACGGGACCGGGGTCCAGGGTGACCGGGCCGCCGGTCGCGGTGTCGTGGATCCTGAGGTCGCGGCCCTTGCCGGGCAGGGCGGGGACCTCGGAAGCGGGCCAGGCATACATGCCCCGAGCGTAACCGGAGGCACCGTCCACACACGACCCCGCCCGCCTCGCCCCGGCACCGACCGGACCGGCTAGACGGGCGGCCAGGGGATGGCGGGCCAGTCGCCGCCCGGTTCCGGATGGCGGCCCGCGGCCAGCAGCGCCTCAACCCGCCGCCCGGTGGCCGCGACCTCGGCGCCGGTGAGCAGTTCCCCCAACCGGGCGGCGAGCGGCCCGCCCGCCAGGTCCTTGTGCAGCGCCGTCAGTACGCCGGTGAGTTCGCCGGTGAGGGGTTCACCGGCCCAACCCCAGAGCAGGGTGCGGAGCTTGTTCTCCGTGTGGAAGGTCACCCCGTGGTCGATGCCGTAGAGGCGGCCGCCGGGTGCGGGTAGCAGATGGCCGCCCTTGCGGTCGGCGTTGTTGATGACGGCGTCGAGGACGGCGAGGCGGCGCAGCCGGAGGTCGTCGGCATGCACCAGCAGTGCGGTGCGCCCCTCCCCCACCTCGGCGAAACCGACCGCCTTCCAGCCGGGTCCTGGCTCCTCCGTGTCGAGCAGCGCCAGCAGTTCCGGCGGCTGCTCGCCGTCGGTGCCGGACTCCGGCGGGTCGATCCAGAGCTGGCACATGCCCTCGCCGTACGGCCCGTCGCGCAGGACGGTGGGCGGTACCAGGTCCCAGCCTGTGGCGCGGGCCACCTCGTAGGCGGCGACCTCGCGGCGGGCCAGATCGCCGTCCGGGAAGTCCCACAACGGCCGCTCCCCGGCGACCGGTTTGTACACGCAGGAGACGGTCTCGCCGTCGAGCGCCGCCTCGCACAGCAGCACCACGTTGGACGCCTCGCGGATCCGGCCGCGTACGGTCAACTCGCCCCGGGTGAGCAGCTCGGTCGCGGTCACTCCCCGCGGCGGTATCCGTTCTGGCGCGGACATACATGTCCTTCCGGGTCGAGCGGCAGGCTGCACAGCGGGCACGGGGGGCGGCCGGCGTTGACGACGTCCAGGGCGCGTTTGGCGAAGGCACGGGCCTGGGAGCCATCGAGCCGGACGCGGAGCATCGGCGGGCCGTTCTCCTCGTCCTGGAGGAGCCGCTCCTCCGCCTCGGCGAGGTCCTCCTCGCTGTCGGCGTCCAGCTCGACCAGGGCCTGCGCCTCGACGATCATGCGCTGCTCATCGCCGTCCCAGGCCAGTGCCATGGTGCCGACGCGGAACTCCTCGTCCACGGGGGTGTCGAGGGGCGCGGTGTCGGAGACCTCGGTGGGGGCGACGGCGGGCACCGAGGCGCTGCCGCCGCTGCGGCGCACCACCTCGTCCAGCAGCTCGTCCATCCGCTCCGCGAGCGCGGCGACCTGCGTCTTCTCCAGGGCGACGCTGGTCACCCTGGTACCGGCGGACGCCTGGAGGAAGAAGGTGCGGCGCCCGGGCAGCCCGACCGTTCCGGCCACGAAGCGGTCCGGCGGGTCGTAGAGGAACACCTGACGGGACACGTCCTGTCTCCATGGGTCGTTGTCGGGGCGGGGCGATGACGCGGATCGTGCGGGAACCGACAGGGGGCTGCCGTCGGCTCGGTCACCGCGACCGCTTCACCCTACTGCGGTCAACGATCACGGTGTGCCCGCACCGCCTCCGACTGCTGCGTCACCGTCCGCCGCGGCCTCGTCCGCCGGGGTCTCACGGGGCAGGAACGCGGAGAGGTCACCGGTGTCCCCGAGCCGGACCAGGAAGGGACGCAGCCGTGTGTAGCGGATCGCGGTGACCGAGCAGGGCTCCACGGAGATGCGCTGGAACTGGTCGAGATGCAGTCCGAGGGCGTCGGCGACCAGCGCCTTGATGAGGTCGCCGTGGGAGCACATCAGATAGGTGGCGTCGGGGCCGTGCTCCTCGCCGACGCGGGCGTTCCAGGTGCGGACGGCCTCCCCGGCACGGGCCGCCATGGCGCGCATCGACTCACCGCCGGGGAAGGCGGCGGCGCTGGGGTGCTGCTGGACGATCTCCATCAGCGGCTCGTCCTTCAACTCGGCGAGCTTGCGCCCCGACCAGTCCCCGTAGTCGCACTCGTTGACGCCGTCCTCGGTGTGCAGTTCGAGGCCGGGACGGGCGGCGAGAAGCGGGGCGAGCGTCTCACGGCAGCGCTGGAGGGGGCTGGTGACGGCGAGGGCCAGTTCGATGCCGTCGAGCCGGGCGGGGAGCGCGGCGGCCTGGGCGGCGCCCCGCTCGTCGAGTCCGACGCCCGGGATGCGGCCGGCCAGCACTCCGGCGGTGTTGGCGGTGGAGCGGCCGTGCCGGACGAGTATCAACGTGGGCATGGGGCCACCATAGGCGACGTGCGCGGGCCCCCGGCCGGCCTCCCGTCACCCCGGGAACGGGGCCGTTTCCGGCCCGCCAGGACCGCCCCGCGCCGGGCTCTGCCGCGTTCGATCCCACCCAGGGGTGCGCTCTCGCGGGTCAGACGGGAGAATGCCGCCGTGATTGTGGACTGCGCCATCTACCGCGACGGCCGACGCAGCGAGGTCAGCACCGACTACGCGAAGGCCCTTGAAGAGGCACGCGCCCAGCCGGACGCCTTCGTCTGGATCGGCGTGCACGAACCCACGGGGCCCGAGTTCGACCGGGTCACCCGCGACTTCGGCCTGCACCCCCTCGCCGTCGAGGACGCCCTCAAGGCCCACCAGCGCCCCAAGCTGGAGGTCTACGACGACTGCCTCTTCATGGTCCTCAAGCCCGTCGTCTACGCCCATGACATCGACGAGGTGTCCTCGGGCGAGGTGATGCTCTTCGTCGGCGACTCCTTCGTGGTGACCGTGCGGCACGGCGTCGGCGCACCCCTCGGCGACGTCCGCCACCACCTGGAGGCCGGACCGGAGATGCTGCGGCACGGCCCGACCGCCGTCCTGTACGCGATCGCGGACGCCGTCGTGGACCACTATCTGGAGGTCGCCACCGAACTCGGCACGGATCTGGAGGAGTTGGAGGCCGAGGTCTTCTCCCCCGAGCTGGGCGGCTCCCGCGACATCGCGTCCAACATCTACCGTTTCAAGCGCCAGGTACTGGAGTTCCGCCGAGCCACCGGACCGCTCACGCTGCCGCTGTCACGGCTCTCCGGAGCGGGCTCGTTCGGCGCCGCGGTCCCCTTCATCGACGACAGCGCCCAGCCGTTCTTCCGTGACGTCAACGACCACCTGATACGGGTCAACGAGTCGGTGGACGCACTGGACCGGCTCGTCTCCGACATCCTCTCGGCGCACCTCGCGCAGATGAGCCTCCGGCAGAACGACGACATGCGGAAGATCTCGGCCTGGGCCGCCATGGCAGCCGTCCCCACCATGATCGCCGGGATCTACGGAATGAACTTCACCCACATGCCTGAGCTGCGCTGGGCCGCGGCCTATCCGGTGATCCTGCTGGTGATGCTGGGTCTGGTCTTCGGCCTGTACCGGGTTTTCAAACGACGCGGGTGGCTTTGAGGCGTTGGGCTTGGGCCGCCGGGTTCCGGCTTGAGTCGGGTTCGGCTTTCGAGTCGGGTTCGGCTTTTGAGTCGGTTCGGGTCGGCTCGGGTTCGGGGTGGGGTCAGGCGAATTCGGGGGCCGGGGTGGGCTCTCCGCCCAGTGCGTTACGCCGGCTCGGCACCGAGAGCGACACCATCCGCCGCCAGCCTCCGGCCCGCTCCACCAGGTACTGGCCGTGGATCCCCGCAGCCAGCAGCGCCGACTTCACCCGCGACCACCCCAGGATGCGGCCCATCCGCGCCATCACGGCCAGGCTCACATCCCGGTGCACCCGAATCTCGGCCAAGGCGCAGTTGCGCAGTTCCCGCTGGATCGCCCGGCCGTGCCCGGCCCGCGCCAACCGCAGCAACTCCTCGTGGCAGTAAGCGAGATGGTTCTCCTCGTCGTCCGCGATCATGCGTACCGCGCGCCCCATGTCCGGGTGGTGCGCGAAGTAGCGGAGCAGTAGCCGCATCTGCTCCGCGGCCCGCTGCTCGGTGACCCGGCTGTGCGCGAGATAGACGACCACGTCCGCCACCGTCAGCGCCTGCTCACCGCGCAGCCGGTCGTGGGCCAGGCCGATACCCCGCTGTTCCAGCAGCAGCGTGTAGTCGGTCGGATGGGGGACGTCGACGGGGCGCAGTCCGCGGCGCCTCAGCAGCGCCCGGAAGATCCGGCCGTGCTTGTCCTCGTCGCCGCCGTGCCGGGCCGCCTTCGGCGCGAGCGCTCGCTCGCTCTCCGGCAGCAGTGCCGCGATCCGGCCGTTCTCCCAGCCGCCCTGCGACTCCGCGCTGGCCGCGATCGAGCAGAACAGCCGGAACGACTCGTCGTGATCGAGGATCTCCTCGAACAGGCTCTTCGCCGACAGCATCCGCCACCTCCGTGCCTGGGGTCCGCTCTCCGCAGGAACCGAGTCAAATGCGACCACCCGCGAACGGCAACAGCAGCCGACTCCCACTGCGCCGAACGCGCGACAACCGACCATCCCGGGGTGGAGGCGGAGGCGGACGCGGGACACGGGGGGGGGGGGAGGCGGCAGGGTGGCTGGGGCCGGGCAGTGGCACACCCGGCTCAGTGGCTGGGCTGCCGCCGGATTCCCGGGCCCGGCGGCGTAACCGGAGCGGGACGGGCGCGTTGTTCCCTGTGACGGCCGTGGCGGGGAAGACCCCCGAGCCCCCACCACGGCCGCAGAAACGTCCCGCCTCGGGAGCCAGCGAGGCGAAACCCTCCACCCGGCCTGGGCACGCGCACCCGCGCGTCCGGGTCCGTGTACGTCGCATTGTGGTGCGCGGCGCGGCGGAGTTCGCGGCCAAGTGGGCTGCCGGGCAAGGGAGTTGGCCCACTTCCGCTCCCCTTCCCGTGAGCCGGTCGGCCTCCGGAGGTTCCGACGGCCCGGGCCGCCCCGACTCCCGCCCACGCTCCCACCCCGGGGGCGCCGCGTCGGCTCACTCAGGCCAGGCCCGCCCGCTCCAGCGCCTCCGCTCCCGCCCGCAGCGAGGCCACCCGTTCCTCCAGGGTGAATCCGGCGGGCGCCAGGGTGAGCGTGGTGACCCCGGCGTCCGCGTAGGCGCGCATCCCGTCGGCGATCCGGTCCACCGAGCCCAGCAGGGTGGTCTGGTCGATCAACTCGTGCGGCACCGCCGCGGCCGCGCCCTCCTTGTCGCCCGACAGGTACTTGTCCTGGATCTCGGCGGCCTCCTTCTCGTACCCCATCCGCTGCGCGAGCTGGTTGTAGAAGTTCTGCTTGCGGCTGCCCATGCCCCCCACATAGAGCGCCGTGTACGGCCGGAAGGTGTCAGCGAGGGTGCGCACGACCGCCTCGCCGCCCTCGGGTGCGAAGGCGAGCGGCACCGTGGGCACCACGTCGAAGCCCTCCATGGTCAGCCCGGCCTTCTCCCGCCCGGCCCGCAGATGCCGCAGCGCCGTCTCCTCCAGGTGCGCGGCGGACGGGAAGATCAGCAGCGCACCGTCGGCGATCTCACCGGTCTGCTCCAGATTCTTCGGGCCGATGGCCGCGATGTAGAGCGGGATGTGCTCGCGCTGCGGGTGCACCGTCAGCTTTATCGGCTTACCCGGGCCGCCGGGCAGCGGCAGCGTCCAGTGCTCTCCCTCGTAGGACAGTCGCTCACGGGCCATCGCGCGACGCACGATCTCCACATACTCGCGGGTGCGCGCCAGCGGCTTGTCGAACTTGACGCCGTACCAGCCCTCCGAGACCTGCGGGCCGGAGACGCCTAGGCCCAGGCGGAAGCGGCCGCCGGAGAGGGAGTCCAGGGTGGCCGCGGTCATGGCCGCCATCGCGGGCTGGCGGGCCGGGATTTGGAGGATGGCGGAACCCACGTCGATCCGCTCGGTCTGGGCGGCCACCCAGGACAGCACGGTGGGAGCGTCCGAGCCGTACGCCTCCGCGGCCCAGCAGACCGCGTAACCGAGCCGATCCGCCTCCTGGGCCACGGCGAGATTGTCCGCATCCATACCGGCACCCCAGTAGCCGAGGTTGATGCCGAGCTTCATGACCCACTCCCCTTACCGATCAGTAACGTCCTGCTCTGAAGCGACCCTAGCGCGACTGGACCGGTTCCGTCAGAGACGGCCTCGCACCTGTGGATAACTCCGGTGGGACCCGTGGTGACCTCATAGGATTTTTCGGCGGCGGAGCGCTGCGGACCGGTGCACCGAGCCCTGGCGCCGTAGTTGTCCACAGGCGGACACGGGCGGGGCCTACGGCCAGTAATGTCACGGCCATGGAGCAGAGGCATCTCGGCCGCACCGGCCTTCGCGTGTCCCGGATCGGGCTCGGCACCCTCACCTGGGGCCGTGACACCGGGGAGGCCGACGCCGCCGACCTGATGAAGGTGTTCTGGGAGGCGGGCGGCACCCTGGTGGACACCGCCGACGTCTATGGCGACGGCGAGTCCGAGTACCTGCTGGGCCGGCTCCTCGACGGCTTGGTCCCCCGCAGAGACCTGGTCATTGCCACCAAGGCGGGCCGGGTGCCCGACCCTGAGCGCAGATGCGACGGCTCCCGCGGCCATCTGCTCGACGCCCTGGACGACTCCCTGGCCCGCCTCGGCACCGACCACGTCGACCTGTGGCAGGTGCACGCCTTCGACCCGACGACGCCCCTGGAGGAGACCCTGGGCGCGCTGGACATCGCCGTCAGCAGCGGCCGCGCGCGGTACGCCGGGGTGGCGGGCTTCTGCGGCTGGCAGCTCGCCAAGGCCGCCACCTGGCAGCTAGCCCAGCCCACCGTGCGCACCCGGCTCGCCGCGACCCAGATGGAATACTCCCTGCTCCAGCGCGGGGTGGAGCGGGAGGTGCTGCACGCCGCACTCGACCTGGGCATCGGCCTGCTGCCGTCCTCTCCGCTGGGTCGCGGGGTGCTCACCGGCAAGTACCGGAAGGGTGCCGTCCCACCTGACTCCCGGGGCGCCTCCGAGCACCTCGCCCCCTTTGTGCAGCCCTATCTGGACGAGGCCGCGGGCCATATCGTCGAGGCCCTGGCCACCGCGGCGGACGGCCTCGCCGCCACGCCCCTCGAAGTGGCCCTCGCCTGGGTCCGCGACCGGCCCGGGGTGATCGCGCCCATCGTCGGCGCGCGCACTGCGCAGCAGCTCACGGCGGCATTGTCAGTGGAGAGCCTTACGCTGCCTGACGAGATCTGCCGGGCACTGGACGATGTGTCCGCCCCCGAGCACCGCTATCCCGATCACGACTGGAGCACGCTGTGAGCACGGAGCCGGAGTCCGCCCCCGCCACCGAGGCGACCACGGAAGCCGAGACGACAGCAGCGGAGACCCCGCACACGGAACCGGTGCCACCGGCGACCGACCCCGGCCGGGCCGAGGCGGACTCGATCGAGACCGAGGCAAGTTCGGAGGGCGAAAGTGCCTCGGCAGGCGACGAGGCCACCGCGGAGGCGGCGGCAGAGGCCGCGGTGGGTGGTGGCGCCGGGGACGGCTCGGTGGCCGACAGTGCCTCTGATGCCGGTGCCACCACGGACGACGGTGGTGCCGGGGAAGGTGGGGGCGCTGCGGGGGCGGCGCCGCAAGTGTCCGAGGCGGAGGCCGAGTTGGCCGCGCAGCGGGCGTTCCGGGCGCGGATCGAGGAGCGCAAGAAGGCTCGGCAGGACGCCGTCGACAGCGGGGGCAAGCTCAGCGGCAAGGCGGCCGACCTGCTGGCCGCTGTCCGTGCCGTGGAGGGCGGCGGCCGACCGGAGGCCTCCGTTTTCGACGAGCCGGAGCCCGAGCCCCGCAAGATCGCCCCCACTCCCCGCCCCACACCGCCAACCACCCCCGCCGCGGCCCCCGTTCCCTCGCCGGACGCGATCCGCGCCACCGCCGAGGTGCTCACCGAGGGCGGCGCACCCGCCACGCTCGCCACCGGTGCCGCGTCGGCCCTCGGCACGGGCGCCGCGGACGTACTCCGGGCTGATCCATGGCAGTTGCTGCGGGTTGCCGGGGTGCGGCCCGAGCAGGCGGACGGTTTCGCCCGCGCCCTGCTCGGGCCGGAATGCGGACCTGGTGACGACCGCAGGGGCCGGGCGCTCGCCGGCTGGCTGCTGGAGCAGGCCGCCCTCGCCGGGCACACCGCCCTGGAGGCTTCGGCCCTCGGCGCCGCCCTGGGCCGGTACGCCGTGCCGGAGCCGGAGGAGGCCGTACAAAGTGCGGTCGCCGAGGGCGAGTTGCTGGTCTTCCAGGACGCGGTGCCCGGCCGCGACGGCGGCCCGGTACCTACGCCCGTCCCGGCCCCGGAGGCATCCGCTCCGCCAGCGGACGGCGAGGGAGACGAAGCGGAGCCGCCCGCGCAGCCGGTGCAGATCCTGCTCGGTCTGGAGCAGTACGCACTGGCTGAGGAGAGCCTCGCCGACGGGCTGGCCAGACTGGTCAACTCCGCGCCCAAGGACGGGTCCACGGTGCCGGCCCGCTGGAATGCCGCCGCCGAGAGGGCCTCCGGTTCCACCGCCGAACTGCTGCGCGCCGTCGCCGGGCACCCGCTGGTCCTGCACACCGGAGGCGAGGCGGCGCGGGCCGAGCCCGCGGCGGTGGTGGCGGCCGCTGCCGAGCTGGGCCTGCGGGTCTGTGCCGCCACGCACACCGGGGACGGCCGCCGCCGCATCGCCGCCCAACTGCCCGGCACGGTGTCCGAGGGGACCGCGGTGACGGTGGCGGGACTGCTCTCCGGTACCGAGGGCCCGGGCCGGGACTCGGAAGGCGCCCTCGCCGTCGACCTGCTGGTGGTGCTGGACGCGCCCCAACTGGATGTGGAGACGGCGGCCGCGCTGGTCGAATCACTACCCGACGGCGCCCGGTTGCTCCTCAGCGGCGACCCCTCGGTGCTGTGGTCGGCGGGCCCCGGGCGGGTGTTCGCCGATCTGCTCGCGGCCCGGGTCTGCCCGGAGGTCGCCTCCCGGCTGCCCGATCCCGGGCCGGTCGGTGAGCTGGTGTCCGGTATCGGGATCGGCGAGCTGAACGAGGTGGCGGCGCCCGGCCGCGAGGTGGTGATCGTGCCGGTGCGGGATGCCGGCGAAGCGGTGCACCGTACGGTTCAGTTGGTCGCCGACTCGGTGCCGCGGGCTTTCGGAGTGCCGCCGGAGGAGACCGTGGTGATCACACCGGGGCATGGCGGTGCGGCCGGCACCCGGGTCCTGAACACCGCGCTGAAGGAGCGCCTCAATCCGGGGCCGGGCCGCTTCGGCGGCTTCGACCCGGGCGACCGCGTCGTGCACACCCCGTCGCCCGGCCGTGCGGTACCAGGGCGGGTGGTACGGGCGGACGCGGCGGGCCTGCATCTGGAGTGCGACGGGGAAGAAGTGGTGGTGGCGCAGGACCGGGTGGAGCAGTCGGTGCGGCACGGTTGGGCGGTCACCGCACACCAGGCGGTGGGCCGGCGTACCGCCGCCGCGGTGGTGGTCCTGCCCGGAGATGCGGCGAAGGCCCTCAACCGGGCCTGGGTCTATACGGCGTTCAGCCGCGGCGAGCGGCATCTGTCCGTGGTGCACGGAGCGGAGGGAGCACTGCCGCACGCCGTAGCGGAGCTCCCCGCCAAGCCCCGCACCACCCGCCTCCCCACCCTCCTCCGCACTCAACTCCCGACGCGGCCCTAGGAGTTGGCCGGGGCCGGATCACCTACCAGGTTCGGGGTCCGGCCTCCGGTGGAGTGGATGGGCGGGGCGGGGCAGCACACCGGCGAGATGTCCGGGACCACAGCCCCGCCCCACTCCGCCGGGAGGTCACCCCGCCACTCCAGGCCGCCCGCGCGAACGCAAGCCGCCCCAACTCCCGCCAACGGTCCGCCCGTTCGCCCCGAACCCGCGACCCGTCAGTACGCGGGGCCAGGCTGCCTGTGGGGTGCGGGGCCGCCGGAAGCCGAGAGGCGGTCCGCCCCGCCTTCCTCGTCTACCTCGTCCACCCCGTCTACCTCATCCACCACCTCATCCACCTCATCCTCATCGTCTCCCACCTCGACCTCGTCCTCGTCCTCATCGAAGACGGAGCTGATGTCGAAGCGGCAGACCACCAGATGCGGGTCGATGTCCTCGAAGGGGGTTTCCAGCCACTCGCCCGGTTCCGGCGGGTCCTCGGCGGCCGCGACCCAGAGGGTGGAGTCGCGTTCCTCCAGGCCGAACTCCTGGTGGCGGGAGGCGATTTCATCTGGTTCGTACTCGCCGAAGAGGATGCCGAGGGCGCCGTGCACGGTGTCGCTGCCCGAGTTGCCGAGGGCGGCGTCTGCGGCCGCGCCCTCCTCGTCCGCCGCCTCCACTCGCTCGGCCTGGGCGAGCAGCCGCTGAGGTTCGCTGACCGCGTAGTCGCGCCGGATGAACACGCTCAACGCCCCCGGCTCCTCCGGACCTCCGTACGGGGGCAGGGTGTCGTCGGAGTCGGGGATCTCGAAGGGGGTGACCTCGTTGTGGAGGTCGTAGAGCAGTTCGTCGTACTCCTCGGCTGCGGCGGCCAGGTTGTTGAACGCCTCGTAGACAGCCGGATCGTCCTCACCCGACCTGCGTTCGACGGCCGCCAGATGGCGGTCGAGCGCGGTCTTGACAGCCTCGGCGGCGGCGCGTACTTCGGCAGCGGTCGGCTGCGCAGCATCAGACATGAGGCAGACGCTATCCGTAACGGGCCGGTGGCCGCACAATAGATGCGATGCCGGAATACGAATTCGCCGACGTGTATGTTCCGCGCGGGGTCTCCCGCAAGGAGACGACACGTCTGCTCACAGACCACGCAGAGTACGGGCACTGGGAGTTGCACCGACTGAGGCTCTTTCCGGACGGCAGCCGCAGGGTGCGGTTGCGGCGCCGGATCATCCGCCAGCCGCGGGCGACCTGGTGACACGGGCCACCTGGTGATCAGAGCGGCGGCACCCGCCCCGTCCCGCCGGTTGTCCGCCGGTGCGGGAGGGGGCGGACCGCGGCCCGTGTGACAGTCCTTGCCGCGTCCCGGGGCGACGGATATCAACGGGCATACGAGGGTGAAGCGCACAAGAAGGGGTCCCGCGGATTCGCGGGGCCCCTTCTTGCCGGTGTGCGTCGGCGTGCTGCTGTTCTTCTCGGGTCAGGCGCGGGAGCGCCGGACGAGCACCGCTCCACCGAGGAGGGCCCCGGCGCCGAGGGCGAGTGCGGCGCCGACCGGCAGCGGACTGCCCGTCTCGGCGAGCTGCTCGCCGCCCTTCGGGGGCACGGCGATCTGGCCGCCGGGCTGGTTGGGCTGGTTCGGCTGGTGCCCGATCGGAGTGGCGGGCGCGCTCGGCTCGGTGGGCGTACCGGGCTGGGTCGGCTTACCGGGCTCCGTGGGCTTACCGGGCTCGGTCGGCTTGCCGGGCTTCGTCGGCGGGCACGGCTCGGTCGGCTTGGTGGGCGGCTCGGTCGGCTTGGTCGGGGGCTCGGTGGGCTTGGTCGGCGGCTCGCTCGGCCCGGTCGGGGGCTCGCTCGGCTCGGTGGGCGGCTTGGTGTGGCCGGGCGGCTTCGGGTGGTTGCCGCTATCGTTGCCGCAGCCGTTGCCGCCGGCCGGGTTGAGCGCGCCGATCACATCGACGGTGTTCCCGCAGACGTCCACCGGGATGTCGACGGGGACCTGGATGTTGTTGCCGGAGCCGACGCCCGGGGAGTCGCTGGTGCGGCCGTCAGCGGAGGAGCCGCCGGGGGACTTGTGGTGGCCGCTGCCCGAGGTGTTGGCGCAGTTGTTGCCGAAGGCCGGGTTGAGGGCGCCGACCACGTTGACGGTGTTGCCGCACAGGTTGACCGGGATGTGCACCGGGACCTGGATGCTGTTGCCGGAGAGCACGCCGGGCGAGCCGGAGGCGGCGCCGTGGGCACCGGAGTCGGCGTGCGCGTAGCCGCCGGTGACGGCAAGCACGCCGGTCGCGGCCGCCACGGTGATCAGGCCCTTGCGCATGACCTGTCGCATAGGTGGTTCCTGCCTTGTGTGTGCGAGGACGCACCGGCGTGGGCGCCGGTGCGGGGAAAGCCCCGGCCCCGGAGGTGCATGGCGTGCACTTCCGGGGCCAGGACGGGGGCCTCACGGGTGGCGTCCGCCGTTGACGGCGCCACTCGGGAGCCGTGTCAGCTGTTGACGCAGGCGTTGCCGAAGGCGGGGTTCAGCAGCCCGATCACGTCGACGGTGTTGCCGCAGACGTTCACCGGAATGTGGACGGGCACCTGCACGACGTTGCCGGAGCCGACGCCCGGGGAACCCACGGCGGCACCCTCGGCGCCCGCGTCGGCGGTGGCCATACCGGCGCCCGCCATGATGAGTCCACCGGTGACGGCCGCGGCAGCGACGACCTTCTTGAGCATGTTTCCTCCAGGTTGGCAAAGTCGTTAAGCGCGATCCGTCGGCGGACCGCACCACCTGTAACGAGGAGGAGCAATTCAAGCTACGACCTGACCGCAGCTTTCACTCGTCCCGGTCATTGCCGTACACCTGGCCTATTACGGGGGCGGAAAGCGCGGCGGGGCGGTGCCAGGAC
>NZ_JBHVRR010000085.1:0-13699 GCF_042885635.1 Streptomyces sp. NPDC058045 | reverse complement strand
AGGTCCATCCACGGCGTCCCGGTGCGGTACTTGAACGCGATCGCGTCGATCACCTGCCGGTGATCCCGCCACCGCCCACCCCGCTTCGGCGTCCGATCCGGCAGCAACGGCTCGATCCTCGCCCACTGGGCATCAGTCAACGACACACAACAACCAACGACCAGGTGATCCGAAGGAAACGGCCTAGCTGTATTGATCACGAGCGTTGTTGACACTCGGCGGGCTTGATCATGGTGAAGACCTCCGGTGTGGTGGAGCTGTCTAGGACTGCACCGCACGGAGGTCTTCGTGTCCCACCGTAATGCCCGGCTGACCGTCTTCGGGAGACGGCTGCTCGTCGAACGTGTCTGTTCCGGCCGTCCAGTTGCTCATGTGGCCGCCGAAATGGGGATCTCCCGGGCCACAGCCCACGAGTGGATGCGCCGGTGGCGGACGGAGGGCGATGCGGGCCTTGTCGACCGCTCCAGCCGGCCGCACACCACACCGCACCGTACGGCTCCCGCGGTCGAGACCCGCGTCTGCGAGCTCCGCCAGGCCCGCAAGCTCGGCCCCGCCCGCATCGGCCCGATCCTGGGCCTGCCCGCCTCGACCGTGCACCGCGTCCTGGTCCGGCACGGCCTGAACCGTCTGACCTGGCTCGACCGGCCGACGGGCGAGCCGATCCGCCGCTACGAACGCGCCCGGCCGGGAGAACTGGTCCACGTCGACATCAAGAAGCTCGGCAACATCCCGGACGGCGGCGGATGGCGGACCGTCGGCAGGACGGCCGGTGACCGCAACCGCCAGGCCACCACCACCGAGCGCAAGAGCTGCCACCCGGTCATCGGCTACAGCTACATCCACTCCGCCGTCGACGACCACTCCCGCCTCGCCTACACCGAGATCCTCACCGACGAACGCCAACACACCGCCATCGCCTTCTGGCAACGCGCGAACACCTTCTTCCAGACCCACGGCATCACCGTCGAACGCGTCCTGACCGACAACGGCGCCTGCTACAAGTCCAAGCTGTTCACCCAGACCCTGACCAGGGCCGGCATCCTCCACAAGAAGATCAGGCCCTACCGACCACAGACCAACGGCAAAGTCGAACGCTTCAACCGCACCCTCCTCGACGAATGGGCCTACCTACGCACCTACACCTCCAACAACGAGCGCACCCAAGCCCTGGCAGACTTCCTCCACACCTACAACCACCACCGCAGCCACACCGCACTCGACGGACACCCACCCATCACCCGCGTCAACAACCCTCCGGGCCAATACACCTAGGCCATGAGTGCTGAACCCGTCTCCTGATCCGTCACGAGGATATCCACCAGGCCGCCCTCGACGGCTGCCCGGATTGATCTGTGTTTCCGGTTGCCGCCGGCCACTCCCACCTTCCGGCGAGCGGCGGCAAGCTGCTCACGTGTGATGCCGACGACTCGGGAGTCCATTTCGAACTCGACCGGCCGCCCTTGGGTGTCGTAGAAGTGCAGGCACACATCGCCGACCGCGCCGAGCTTCTCTAGTTCGGCGCGTTCCTTGCTGGAGAATGCGTTTCCGCTGCGGGCGAGGGTGCTGGATGGGGTGATTTCGCCGATGCCTACCAGTGCGATGTTCAGTTCGTCCAGCTCGCCCAGTGCTGCCGAGATGAATGGGTCGGCTCGTAGTGCGCGGGCGCTCTCTGCTGATCCTGCTACGCCGGGTGCCTGTAGGTAGACGGCTTCACCATTGACCAACTGCGCTAGCTGGCCGGTCATGCGCGAGGCGTGACCGGCGGCGGCTGGGTCGCCGATCCCGCCGACTGCTTGCACGATGCGCACTCCCTTGAGTCCGGGGACTGGCTGCATCGCTTGAACTGTGGCAAGCAGGCTGGCGCTCCAGGAGGAAATGCCGACGACGTCACCTGAGCGCAAGGTCGTCTGCAGGTAGTAGGCGGCTGCCGCGCCAAGATCGCCGAGCATCATGCGCTCGTTGTCGGGGGCGGTGTCGACGACCAGGGCCAGTTTCAGCCCGTACCGTTCCTGGAGGCCGTCCTCCAGGTCCGGGTGGGTGCCGGACGGCGGGGTCACGGTGATCCGCACGATGCCTTGGTCCTGTGCCTTCTTCAGTAGCCGGGACACCTTCGCCTGTGAAAGGTCCAGGCGCGCTGCGATCTCCGGCTGACGTATGCCCTGAAGGTGGTACAGCCTGGCCACGTGTGTCATCATCCGCAGTTCCTCGCCGATGATCGCCACGGGACACCCCTCCTGTCGTCTTCTGCCGTCCAGGTCGTGGGGGCGCACGCTCAACCCCCCGGCCCTGCATAGATATTCGCACAGCGCGGCGGAGTTGAGGCGGTGCGGAGCGGATCCCTCTCGGCAGCGACGCCTTGCGCGGCCCGCCGAACCGGGATCGGCCGGTGGGACGGCGGGCTTCCGGACCGCGACCACCCTCGACCAGGGTGTCGGCAACGTCGGCAAGGGCGTCGATTCACCCTATTGACACGCGGCCGAAACGCGCTCAGCATGAGGAACATTCCGATTCATTGCTGAATAGAAATTCAGAGGGTTGTCGGCCAGTCATCGTTTCCCCTCTCCCTCACGCCCTCCCGCTCGCCGGGCCCGCTCTTCCGGACGGCGCTGCGGGGCCACGGCGACCGTCTTGTTCGTGCGATCGAGGACGATCCAGATGCTCATCACAGACCCAGCCGGGACGAGGCGGTTCCGGGAGCGGGGCCGTTGTATCGCCCGTGATCCGTAGTGCCGTACGCGCGGCGCGTGACAGCCATCGATCGCTGTCCGCGCCACCTCTCCCGACTTGGATGCATACCTTCACTATCCGGAGACTCTCATGAGTACGACCAGCAAGGCGGCGGCGTCCACGGACCCACAGCCGACCGGTGAATCGCAGTCGGTGGAACGGCGGATGAAGGCGCCTGCCTGGGCGACGGCACTTTTGACGGGGTCTCGGGGTCCGGCGCTGGGCCTGCTCGTCATGTGTGTCGTCTTCTTCATCGCGACGCCGTTCTTCCTTACCCAGAACAATCTGCTGAACATCCTTGACCAGACGGTGATCCTCGGTCTGCTCGCCTTGGGGATGACTGCCGTCATCGTGATCGGCGGTATCGACTTGTCGGTCGGCGCGGTGCTGGCCCTGGCGACGATGACGCTCGGCTGGCTCTCCCATGACTTCGGATGGCCGTTGTGGCTCAGCGCGGTCACCGCCATCGGCGTCGCGGGGGTGTGTGGTGTGGCGAACGGCCTCGGCATCACGCTCGCCAAGCTCCCGCCGTTCATCGCGACCTTGGCGATGATGTCGATCGCCCGTGGTCTGGCCAACCTCATCACGGACGGGCAGCAGATCGTCGGATACCCCGGATGGTTCGGCAACCTGTCCACCACGCGCTATCTGGGCTTCTTCACGATGACGGCCCTCGTCCTCGTGGCGCTGTACGCGGCGGGGTGGGCGTACATGCGCTACCGCGTCGGCGGACGGGAGTTGTACGCCATCGGCGGAAGCTCCGAGGTCGCCCGGCTCGCCGGCGTCAGCGTGCGGAAGAAGACGGTACTCGTCTACACCGTGGCCGGTCTGCTGTCGGGTGTGGCCGGGGTCTTCCTGGCGATGCGTCTGGACTCCTCGCAGCCGAGCGCCGGACTGGGCCTTGAACTCGACGCGATCGCCGCCGTGGTGATCGGCGGCGCGAGTCTCAAGGGCGGTGTCGGCTCCGTCACCGGCACGGTGTTCGGCGTCCTGATCATCGGAGTCCTGCGCAACGGTCTGAACCTGCTGGGGGTGTCCCCGTTCGTCCAGCAGGTCGTCATCGGTGTGGTGATCGCGTTGGCCGTCATGCTCGACGTCCTACGGCGGCGCAAGGCCCACTGATCTCCCCGCGCCGAGCGGCCGCGCAGTCGCCGCGACCTCGTTCTCACCACTCCTTTCTCCACCTCTCACGTCTCCACCTCTCACGCTTTCACGCGCCACTGCCCGACTTGCCGGGCACGCCCCGAAGGAGCAGTTCTCATGAAGACCCAACACCTCGTCGCCACCAGCATCGTGGGCGTCTTGGCGCTGACCGCCACCGCCACCGCCTGCGGCCGAGGCGGCGGCGGTAAGACCACCTCGGACGGCAAGCCCGTGGTGATCGGCCTGGCCGTGGCCAACCTCCAGGCGGACTTCTTCAACCAGATCAAGCAGTCCGTGGAGGCCGAGGCCAAGAAGAAGGGGGCCAAGGTCGTCGTCTCCGACGCCCGTGGTGACTCGGCCACCCAGGTCAACCAGATCCAGGACTTCATCAGCCGCGGGGTCAGCACCATCATCTACATCCCCGCCGGCGCCACCGCGGCCGCGGTGCCGGTGAAGGCCGCGGAACGCGCGAAGATCCCCGTCATCACGGTCGACCGCAACCCGGCCGGCGCGCCTGGTAAGTCCTTCATCGCCAGCGACAGCGTCGCCGCCTCCAGGCAGCTCGGCGAGTGGGTGGTCAAGAAGAAGGGCGGCAAGGGGAAGTTGGCCGTTCTCCAGGGCCAGATCGGAACCACCCCGCAGGTGGACCGGCAGAAGGGGTTCACTCAGGCGCTCAAGACCGCGCCCGGTATCAAGGTGGTCTCTCAGCAGCCCGCCGACTGGGCGCAGGACAAGGCATACACGGTCGCCCAGGACATGCTCCAGGCCAATCCCGGCATCGACATCATGTGGGGCCAGGCCGACGCGATGGCGCTCGGTGCCGCGCGGGCCGCGAAGAGCGCCGGCGGGCCGAAGCGTCTGATCGTCGGCTTCGACGGTGACATCGCGGGCATGAAGGCCGTACGGAACGGCACCATCGACGCCACCATGGTCCAGCAGACGCAGAAGATGGGCCGGATGGCCGTGACGACCTCGCTGGACATCCTCGACAAGAAGAAGGTCCCGGCCGAGCAGCTTCTGCCCGCCCACCTCCTGACGAAGGACGACACGGCGAAGGCCGACCAGTACATCAAGACGCACCCGTGAGCGTGAGGACGAACACCGCCATGACACACGAAAGCCAGCCCCCGGACGGCGGGGCCCACGAGGGCCTCGTCGTACGGGGAGTGTCCAAGCGTTTCGGTGCCACCCGGGTCCTCGACGACTTCGACCTCGACGTACGCCCCGGTGAAGTGGTGGCGTTGCTGGGCGAGAACGGTGCCGGCAAGTCCACGCTGTCCAACATCATCGCCGGTTTGTTCCCCTCCGACACCGGCCGGATGTCCTGGCAGGGGCGGACCTATGAACCGAAGGCTCCCGGGGACGCCATCACCGACGGCATCGGGCTCATCCATCAGGAGACCCGCCTGCTGCCGGACCTGTCGGTCGCCGAGAACGTGTTCCTGGGCCGGCTCCTCACCCGTGGCGGACGGATAGACCGTGCGGAGATGAACCGCCGTGCGCGGGAACAACTGCACCGTCTCGGCCTCGACATCTCTCCCACCCGGCTGGTCGGCACGCTCGGCGTGGCCGCCCGGCAGCAGGTCGAGATCGCCAAGGCCCTCACGCTCGATGCGAAGCTGCTGCTCCTCGACGAGCCGACAGCCGCCCTCGGCGGCGACGAGACCGACCACCTCTTCGAGCGGATCGACGCGCTGCGCAAGCAAGGCGTGTCCTTCATCTACATCAGCCACCGGCTGGAGGAGATCGCCCGCATCTGCGACCGCGTCGTGGTGATGCGGGACGGAAAGCGAGTCGCCACCCATGCGAACGCGCGGGTCCCCGTGGCACAGCTGGTCGAGGAGATGGTGGGGCGCAGCGTCGACCGGATCTTCCCCGACACGGGAACTCCGGCGGAGCGTGAGGTGCTTCGGGTGGAGGGGCTCTCCAACCCGTCCTTCCAGGACGTCTCCTTCAGCGTGCGCGCGGGCGAGGTGTTCGGCATCGCCGGGATCGTCGGTGCCGGACGCACCGAACTCGTGCGGGCGGTCACCGGCGTCGACCCGGTGACCGGGGGAAAGGTGTCCGTCGACGGCCAGGTGCTGCGCCTGCGCGGGCCACGGGACGCCATCGAGGCGGGAGTGGTGCTCGTACCGGAGGACCGCAAGGGCCAGGGTGCCGTGCTCGATCTCTCGATCGGTGACAACGTGATCCTGCCCAACCTCGACCGGGTCGCCCGGCAGGGCTGGCTGACCTCGGGGCGCGTCGCCGCCGTGGCCGCCGACGCCATCAAGCTGATGACCGTCAAGGGGCGGCCCGAACAACCGGTGGGGACGCTCTCCGGCGGCAACCAGCAGAAGGTCGTCATCGCCAAATGGCTGGAGCGCCAGCCCAAGGTCATCATCCTCGACGAGCCCACGCGCGGCATCGACGTCGGCGCCAGGGCGGCCATCTACGAGGTGATCGCGGACCTGGCCCGGTCCGGTATGGCCGTCGTGGTGGTCAGCTCCGACCTCGACGAGGTCCTCGGGCTGTCCCACCGCGTGCTGGTACTGAGCCGGGGGCGGCAGCAGGGCATCCTGCCCGCAGCGGAGGCGACCGACGCCGCGGTCATGCACCTCGCCACGGCATGACCGACACCTGACACGGAGCAACCGCTCCTCTTGTCACAGGGCGCCCGAGGCCCCGTCATCGGTGGACGGCGCCTCGGGGTGCGCCACGGGACGTGGTCGGCTCGTCCTGTGCCGAGCCGATGGTGCCGCAGCTCGTCCTGTGCCGAGCCGATGGTGCCGCAGCCGCATCAGGAGCGGGTGTCCGAAGGGGCGTCCGGCCGTCGGGCGCCCCTCGCCTGATCGGGCGGGGAACAGGTGCGGGACGAAGTGCTCGCGGGCCACCCGGTCCGGGTCGGCCGGCCCGTCCGGCTCCACCCGAACTGCGACTTGGGTCTGCTGCTCACCCCGTCAGGGCTCCTTTCCTGCTCATCGGCATGTCGTGCCAGGTCCGGAACGCGGGCCCGCAGATTCTCGGGAACCCCGGACTCTTGACTCCTCCGAGTTCGGGGGCTTCACTACGAGTGAATCGTAACGCAGAGCTGAATGGATATGCACGTGGTCCTCACACCAGCACCCAGCGCCACGGCGCGGCTCGCCGACACCCGGCGGGAGCTGCGCGGGGCCCTCCCCGCAGAACGCACCACCCGCCTGACCAAGCTGGCCTACGCCATCCGCCGCGCCGACCTCGCAATGATCAGCAAAGCGGGCCAGGGCCACATAGGCGGTGACTACTCCGCCGCCGACATCGTCACAACGCTCTACTTCGCGATCCTCAACGTGGACCCGGAGAACCCCCACTGGCCCGAACGCGACCGCTTCGTCCTCAGCAAGGGCCACGCAGCCGGCATCCTCTACTCAACGCTCGCGCACGCCGGCTTCTTCGACAAAGCCGAACTGACCACGTTCATGGAACCGCTCTCACCCCTGAACGGCCACCCGAACCGGCGCAAAGTCCCCGGCGTCGAAACCAACACCGGTCCACTCGGCCACGGCTTCCCCGTCGCCGTCGGCATGGCCACCGCCGCCAAACTGGACAACTCCACCCGGCGCACCTTCGTCCTCACCGGCGACGGAGAGCTACAAGAAGGCAGCAACTGGGAAGCCGCAATGAGCGCCTCCCAGCAACGCCTGGGACGACTCACCGTGATCGTCGACCGCAACCGCTTCCAGCAGGGCGCAGCCACCGAGAAAACCTCCGGCCTTGAGCCGCTGAACGCCAAGTGGGCGGCCTTCGGCTTCGACACCCACGTCGTCGACGGCCACGACCACGAAGCGCTCTACCAGGCACTCAGCGAACAACGCCCCCTGACCGGCCGCCCCCGGTGCCTCATCGCCGACACGGTCAAGGGCAAGGGCGTGTCCTTCATCGAGGACCGCGTCGAGTGGCACCACAAAGTGCCCTCCGCCGAGCAGACCACCGCCGCCCTTGAGGAGCTGACCCGATGAGCACCACCGCCGCCGGAACCCCCGAACTGCACGACTGCCGCACAACGTTCGCCGAGACACTGATCGAGCTCGCCGAGGCCGACACACGCACCGTGGCCGTCTGCAACGACTCCGTCGGCTCGTCCAACCTGAAGGACTTCCAGAACCGCTTCCAAGACCGCCTCGTCAACGTCGGAATCGCCGAGCAACTCATGGTCGGCGTCGCCGCAGGGCTCGCCAACGGCGGGCGCATCCCCTACGTCTGCGCCGCCGCCCCCTTCCTGACCGGACGCGCCCTGGAACAGATCAAAGCGGACGTCGCCTACTCGCGCACCAACGTCAAGCTGTGCGCCATGAGCCCCGGCTTCGCCTACGGCCAGCTCGGACCCACACACCACGGCGTAGAGGACTTCGCCTGGATCCGCACCCTGCCCGAGATGATCGTCCTCACCCCCGCCGACCCGGCCGAGACACGTGAAGCGCTGCACTGGGCCCACCACTACGACGGCCCCGTCTACCTTCGCATCGGCCGCACCAAAGTACCCGACCTCACCCCGCACATCCCGTTCGAGACCGGCCGCGCGGCCCGGCTACGCGACGGTAGCGACATCACACTGATCGGCGTGGGCACCACCGTCTCCGCCACCCTCGACGCCGCACACCAACTGGCCGCCGAAGGCATCGACGCACGCGTACTGAACTTCTCCACAGTCAAGCCGCTGGACGAACAGGCACTGCTCGCCGCCGCCACCGAGACCGGCCGAATCGTCACCGTCGAAGAAGCCAACATCCACGGCGGCCTCGGCAGCGCGATCACCGAGTTCCTGGCCTCGCGCCAACCCGTGCCGATGCGACTGCTCGGCGTACGGGACGAGTTCACCCCCACCGGCAGCCCAGCCTTCCTAGCCGACTACTTCGGCATCGACGCCGAGTCCGTCGCACATGCAGCACGCGACCTGACCAGCGCAAGGCAGGGAGCAGCGGCATGAACAACCCCGGCCTCGGGACGGTCCTGGCGATCGACCAAGGCACCAGCGGCACCAAAGGACTGCTCGTCGCCGAGAACGGACAGGTCCTCGCCACCGCACACCGCCCCCTGGACCAGCAGCGCCCGCAGCCCGGCTGGGTCGAGCAGGACCCCTCCGCACTGTGGAACAGCGTCACCGGCGTCGCCGGAGAACTGGCCACCCGGGCCGCCGAACTCGGGGCCCGCGTCATCGGACTCGGCCTGAGCGTGCAACGCGAAGCCATCCTCACCTGGGACACGCAGACCGGCACCCCGCAGTCACCACTGATCAGTTGGCAAGACCGCCGCACAGCCGAGAAGTGCGCCAAGCTGGCCGCATCCGGCGACGGCAAGCTGATCACCGCCCGCAGCGGCCTGCCCGTCGACCCGATGTTCTCCGCATCCAAGGCAGAGTGGCTACTCGACTCCGTCGACGCCAACCGCGAACGCTCCAGCGCCGGACGGCTACGCGTCGGCACAGCCGACGCCTGGCTCCTCCACCGCCTCACCAGCGGCGCCACCGACGCCACCGAGACCGGCTGCGCCTCCCGCACCCAACTGGTCCGCCTCGACCACGCGGACTGGGACCCAGAACTGCTCGCCCTGTTCCACATCCCGCAAGCCGCACTGCCCCGGATCGCCGCCTCCGACGGCGCGGCACCGGAACTCGGCCGCACCAAAGACGTGCCCGGGCTCGCCGACGGGCTGCCGATCGGCGCCGTCCTGGGCGACTCCCACGCGGCACTGTTCGCACAAAGCCACGGCCGCCCCGGCATCGTGAAAGCCACGTACGGCACCGGATCCTCGCTCATGGTCCTGAACCCGGAAGGACGCCAGCCGGGGCACGGCGTGGCATCGACCCTCGCCTGGCGCCGCACCCGGGAAACGAGCCCCGCACACGCACTGGAGGCCAACATCGCCTCCGCCGGCACAGCCATAGGCTGGGCCGCCCACCTACTCGGCACGGACGCGGCGGGCATCGCCGCCCTGGCCACCCACGCCCGCCCAGGCACGGAGATGTACCTGGTACCGGCATTCTCCGGCCTGGGCGCACCGTACTGGGACCGCGAAGCCAAAGCACTGATGGTCGGCATGGACCTTGACGCCGGGCGGCCCGAGGTCGCCCGCGCCGCCGTGGAGTCCCTGGCCTTCCAGGTGGCCGACACCCTGACCAGGCTGGACACGGTTCTCGGCGCCCCGGCGAAGGAACTACAGGCCGACGGCGGCCCGACCGCCAACGAGAGCCTCATGGCACTCCAAGCCGAACTGATCGGCCGACCCGTGCTACGGGCCGGACGCCCCGAAGTATCCGCCCTCGGCGCCGCACACCTCGCCGGAACGGCACTCGGCCTCTGGAACGACGCCGACCTGCCCACCCTCACCCCGCACACCACCCGCTTCTCCCCGGACCGGAACGACGCCTGGCGCAACCACCGCATGTCCGGCTGGCGCGACGCGGTCGCCCGCGCCCGCGGCGCACAGAACTGAGCCGACCCCAGTTCGCACCCTCGCCGGACAGACGGCCCACCCACCCGCCACCCCACGTTCCCCCACGAGAAACCGGAGCAGACATGTCCGAACCGCAGACACAACGATTCACCGGCAAGACCGTCGTCGTAACCGGCGCCGCGCAGGGAATCGGCCGCGGCATCGCCGCCCGATTCGCCGCCGAGGGCGCCCGAGTCGTCCTCGCCGACCGGGACCCATCCGTCCACGACAGCGCCCAGGCGATCGGCGGCGACACACTCGCAGTACCCGCCGATGTCACCGACCCCACCCAGGTAGAACGCCTCTACACCACCGCCGAGCGGGAGTTCGGCACCGTCGACGTATCCATCCAGAACGCCGGCGTCATCACCATCTCCCAGCTCGCGGACATCACAGAGACCGACTGGGACCGAGTCCTCGACGTCAACACCAAGGGCGTCTTCCTCTGCGCCCAGGCCGCAGCCGCCGCAATGGCACGCCGCCCCCAGGGCGCCCGCGGCGGACGGATCCTCAACGCCGCCTCCGGACAGGCCCGCCAGGGCTTCATCTACACCCCTGCCTACGCGGCATCGAAATTCGGCGTCATGGGCCTGACCCAGTCACTGGCCAAGGAACTCGCCCCATCCGGAATCACCGTCAACGCCTACGCCCCCGGCATCGTCGGCAGCGACATGTGGGACTACAACGACCGCAAGTGGGGTGAACTCCTCGGCGACTACAACCCAGGCGAGCTGATGGCAGAGTGGGTCGGCAAAATCCCCGTCGGCCGCGCCGGAACCGCCGACGACATCGCCAACGTCCTGCTCTTCCTGGCCAGCACCGAGGCCGACTACGTCACCGGACAGACGATCAACATCGACGGCGGCATGTTCATGAGCTGACGCCCACCCCCACCCCCGATCGATTTCCCGCCGCCGAGAGATCCGAGCCCCATGAACACCACACCCCCCACCACAGCCTTCTCCCCCCAAGCCTTCTCCCTCAAGGGGAAACCCGCGTTCATCACCGGTGCGGGCAGTGGCATCGGCCAAGCCATCGCCCTGGGCTTCGCCGCCTGCGGCGCGGACGTCGCCTGCTTCGACCGCGACGCCCGAGCCGCCCAGGCGACCGCTGACCTGGTCCTCGCCGCACGAGGCCGCGCGATCGGCCTCAGCGGGGACGTATCCTCCCCCGACTCCCTCGCCGAGGCGATCCAGGCGGCCGCCAACTCGTTCGGCCCGATCCGTACAGCCGTCAACTGTGCGGGAGTCGCCGGCGCGACCGCCGCCGAGGACATGCCGGCCGACGACTTCCGCCGCATCGTGGACATCAACCTCACCGGAGTCTTCCTCAGCGCTCAGGCCGAGGCCCGCATGATGCTCGCCCAGGACGGCGGCTCGATCGTCAACATCGCCTCCATGTCCGGCACGATCGCCAACCGCGGCCTGCTCCAAGCGCACTACAACGCGTCGAAGGCCGCAGTCATACACCTCACCAAGAGCCTGGCCACCGAATGGGCCGACCGCGGAGTCCGGGTCAACTCCATCAGCCCCGGCTACACCCTCACCCCAATGAACAAGCGCCCCGAGGTAGCCGATCGACTCAAGGCGTACGCGTCCGACACCCCCCTCGGCCGGATCGCCGAACCCGAGGAAATGGTGGGCCCCGCCGTCTTCCTCGCCTCCGCAGCCGCATCCTTCGTCACCGGCGCCGACCTCGTCGTCGACGGCGGCTACGTGTGCTGGTGAGCGAACCCGGGCGCCGCTGCCACCGACGCACCCAGTACGGGCCCGGGACCTCCTGAACTCCCTTCCAGAACACACGACTTCCCATGCCCCTCCCCCAGGCACCGACCGGGATACCCGCTCTCGACCTCCCACACCTGCCGCTCCCAGGCCATCCTTCTCCCGTTGCGAGGTTCGGGAAGGGGCCGCTGGGTGTTCGGGTTTCTGCGTCATTGATGCGGGTTGGCGTTCGCGCTGGTGGATTGGTGTCTTAGCTGGTTGATCTTGATGGTGGTTTTCCGGATTCGGTGGTGGTGTGAGTCGTCGGACCTCCTTCTGGGTGTGTTCTGTAGCGCATGAGGGCGTGGGGCGGAGGCGAGACGGGGCCGCTGTCACTCGTCCAGGCGATCGAAGGGACGCGGGTCGGGGTGTCGGCTTTAGCGTCTCTGGCGGACATGCTGCTGACATCTGCGGAGCGTGCGGAACGCGCGGAGAAGGCCCGTGAGGCTGCGGGAAGGGAATGGGCTACGACCCCCCCCGCCGAGGAAGAAGCACCCAATGCGGAGCTGAGCTGGCGCCTGGGGCGCGCCCACGTGAGCGGCGCGGTGCATGTCCTGCTCGACACCTCCGCCCTGCTCGCTGCAGGGAGGGGGAACGCACTGGCGTCCCGGTTGATCCACCGCTCGCACACCGAGCCGGGCTGGTTCCTCTACGCCACGGCCTGCGCCCTGGTGGAGGCCGACCGGGAGCGTCCGGGCACGGGGGAGCATCTGGCGGCCCTGCCGGGAGTCACGTTCCTGAACCTGGACCTGCCCGCAGCCCTGACCGCAGGAGAGACCACGGGCACCTCTTGGGCCGCGGCACACACGCTGTACGCATCCCGGCCGAGCCTGGACCGCCCCGACGGCGCGGTGATCGCTACCACCACCCCGGACGCATGGGCCCGACACGGCGGCCCGCACCCTTGATCTGAGCCCCTGACGGAGCCACAGCACCGGCCAAAAGACCAGAAGAACAGTCAACTCCCGCAAGGCAGAAGCCAGTTGACCCTGTGAAGGCTCGATGCTGCAGCAGCGGGGTTGATCGGCAGCGGGTCCCCAGGTGATGGAGCCGCTCGCCGAAATCCGCCGCACCCGCCTGACCACCCTCGACCTCGACGGGCTCCTCGCTCACAGACCTGTCCCTGGTGCCCGGGAGGGGGCAATGTCGACGGGGAAACGCGCGTGATGATCGGCCCCTGGCTCTGCAAGACCCGCACCGCCCAGAAGAACGGTCAACTCTCCGACAGCAGATGCCAGTTGATCCAGAGCATCCTCGGTGAAGCCGACACCGCTCTCGCCGAAGAGGAGCGCCCCGAAAACACAGAGATCACTTAACTTTTTCGCCCACAACTCCGCTAAGGAAGCACCCCGGAAGCGCTACAGTAGAGGACCGGATCCGGAGGGCCCGCACCTCGACACGGGAGCGGGGGCTGGGGCCTGAAGCCGCGTCAGCATGACCCCGAACATAGGCAGTTCGCGTCAGGGTGGGGGTTGGGCGCGCTGACACGCCGTCAAGCGCGCGCCCAACCCTAACCTCAGGCCAGCGCGGAGCGCGGGCCGTTCAGGCCGGATCGCGGAGCGATCCGAGCCGCCGGACCACGGAGTGGACCGGCAAGGCATCACGGAGTGATGCCT
>NZ_JBHVRR010000084.1:0-14193 GCF_042885635.1 Streptomyces sp. NPDC058045 | reverse complement strand
CCCCGGATGAGGTGCGGGCCGTCGCCGTGGAGCGGTGGGACGTCACTTGGCGGCGTCGTCCTTCGTGTCGTCGTTCTTCTCGCCCTCTTCGTCCTCCAGGACGGGGATGAGGGAGAGCTTGCCGCGGGAGTCGATCTCGGCGATCTCGACCTGGACCTTCTGGCCGACGCCGAGGACGTCGTCGACGTTCTCCACGCGCTTGCCGCCGGCCAGCTTGCGGATCTGCGAGATGTGCAGCAGGCCGTCCTTGCCGGGCAGCAGGGAGACGAAGGCACCGAAGGTGGTGGTCTTGACGACCGTGCCCAGGTACCGCTCGCCGACCTCGGGCATCGTCGGGTTGGCGATGCCGTTGACGGTGGCGCGGGCGGCTTCGGCGGAGGGGCCGTCGGCGGCACCGATGTAGATGGTGCCGTCGTCCTCGATGGTGATGTCGGCGCCGGTGTCCTCCTGGATCTGGTTGATCATCTTGCCCTTGGGGCCGATGACCTCGCCGATCTTGTCCACGGGGATCTTGACGGTGATGATCCGCGGGGCGTTGGGGGACATCTCGTCCGGCGTGTCGATGGCTTCCATCATCACGTCGAGGATGTGCAGCCGGGCGTCGCGCGCCTGCTTGAGGGCGGCGGCGAGCACGGAGGCCGGGATGCCGTCCAGCTTGGTGTCGAGCTGGAGGGCGGTCACGAACTGCTTGGTGCCGGCGACCTTGAAGTCCATGTCGCCGTAGGCGTCTTCGGCACCGAGGATGTCGGTGAGGGTGACGTAGTGCGTCTCGCCGTCGATCTCCTGGGAGATGAGGCCCATGGCGATACCGGCGACGGGGGCCTTCAGCGGCACACCGGCGTTCAGCATGGACATGGTGGAGGCGCAGACGGAGCCCATGGACGTGGAGCCGTTGGAGCCGAGTGCCTCGGACACCTGGCGGATCGCGTAGGGGAAGTCCTCGCGAGCCGGCAGCACGGGCACCAGGGCGCGCTCGGCGAGGGCGCCGTGGCCGATCTCGCGGCGCTTGGGGGAGCCGACCCGGCCGGTCTCACCGGTGGAGTACGGCGGGAAGTTGTAGTTGTGCATGTAGCGCTTGCGGGTCACCGGGGAGAGGGTGTCCAACTGCTGCTCCATGCGCAGCATGTTGAGGGTGGTGACGCCCAGGATCTGCGTCTCGCCGCGCTCGAACAGGGCGGAGCCGTGCACCCGCGGGATGGCCTCGACCTCGGCGGCCAGGGTGCGGATGTCGGTGACACCGCGGCCGTCGATGCGCTTCTTCTCCTTGATGACGCGCTCGCGGACCAGCTTCTTGGTCAGCGCGCGGTACGCCCCGGAGATCTCCTTCTCGCGGCCCTCGAACTGCGGCAGCAGCTTCTCGGCGGCGAGCGCCTTGACGCGGTCCAGCTCGGCCTCGCGCTCCTGCTTGCCGGCGATGGTGAGCGCCTGGGCCAGCTCGTCGCGGACGGCGTTGGTGAGCGCGTCGAGGACGTCGTCCTGGTAGTCCAGGAAGATCGGGAACTCGCCGGTGGGCTTGGCGGCCTTGGCGGCGAGGTCGGCCTGGGCCTTGCAGAGCACCTTGATGAAGGGCTTCGCGGCCTCCAGACCGGCAGCGACGACCTCCTCGGTGGGCGCCTCGGCGCCGCCCTCGACCAGCTTGATGGTCTTCTCGGTGGCCTCGGCCTCGACCATCATGATCGCGACGTCGCCGTCCTCCAGCACACGGCCGGCGACGACCATGTCGAAGACGGCGTCCTCCAGCTCGGTGTGCGTCGGGAAGGCCACCCACTGGCCCCGGATGAGGGCGACGCGGGTGCCGCCGATCGGGCCGGAGAAGGGCAGCCCCGCGAGCTGGGTGGAGGCGGAGGCGGCGTTGATGGCGACCACGTCGTAGAGGTGGTCGGGGTTGAGCGCCATGATCGTCTCGACGATCTGGATCTCGTTGCGCAGGCCCTTCTTGAAGGAGGGGCGCAGCGGGCGGTCGATCAGGCGGCAGGTGAGGATGGCGTCCTCGGAGGGACGGCCCTCGCGGCGGAAGAAGGAACCGGGGATCTTCCCGGCCGCGTACATGCGCTCCTCGACGTCCACCGTGAGGGGGAAGAAGTCGAGCTGGTCCTTCGGGTTCTTGGACGCGGTGGTGGCCGACAGCACCATGGTGTCGTCGTCCAGGTACGCCACGGCGGAGCCGGCGGCCTGCTTGGCCAGGCGGCCCGTCTCGAAGCGGATGGTGCGGGTGCCGAAGGTGCCGTTGTCGATGACGGCTTCGGCGTAGTGGGTCTCGTTCTCCACCGGCGGTTTCTCCGTTACGTGTCGTCTACGTGTCGTCTTGTGCCCCCGGCGGCCCGTGTGGCCGCGGGGGCGGTCCGCGCCCGTGTGGCGGGGGCCGGGCGGAGAAGCGCGCCGTGGTTGCTTGCCGGTCTTCGATCGAAGCACCCGGGGTGCGGGGCGGCGCTGCCGCCTCTTCCCGGGGGCCACTACCGAGGACCGGCGACGGCGGGGTGCGCCTCTCCTGGTCTGCGGTGTGTCCGCGCGCGCTGCGCGCCGACGCGGTCCCGCTACTTCTTCACTTCTCTGCTTCTCTGCGTTTGCTCTTCACGTCTGCTTGCTCATTGCTGCCACCAGAGTACAAACCCGCGGTGACAGTGCGCACGCAGAGCCGCCGCCCGGTACCGGGACCGTACGGCGAAGGGAGCGGCCCCCGGGGTGGGAACCGCTCCCTCGCACACCGTCCTAGCGGGCGCCGGCCGCACCGCGGCGGATGCCGAGGCGCTCGACCAGCGCACGGAAGCGCTGGATGTCCTTCTTGGCCAGGTACTGCAGCAGCCGGCGGCGCTGGCCGACCAGGATGAGCAGACCGCGGCGGGAGTGGTGGTCGTGCTTGTGCGTCTTGAGGTGCTCGGTCAGGTCCGTGATCCGGCGCGAGAGCAGGGCGACCTGGACCTCGGGGGAGCCGGTGTCACCCTCCTTGGTGGCGAACTCGGACATGATCTGCTTCTTCGTTGCGGCGTCGAGCGACACTGGAACTCCTTGAGCTTCGTGATGCCACCGAGTGCCCCTGGTCTCTTTCTCAGGGGAGCTTCCGTGACTCGGGAGGCGGGGATCCGCTGGGCGCTGCCCGCAGCTCCCGGTCCGGGAATCCGCGGGCGCGTACACAAACGGCCAGGGCACAGGTTACCAGCACGTCGGACGGGGCCGGACCGGACGGCCACCGCACCCGGCGCCCCGTCCTCAACCGCCCGCCCCGGTACGTCAGTTGCCCTGCTCCCGCTGGTACGCCCAGATCCCGATGGCGGCGACGACGATCAGCAGCAGCACGATCCAGCCCCAGGGCATCCCGCCGCCGGAGCCGTGGTGGGAGCCGTAGTGCCCGTGGTGGTAGCTGTGGTGGCGGTAACCGCTGAGGGCCAGTGTGTGCAGGGTCTCCGAGGTCATGGGCGGGACCGTAGCCGCCCGCGGCGGGGCCCGGATACGGCGGTCACGCGGTGGTGACAGGTCCGTGCCGGGGTGTGACAGGAGGCCGCACGGCAGCCGCCCGACGCGGCTACGCTGAGGCACGCAGTGCGTCCGACGCGTGAAGGGAACGTTCCATATGGCCGCTGAGCTGGACCCCGAGGTGAAGGCCCGAAAGGAACGGGAGAAGGACGAGCTCTACGCACTCGACATCTCCGGTGTCGAGTGGCGCAGCGCCCCCGGTACCGAGGAGCACGAGGAGCGGGTGGAGATCGCCGATCTGCCCGGCGGCGGGATCGCTATGCGGTCCTCGCTGGATCCGGAGACGGTGCTGCGGTACACGGAGGCCGAGTGGCGTGCCTTTGTACTCGGGGCGCGGGACGGCGAGTTCGACCTGGTGCCGACGGAGCGCAACGGGGGCCTGGACGCCGGCTGACGGCGGTGTCCGACGGGCCTCGGCGGGGCGGTTCCTCCGGATCGGAGGGCCGCCCCGCCGGCGTGCGCGGGGCGTGGCACCGGCGATGTGCGGGCAGGGGACGGGGAGGCGCGGCGGGCAGGGGCCGGCCGTGGATGTGAGGTAACTGGCCGTCAATGGGGGCGGACAGCCCTGCCGTAGCGGCGGTCCCAGTGATTAGGCTGGGCCCGTTGCGCCGCGGTGGCCCGGCCCGGGTCGGCGGCGCCGAGGGGGATGGCCGACCGCGTCCAGGACCGAGGACCGCGGCCGGCGGCACAGTCGCCCCCGTAAGCGCCAGAGGTGTTCCACCACAGCAGGAGGCATTGTGAGCAGCGATCGGGACGGGAACCGCGGGGGCTGGGAGACACCCGGCGACGACCAGTCCGACGCCACGGCCACCGGCGAGCCGTCGGGGGAGTTCACCATCGACTACGCGCCGCCCGCCTGGTACACCCAGCACCCGTCGGACGGGGCCGGCTCGGCCGCCGCGCAGCCTCCGCAGGACGCTCCCCCGGCCCAGGAGGACGCGCCACCGGCGCCGGAGGCCGGTCCTGGTCAGCCCTGGGACGCCCGGCCGCCCACGCCGCCCGCAGAGCCGGAGGACGACGGGGACCTGGACAGCGGGGCCACCATGCGGATCTCCAAGGTGGCGCTCAAGCGCCAACTGGCCGCGCTCGGCCTGTCCCCCGAGGACACCGACACAGGCCCGCGGCCCGGCGGCGGACTCAATCTGCGCAAGACCACGGGCACCGACTCGGACACCGATTCCGGCTCCAACTCCCTTGCCGGCCCCGGCGATACGGCTGCCGGGACCCCGGGCGACGGTACGGGCGAGGCGGCCGGGGACGAGGGCTCGGCGGCCGAGTCGGGGTCGGGTTCCGATTCGGCGTCCGATTCCGGTGCCGGTTCCGCGCGCGAGTCCGTTGCTGATGCCGCGTCCGACGGCGGTGCCGCTCCCGGGGACGGGAGTGCGCAGGCCCGGGCGGAGGATGCGGCCGCTGATTCCGCGGACGCGGTCGTGGTCACGGACGGCGAGGGGGACGCCGAGCGGACGGATGCCGGGAGCGCGTCGACTCCGGCCGATGTACGGGGTGCCGGTGAGCGGGACGGTGAGGGCGAGTCGGCGGAGGACGTACAGGACGCGGTGCCCGAGGACGGTGTACAGGACGCGGTGCCCGAGGACGGTGTGCAGGACGCCGTGCCCGAGGACGGTGTGCAGGACGCCGTGCCCGAGGACGGTGTGCAGGACGCCGTGCCCGGTGGGGAGCGGGATCGGGCGGCCTCACCCTGGGAGCGGCCGTCGGGAGCGCAGGGCGGGTTGCCGCCGCTGCCGCCCTCCTTCCAGCCCGCCGAGCCCCAGCCGTCCGCACCGCGGCAGCCCGAAGCTCCGGCGCAGCCCCGCGCCCAGGCCTTCCCGCCGCCGCCCACCACCCCGGCCGCCACACCTCAGCCACCCGCCGTACCGCCGCAGACTCCTCCCGCGCCGCCCGGCCCGCAGCCGGAGCAGTCGCAGGCCCCGTTCGGGCAGCGCCCCCAGCAGGACCAGCCGCAGGCCCAACTCCCGTACGGGCAGCAGCAGTCCGCGCCCGAGACGCCTTCCGAGCAGCAGCCCGCGCCGCCTCCGCCGCCGGAGGTCGCGCCCAGTACGCCCGGTACCTGGTCCCCGCAGCCCCCCGCCACTCCCCCGGCCACCGGCCAGCACGGCGGATACGGCTTCCCTCAGCCCCAAGCCCAGCCCCAGCCCCCGGCCGAACCGCAGCCCGAGCCCCACCCCGAACCGCAGGCCCAGCCTCCGGCCACCGGGCAGGGCGGTGGCTACGGTTTCCCGCAGCAGACGCCGCAGAACCCCGGGACCGCCACCCCGCCCGAGTCCCGCCCCCAGCACGGCGGTTACGGGTTCCCCCAGCAGCACGGCACGCCCCATGCGGGTGGCGTCGCACAGCCCGAGTCGGCCCAACTCCCGGATGCGACACGGCAGTTGCTGCCGTTGCCGCAACAGGCCGACGCCTCCGCGCAGTCCGCCGGCGGATACGGATTCCCGCAGTCCCAGGCCCAGCCCACCGCCACCGACCAGGGCGGCTACGGCTTCCCCCACTCCGGAGCCCAGCAGCCCGGCGCGCAGTCCCCCGCGTACCCCGGCAACTCCGCACAACCGGGCCAGGCACCCCTCCCACCCCAGACCAACTCCCAGGCCCACAGCCAGAATCCGAACCAGAATCAGCACCAGAACCAAAACCAGAACCAGAACCAGGCATACGCGCAGCCTCAAGCTCAGCCCCAAGCCCAACCGCAACCCCAAGCCCAGCAGGTCCAACCAGGTCAGCAAGCCCAACAGGGCCAGCCCGGTGGGCAGTCCGGAGTGGATCCGCGGACCGGGCAGGCGTGGCCGCAGGCCGTGCGGCACGACCAGCGGCAGCCGACCAATCCGGGGGCGCCCCTCGGGTACACCGCGGCCGTGGAGCTGTCCTCGGAGCGCTTGCTCAACTCCAAGCGGCAGCGGGCCAAGAGCGGGCGGGCGCTGGGCGGTTCGCTGTTCAGGTTCGGCGGCAAGAAGGAGGAGGCGGAGCGGCAGCGGAAGCTGGAACTGATCCGCACCCCGGTGCTGTCCTGCTACCGGATCGCCGTGATCAGCCTCAAGGGCGGCGTCGGCAAGACGACGACCACGACCGCGCTGGGGGCGACGCTGGCCAGCGAGCGGCAGGACAAGATCCTGGCGATCGACGCCAACCCGGACGCGGGCACCCTCGGCCGCCGGGTGCGCCGGGAGACCGGTGCCACCATCCGGGATCTGGTGCAGGCCATCCCGTACCTCAACTCGTACATGGACATCCGGCGGTTCACCTCGCAGGCGCCGTCGGGGCTGGAGATCATCGCCAACGATGTGGACCCGGCGGTCTCCACCACGTTCAACGACGAGGACTACCGGCGGGCCATCGATGTGCTGGGCAAGCAGTACCCGATCATCCTGACCGACTCGGGGACGGGGCTGCTGTACAGCGCGATGCGCGGGGTGCTGGATCTGGCCGACCAGTTGATCATCATCTCGACGCCGTCGGTGGACGGTGCGAGCAGTGCCTCCACCACGCTGGACTGGCTCTCGGCGCACGGCTACGCGGATCTGGTCTCGCGCTCCATCACGGTGATCTCCGGGGTCCGCGAGACCGGCAAGATGATCAAGGTGGACGACATCGTGGGGCACTTCCAGACGCGGTGCCGCGGGGTTGTCGTGGTGCCGTTCGACGAGCACCTCTCGGCGGGGGCCGAGGTCGACCTGGCCATGATGCGGCCCAAGGTCCGGGAGGCGTACTTCAATCTGTCGGCGCTGGTGGCCGAGGACTTCGCACGCCATCAGAAGGCGAACGGCCTGTGGACCTCGGACGGCAATCCCCCACCGCAGATCGCCCCGCCGCTGCCGAACGCCGGCCAGCACGGACAGCAGCCGTCCCCCGGCCAGCAGTACCCGGGCCGGCCCGGGTACCAGCAACCACAGCCACAGCCGCCCGCACAACCGCACCCCGCGCCGCAGCCGCCGCAATCACCGCAGCCGCCGTCGCACGGCGGACCGCAGGCACCCCCGCACGGGTCCTGATCCGGTCCGCCCCGAGGGGCGACCGTTCCGAGGGGGCGTCGGCCGGATCCGGTCGGCGCCCCTTCGTCCGTCTCACACGTTCGGCGGATTCAACGACTCCGGATTGACGTCCCGTATGCCCGGTTCGTACGTGATGTTCGGGGTCGGGGGCCCGGACCTGGCTGCGGGCCGGGCGTCAGGCCCTGGCCAGCAAGGCGTCACAGTTCTAGACCAATGTGCGCCGATTCGGGTTCAACTTGTTATTTCCGCAGGCCACATGGGGTCCATCGGCCGTTGACTCTGGCTCTGGCGCGCTGATACACACTCATCAACCCAACCGGCACGCCAAGATCCATCAGATGATCCTAGAAGGATTCGTCAGCCTTCCCTGCGCAGGCTTTTCCGGCGCGAGCGATGACGCGAGGTCACCGACCCATGGACACACAAGATGAGTACGGCAGAGCACAAGCCCCCAGCGCGGCACGCCCCGGCGGGCGCCCGCGGCGCGGACGGCTGAGGCTGCTGCTCGCCGCGGGCGCCGCGGCCTTCACCCTCAGCGCCTCCCTGGCCACGCCGCTCAACCCGGCCCCCCAGCAGGCGAGCGCCGCGGACGGCAAGAGCGACAGCGGGAAGAAGACCCTCACGGTCGCGGTCTCGCAGAGCGTGGACTCGCTCAGCCCGTTCCTCGCCACCAAGCTGGTCAGTACGAGCGTGCACCGTCTGATGTACGAGTACCTGACCAGCTTCGACCCCAAGGACAACCACGTCATCCCGGGCTTCGCCACCAAGTGGAAGACCTCGGCGGACAAGCTGACCTGGACGTACACGATCCGGTCGGACTCCAAGTGGTCGGACGGTCAGCAGGCGACCGCCGCGGACGCCGCGTTCACCTTCAACAAGATGATGACGGACGAGGCCGCGGCCACCGCCAACGGCAGCTTCGTCACCAACTTCGAGAAGGTCACCGCGCCCAGCCCCACCGAGCTCGTGGTGAAGCTGAAGAAGCCGCAGGCGACCATGACGGCCCTGGACATCCCGATCGTGCCCGAGCACATCTGGAAGGACGTCAAGGACTTCTCGAAGTTCAACAACGACAAGAAGTTCCCGATCGTCGGGAACGGCCCCTTCACGCTGACCGAGTACAAGGTCGACCAGTACGTGAAGCTGAAGGCCAACAAGCACTTCTGGCGCGGTGCGCCCAAGTTCGACGAGCTGGTCTTCAAGACGTACAAGGACCAGGACGCCGCGGTCGCCGCGCTCCGCAAGGGCGAGGTTTCGTTCGTGGCGGGCTCGCCGGCGCTGACGCCCGCTCAGGCCGCCTCCCTCAAGGGCGAGCCGGACATCAAGGTCAACGAGGGCCCCGGGCGCCGCTTCTACTCGATAGCCGCCAACCCGGGCGCGCGGACCAAGAGCGGCAAGAAGTTCGGTAACGGCAGTGAGGCCGTCCAGGACCAGAAGGTGCGCCAGGCGCTGTTCCTCGCCGTGGACCGCAAGACCATCGTGGACAAGGTCTTCCAGGGCCACGCGGTGCAGGGCGAGGGCTATATCCCGCCGCGCTTCAAGGACTACTTCTGGAAGCCGTCCGCGGACCAGTCGCTCGCCTACGACCCGGCGCGGGCGGCCAAGATGCTCGACGACGCCGGATACAAGCTGAAGGACGGCAAGCGCCTCGGCAAGGACGGCAAGCCGCTGAACCTCCGGATGCTGTGCCACGCCACCGACCCCAACGACAAGGCGGTCGGCAAGTACCTCAAGGAGTGGTGGGGCAAGCTCGGCATCGGCCTCAAGCTGAACTGCCTGGACGACCCGTCGGTGCCCTGGGCCGCCGGTGAGTACGACCTGGCCTTCGACGGCTGGTCGGTCAACCCGGACCCGGACTTCGTCCTCGGCATCCACACCTGCGCCACGCTCCCCACCGTCGCCAAGCAGACGGCCGGCACCGACAACTACATCTGCAACAAGAAGTTCGACGAGCTGTACGGCAAGCAGCTCGCCGAGTACGACCTGGCGAAGCGCGCCGACTACGTCAAGCAGATGCAGTCCTGGCTGTACGACTCCGGGTACATGAGCGTCATGGCGTACCCGAACGCGGTGGAGGCGTACCGCACCGACCAGATCAAGTCGATCACCACCATGCCGACCGCCGCGGGCAACATCTACGGGCAGGACGGCTACTGGAGCTGGTGGTCGGCGGTTCCGGCGGACGGCAAGGACTCCTCGTCCGGCTCCTCGACCGGGATGATCGTCGGGATCGCGGTGGCCGTGGTGGTCGTCGCCGGTGCCGGTGTGTTCCTCGCGCGGCGCCGCTCGGCCACCGCGGAAGAGCGTGAGTAACGTGAGCCAGCGGGCCCCGGGCACCTGCCCGGGGCCCATGCCCGGGAGAGCACCGCATGGTAGCTGAGAGCACCACCCCAAGCCTCGCCGCGGACGCGGCCCCTCCGGCGGAAGCGGACGGCGGCCCCGGCGCCAAGGGCCCGGCCGCCCGCGGCCCCGGGTCCGGCAACACAGCGGCCTATCTCCGGTACGTGGCGGGGAAGATCGCGGGCGCGATCATCTCCCTGTTCGCGGTGCTGGTGACGAGCTTCTTCCTGTTCCGCCTGATCCCCAGCAACCCGGTCAAGCAGATGACCGGCGGGCGCCGTATGTCGGACGCCCAACTTGAGACGCTGCGGCACCAGTTCGGCCTCGACCAGCCGATGTGGAAGCAGTTCACCACCTACGTGGGCGATGCTCTCACCGGCGACTTCGGCACCTCGTTCCAGTTCCACTCGCCCGTGATCGACAAGATCACCGACGCGCTGCCGGCGACGCTGCTGCTCTCCGGCACCTCGTTCGCCATCTTCACCGCGCTCGGCATCTGGCTGGGCACCCGCAGCGCCTGGCGCAACGGCTCGCGCAGCGACCGCTTCCACACCGCGCTCGCCCTGACGCTGTACTCGGTGCCCTCGTTCTGGCTGGGGCTGCTGCTGATCATCGTCCTCGCGGTGGGCCTCGGGCCGATCCCCGGCCTCTTCCCCACCGGCGGTCTGGAGACCGGCGGGCTGCACGGCTTCGCCTACGCCGCCGACGTGGCCCGGCACATGGTGCTGCCGGTGATCACCCTGGTGGCGGTCTGCTACGCGCAGACCCTGCTGGTGATGCGGTCCTCGCTGCTGGACGAGATGGGCAGCGACTACCTGACCACGGCCCGCGCCAAGGGCCTCCGGGACGACCTGGTGCGGCGGCGGCACGCGGTGCCCAACGCGATGCTGCCGACATTCACCCTGGTGTTCGTCAACCTCGGCAATGTGGTGGCCGGTCAGATCCTGGTGGAGACGGTGTTCTCCTGGCCCGGCCTCGGCGGGCTGTTCTACCAGGCGCTGAGCGTGCCCGACCTGCCGCTGGTACAGGCCCTGTTCTTTGTCTTCGCGACCGCGGTGATCCTCGCGAACACCGCCGCCGACCTGCTGTATCCGCTCCTCGATCCCCGGGTGGGCCGATGACTGCCGATTCCCTGACGGCGAAGGACGCCGGGCCCGGCCCGGACGTCCCGAAGGACCCCGGCCGGAGCCCGCGCGCCCTGGCCCGCGCCCGGCGCCGCCTCGCCGCGGCCCGCTTCTGGCGCTCCTACCGCAGCCATCGCGCCGGGCTGTGGGGCCTGGGCGGGCTGCTGGTGATCGCGCTGGTGGCGATCTGCGCGCCGCTGCTGGTCGGTTCCGACTCGCAGAGCGTCACCCATGCCTCCGGCGGCCCGCTCGCCCCGCCCAGCGGCGACTTCCCGCTGGGCACCGACCAGTTCGGCCGCAGCGTCCTCGCCCTGCTGGTGTACGGCTCGCGGGTGTCGCTGACGGTGGGACTGCTCGCCGCCTTCCTCTGTGTGGCGATCGGCACCGTGGTGGGGATCGTCGCGGGCCACTTCCGCGGCTGGTTCGCCACGGTGCTGATGCGGGTCACCGACTGGTTCCTGGTGATGCCGACGCTGGTGCTGGCCATCGCGCTGGCGACGGTGATGAGCCGCTCCATCTGGACGGTGATCATCGCCATCGGTGTCACCACCTGGCCGACCACGGCCCGGCTGGTACGGGCGCAGACCCTGGCCGTGGAGTCCCGCCCGTACATCGAGCGGGCCCGCGCCCTGGGCGGCGGGCATCTGCATGTGATGCTGCGGCATGTCCTGCCCAATGTGATGCCGCTGGTGCTCGCCCAGACCACGCTGGTGATCTCCAACGCCATCCTCACCGAGGCGACCCTGGCCTTCCTGGGGCTGAGCGATCCGACCGTGACCTCCTGGGGCGGCATGTTGCAGGACGCCCGGGAGGCGGGCGCGGTCAGTGCCGGCGACTGGTGGTATCTGGCACCGCCCGGTATCGCCATCGCCCTGGTGTCGCTGGCCTTCACCATGTGCGGCCGGACCATCGAGTCGGTCCTCAACCCGAAGCTGGGGGTGGCCCGTTGAGCACCGGGACACTGCGCAAGGAGCAGTCCGAAGAGCCCGCCGGCGACGGTGCGGTGAAGCCCCCCGTACTGGAGGTGCGCGGCCTGGAGGTGACGTACCCGGGCGGGATGCGGGCGGTGCGCGGGGTGGACTTCACTCTGCACGCCGGTCAGAAACTGGGCATCGCCGGGGAGTCGGGCTGCGGCAAGTCCACGCTGGCGCTGGCCCTGCTGCGGCTGGTGCCACCGGGTACCGAGGTCACCGGGGAGGTCCTGCTCAACGGTGAGGACGTGCTCGCCATGAAGTGGGGCCGGCTGCGGGCGGTGCGCTGGGCGGGTGCCTCCCTGGTCTTCCAGGGGGCCATGCACTCGCTCAACGCGGTGCACCGCGTCGGCGACCAGGTGGCCGAACCGATCCTGCTGCACCAGAAGGCGACCCAGGCCGCGGCCCGGCGCCGGGCCGGTGATCTGCTGGAGCAGGTGGGCCTGCCGCGGGCGCGGCTCGACGCGTACCCGCACGAGCTGTCCGGCGGGCAGCGGCAGCGGGTGATGATCGCGATGGCCCTCGCCTGCGACCCGGACCTGATCATCGCGGACGAGCCGACCACCGCGCTCGATGTGATGATCCAGGCGCAGATCCTGCGCCTGATCGAGGAGTTGGTCCGCGAGCAGGACCTGGCGCTCATCATGATCAGCCACGATCTGGCGGTCCTCGCCGACACCTGCGACCGGCTCGCCGTGATGTACGCGGGCCGCGTCGTCGAGGAGGGCCCCGCCCGCGAGATCTACGAGCACGCCCGGCACCCGTACGGTCGGGCCCTGTCGGCGGCGTTCCCGCGGATCGGTGACCGTTCGTCCCGGTTCGCGCCGCGCGGACTGCCCGGCGATCCGCCCGACCCGTCGGCGCTGCCCGCCGGGTGCACCTTCCATCCGCGCTGCCCGGTGGCCGTGGACATCTGCCGCACCGAGGACCCGGCCCTCCGCCCGGCGGGCCCGGCACGTCGGGCGGCCTGCGTCCACGCGGAGACCGGGCTGCCGGAAGCGGACGGCAGCGCTGCCGACGGTACGGCCAAGTCCGTTGCGGAGGCGGGGAGTTCGGCTCCCGCGGCGGACGGCGGCGGGGAGACCGGCGGCGAGGACTCCGGCGGTTCCGATGAGGCGAGGAGCAGCAGCACATGACCATCTCCGACTCCCCCGAGGCGCCGGCCGCCGCCCCCGGCGGCACGGAGCCGCTGCTCAGCGCCGACGCCCTGCACATCACCTTCCCCGGCCGCCGCGGCGCCGCCCCCGCCCGCGCGGTGGACGGGGTGGACCTGGACATCAGGCCCGGTGAGATCGTCGCCCTGGTCGGCGAGTCGGGCTGCGGCAAGACCACGCTCGCCCGCTCCCTGCTCGGCCTGGTCCAGCCCACCAGCGGCCGGGTCACCTTCGGCGGCCGCCCGCTGGACTACTCGGCCCGCGCCCTCAAGGCCTACCGCAAGCGCGTCCAACTCGTCCTCCAGGACCCGAGCGGCTCCCTCAACCCCCGGCACACCGTGTACGACGCGGTCGCCGAGGGCCTGCGGATCCACGGGTACGCGGGCGACGAGCGGGCCGCCGTCACCGGCGCGCTGTCCCGGGCGGGGCTGCGGCCCCCGGAGCGCTTCCTGCTGCGGTACCCGAACGAGCTGTCCGGCGGGCAGCGGCAGCGGGTGGTCATCGCGGGCGCGCTGGTGCTGGAGCCCGAACTCCTCGTCGCGGACGAGCCGGTGGCCTCCCTGGACGCCTCGGTGCGCGGCGAGATCCTGGCCCTGATGCTGCGGCTGCGCGACGAACTCGGCCTGGCCGCCCTGGTCGTGACGCACGATCTGGGTCTGGCGTGGAACATCGCGGACCGGGTCGCCGTGATGTACCTGGGCCGCATCGTGGAGACCGGCGATGTGGAGCAGGTCCTCACCCGCCCCCGCCACCCCTACACGCAGGCCCTGCTGTCGGTGCTGCCGGAGGCGGAGGGCGAGGAGATCGTCCTCACCGGTGAGCCGCCGGACCCCTCGCGGGTACCGGGCGGTTGCCGCTTCCACGCCCGCTGCCAGATCCTGGCGAGCGGTGCGGCGGAGCGGGCCGGGGTGGCCGAGGCCTGCCGTACCGAGGATCTGCCGGTCCTCTCCGGCGGCGCCGCCACCCAGGTCGCCTGCCACTGGGCCAGCACCCTCGGGGCGGAGGAGAACGGCGGTGTGAAGACCCTGGCGCCCGCGGACGGCACCGCCTCCTGAGAACGGGACAGAGCTGAGGGGGAGGTGCCCGGCCGGGCACCTCCCCCTCAGCTCTGCTCCCGCCGCCGCGGCTTCAG
>NZ_JBHVRR010000083.1:0-14551 GCF_042885635.1 Streptomyces sp. NPDC058045 | reverse complement strand
AGCTACCTCGCCGGCCTCCACCTCCGTGCCTCGATGATCTGGATCAACGACCTCCTGAAGGCAACTGGTTGATCACGACATCACACAGGCCCTAGGTGGCTCACGACATCGGTACTTGGTTCTGGTCGAGGATGTGGTTCAGTTCGCGGAACGTGCTGCGGTAGATCGCGATGGCGTCCTCCGCGGTGGCGGGAAGTTCGTACATGCCGTCGGCGTCGGGAACCTGATGTGCGGCGAGGGCGCCGATGATGGCTCCCGCCAGCGTCCGCACCCGCAGGGAGTCCGCTGGCAGGTCCAGCATCCTGGCCACGTAGTGGATGGCCAGCGGGAACGGGCGGAAGACCTCGCTGAACAAGCTCGTTCGCAGCTCTGGAACGGTCTGCAGCAGATGCATCCTGCGTCGCTCGGCGTCCCAGTCCTCCGGGCTCAGCTCCTGGAAACCCGCGCAGATCCTGTCCTCAAGCGCCTGCAAGGAGAGCCGGACAGGGGCGTCGAGGAGGCCGATCACCTCCTCCTCCAGGAGGTCGGACTGGAAGACCGAGTCCTTGTTGCCGAAGTACCGGAAGAAGGTGCTGCGCGAGACCTCTACTTCCTCGCAGATCTCATCCACCGAGGTGGCCTGGTACCCCTTGCGCTCGACGAGGTCGATCGCGGCCCGCTGGAGGGCCCGGCGCGTGCGGTTACGCTTCCGAATCCGCAATGGGGTGGTGTGTCTCTGACGCTCTGTGGCCTTCACGTGTCCTCTCCTGCGCCGAGTGTTCCTCGGACTTGCCCAACCGCGCGTGCATGCCGATCGCCGTTCCGAGGATACAGAGGGCGGCCAGCACGGCACCGATCCACATCTGGACATGGACGCCGTCGACGAAGGCCTCCTTGACGGAGAGGGCGAGGTCCGGACTGTGGAGCTTCCGCGCGACGGCGAGTCCGCCTTCCACCGAGTCCCGCACGGCGTCGGCTGCGGGCCCGGGCAGCGATTCGACCTCGGTGTTGTCCCGGTAGACCGCGTTGAGGAGAGAGCCGAGGACGGCGATCCCGATCACGCTGCCGGTCTGACGCATGACCTGGACGATGGCGCCGCCGACTCCCGCGCGGGACTTGTCGAGCGAGTTGAGGGCCAGGTTCTGACCCGCGATCATGAGGGTGCCGAAGCCCAGGCCGAACAGCGCGAGCCAGCCCGCCATCCAGCCGTAGCTCGTGTCCACGGTGGTGCGCACCGCGAGGAGGGCTCCCAACGCGATACAGGCCAGCCCGACGATCACAGCCGCCTTGAAGCTGATCCGCTCGGACAGCTTCACCCCGGCTGCGATGCCGACCACGATGCCGCCGAGCAGGGACATCAGCCGCACTCCGGAGCCGAGCGCGTCGACCCCGAGCACGGCCGAGAAGTACTGGGGCATCGTGAAGATCGCGACGATCCCCAGCACGGTGGCCAGCGTCATGGCTCCGGCGCCCCAGCGGAACGCGGGCAGACGCCACAACGACATGTCCATCAGCGCCTTTTCACCGTCGAGCCGCAGTTCCCACGCGGTGAAGGCGAGGAGGACGACCAGGCCGCCGACCATCGTGGCGACGATGAGGGGATCGGTCCAGCCCCTCACGGGCGCCTCGATCGTCCCGTAGGTGAAGGCGGCCAGACCCACCACGGACAGCGCGATCCCCTTCCCGTCGACCCGCCGCCAGGGCAGGCGGCCGCCGCCGGGCAGCAGCACCGCTCCCGCGACGAGGGTGACGATGATGAAGGGAACGTTGATCAGGAAGACGCTGCCCCAGAAGAAGTGGTCCAAGAGCCAGCCGCCCAGGATCGGCCCCAGCGGCATTCCGACGAATCCCGCGCCGCCGAGGATGCCCATCGCCTTGGGACGTTCGTTGTCCGGGAAGAGCGCGATCAGCCACGAGTAGGTCAGGGGCAGCAGCAGCGCGGCACCCACACCCATCAGCACGCGGGCAGAGATGAGTGTGCCGGGTGAGTCGGCGTAGGCGCTCCAGGCCGAGCCCACGCCGAAGATCAGCAGCGAGGCGAGTGTCACCGGCTTACGGCCGAGGAGATCGCCCAGGAGACCCGCGGGCAGGAGCAGCACCGCGAGCACGAGGAGGTAGGAGCTGGCGAACCACTGCAAGTCGGACGTTGTGGCATGGAGATCGTTTGCCAGGGTCGGAAGCGCCACGTTCAGCACGGTGGTGTCCAGACCGATGACCACGGAAGCCGCAGACAGTACGGCGAGCGCGGCCCACCGATGGCGAGGATACTCAGTCATATATGGAACGCTATAACTTATGGAACTGAGTGTCAATTAGGGGCGGCCGCTGCGCTGCCCCCCCCCGCGCGGTCCGAGGAGTCGCCCAGTAGCAGCCGGGTGAGGAGGCGTGACAACGCGCCGACCTCTTGGTGGAGGTAGAAATGCCCGCCCGGGAACACCTCCAGTTGGAACTCTCCTTCGGTGTACTCGGCCCACTTGGCGGCCTCTGCCGGGGTGGCTTTCGGATCGTGATCGCCGACCAGCGCGGTTATCGGACAGGAAAGCATTTCCCCGGGCTTGAAGGTGTATCGCTCGATGGCCGAGTAGTCCCCCCGCAGGGCAGGAAGGATCAGCTTCTGCACGTCCTCGTCATCGAGTAGACGGTCGTCCGTGGCCCTGAGGAAACGCAGTTCTTGAATGATCGCCCGGTCCGACCGGCCCGACAGGCCGATTTCGACCTGATCCGCTGGAGCTCGACGCCCGGAGACGATCAGCCTGGATACCGGGATCGACCGTGCCTGGCACGCTCTGGCCACCTCATAGGCGAGGGTGGCGCCAAAACTGTGGCCGAATATGGAGATCGGCAGATCCTGCATTTCCGCCAGGCTGGCGACAATTGGCCCGACATATCCGTCCACGGTCGCCGGGCACGGTTCGAGCCTCCGGTCCTGCCGCCCCGGGTACTGCGCCGTGGCTGCCGAGATCTCAGGTGGCAGGGCTGCCGAAAGCTCCTGGTAGGCGGTCGCGGCCCCGCCCGCATGCGGGAGGCACAGCACCCGTGACACGGCGCCTTCCGCTCCATGGAAGCTCCGCAGCCAACCCGTCCGATCATTCATCGTTCCGCCCCCAGATACAACAGCCAACGGTGAGAATTTCCGGGAACGACCACCGTGAGCGTGCGCGTTTGTGACGCGAAATCAGAATCAGGTGGCCGTGGATGCCACGATAACTCATGTCGTCTGGACCGGGGATAGGGGTATCGCCGCCTCATGATAGGGGTGTTGCTCGTCGAATCCACCGGTCAGGAGGGCGGTGACGCTGGGGGGCACCGTGCAATTCGCCCCGGGGAATCGCAGGGCGACCCCGTGGCGGAACGTAATCTCCGATCTGCGGAGTCGGCCGATCTCGCCGGGAATTGAACCCTCACGGCCCACCCCGACTCCCCCTAGCGGTTGAGGGCGAACCCCCTATTCACTTTCCCTTGCAGAGGACGCTTGTTGACATTCCTGAAAACCTGATGGGACTGTCAGCAGCATGCGAATTGAGACCGGTGCGCAGGGTTGCCGAATCGTGAATGGCAGTCTCCTCACCATGGAGACAGAGGCCCGACTGTCCGACGGGGAGGTGTGCGTGGGGCAGGACGGTCGGATCACCTACGCGGGGGCCCGCCGCGCCGACGCCGAAGCGCCTCAGGACCTGCCGGTGGTGGACGCACGGGGCGGGACGATCCTCCCGGGCCTGATCGACGCGCACGTCCACTTCCAACTCGCCCCGGAGGGCAACCCCTTCGTCACCGGGATCATGCGGCCGTACAGCTACCTCATGCTGCGCGTCGCGCAGGCGATGCGTGACACGCTCCACGCGGGCGTCACCACGGCCCGCGACCTCGGGGGCGTCGACCGTGGCCCGGCACTGGCCGTCAACGACGGTCTCGTCGAGGGACCGCGGACCAAGCAGTCGATAGCCATCCTGAGCCCCACTGGCGGGCCCGGCGATCTGACCCTGCCGAACGGGTTCTCCGCCGACCAGCTCACGCACGTCATCCAGCCCGTCGCGAGCGCCGTTGACACCGATGACGAGGCCCGGCTGGCGGTCCGGAAGCTGGTGCGCGCCGGTGCCGACGTCATCATGGTGTGCACCAGCGGGAGGTTCGGTCACCCGATGGAGAGCCCCGACGACATCGGGTTCTCCGAGGAGCAGGTGCGGGTGATCGTCGAAGAGCTCAGCAGCAGGGGCAAGTTGCCCGTGGCCGCGAACGCGATGCGCCCCGCCGGGGTTCTCGCGGCTGTCCGCGGCGGCGCCTCCAGCATCGAACACGGGTACCACCTCGACAAGGAATGCGTGGACGCCATGCTGGAGTCCGGCACCTGGCTGGTGCCGGCCCTGGGCAGGCTCCATGTGCCGGATCCGCCGGGAGGACCGGCCCTGCCGCCGCAGATGAAGAAGGCGTGGGCCGAGGGGGCCAAGGCCAGCATCTCCCTGGCGCTAGCCAGCGGCGTGCCCGTGGCCATGGGCTCGATGGCGGGAGTGACGCCGCACGGCCGGAATCTCAGCGAGCTGTCCCATCTCCAGGAGCTGGGGATGAGCCCGGTCGACGCGCTCAAGGCGGCCACTGTCAACGCGGCCCGCCTGCTGCGGATGGAGTCCGAGGTCGGGACCTTGGCGGAGGGGAAGCTCGGGGACGTCGTGGTCGTGGCAGGCGACCCGCTCCAGGACGCCGGGGTCCTCGCCGACCCGTCGAACGTGCGCTTCGTGGCGAAGGAAGGAACGATCGTCAAGCACACGCTGGAGCACTCGTGAGCGATCAGCGAGACACCGGCGGAGTGCCGGCCGGCCGCCACGCTGCCGTCACCCGGGCCGTCGCCGGGGCGGGTTCCGCCGGAGCCGCAGCGACCCGTGCCGCACCGCCCTGTTGAGGTGCACGCCTGCCCGCAGCCGTGCACCTGAGCCACCCCGACCAGATGGTCACGGTTTCTGACGAAGTGGTCGAGGCCGTTGAGGGCGTTCGGCGGAATCGCGAATCCCCGTCGCTCCAGCGGTCCTTCCCGGTTCCCGCGCCCCTGCGAATCGTTCCCGTCTAGCCGAAAGCTCTTGACGTGACTATGGCCGTCAGCACCGATGCGAACCCCCGCCCCGTCGAGCCGATCGCCGTCGTCGGCATCGGCTGCCGCCTGCCCGGAGAGGTACGAGACCTCGATTCGCTGGGGCGCGTCCTGACGTCGGGTGGCGATGTCCTCAGCCAGGTTCCCGCGGAACGCTGGGGCGGCGCTCTGCACGACCCGGAGCACCGACCCGGCACGATCACCAACCACGTCGGCGCCTTCCTCGACGACGTGGGCCGTTTCGACGCGGCGTACTTCGGCATCGCCCCGCGTGAAGCGGCTGCCATGGACCCCCAGCAGCGGCTGCTCATGGAGGTCGCCACGGAAGCCATGGCCGACTCCGGCCACCCCCGGCAGGAATGGCGCGGTACGAACACCGGGGTGTTCGTGGGCCTGCTGGCGAACGACTACAACTTGCTGCACGCCAAAGCCGTCGGCCTTGAGGAGAAGGGCCCCCACTACGTCACGGGCACCGAGTTCAGCTTCGCGGCCGGACGGCTCGCCTACACCTTCGACCTGCGCGGCCCAGCGGTCTCCGTCAACTCCGCGTGCTCCTCGTCCCTGTTCGCCGTCCACCAGGCGTGCCAGAGCCTGCGCTCCGGCGACATAGACACCGCCCTGGCCGGTGGGGTGAGCCTGCTTCTCCTCCCGGACATCAGCGTCTTCATGAGCGGCATCGGCGCGCTCTCGCCCTCGGGAAGCTGCCGTCCGTTCGACGCCTCGGCGGACGGCATCGTCCGCGGCGAGGGCTCCGGCGTGGTCGTCCTCAAGCGGCTCGCCGACGCCGTCCGCGACGGCGACCGCGTCCACGCCGTCATCCGTGGCTCCGCCGCCAACAGCGACGGTGCCTCGCTGGGCCTCACCGCGCCCAACTACGAGTCCCAGACGGCGGTCGTACGCGACGCGTTGCGCCAGGCCCGCCTCACCCCCGACGGCGTCGACTACATCGAGGCCCACGGCACCGGCACGCCGCTCGGCGACCTGATCGAACTCAACGGCCTGTCCGAGACGTACGGCCAGCCCCGCGGTAGCGCCCCGCCCGCGGTGGTCGGCTCGCACAAGGCGGTGTTCGGGCACACCGACTCCGCCGCCGGTATCACCGGTCTCCTCAAGTCGATCTGGATCCTCAACAACGGCCTGGTCCCGGCCCAGCCGAACATCGACGAGCCGACGAGTGCCATCGACTGGTCGACCGCCGGGATCGCCCTCCCGGAGCCGGGCGGTTCCCCCCTGCGGGGCGAGCCGTCCGGTGACCGCCCGTTGCGCGCCGGGATCAGCGCCTTCGGCCTCAGCGGGACCAACGTCCATCTCATCGCCGAGGCTCCGCCCCGCGAGCCGGAGACCGCGCACGAAGCCGCGGACGACGACCGTCCCCGGGTGCTCCTCGTGTCGGCCCCCGACCCGGGCGCCCTGGCCGAACAGCTCGGCGCCATGCGCGAGCGCGTGGCCGATACCCGGGTCCCCCTAGACGAGTTGCTCGCCTCCGCGGCCACCCGGCGCACCCACGAGACGCATCGCTTCGCCAGCGTCGCCACCAGCCGCCAGGCGCTCGTCGAAGCGCTCGAAGGGCTCGAAGCGCCCCTCGACCCCGACGACCTCCCCGAGGGCGGCTTCGCGGGACGTCTGGACGCCGACGGCGAACCGGCGCCGGTCCTCGTCTTCTCCGGCCAGGGCTGCCAATGGCCGGGCATGGCCATGGACCTGTACCGCACCGACCCCGGGATCCGGGACAGCCTCGACGAACTGGACGCGCTGGTACGCCGCGACGCGCCATGGTCCCTGATCGATGAACTCCGCCGGACGGGCGACGACAGCCGACTCAGCCGGACCGACATCGCCCAGCCCGCCATCTTCGCCGTTCAGCTCGCCCTCGTCCGGTGGTTGCTGGCCCGGGGGGTGCGCCCGGCGGCACTCGTCGGCCACAGCGTGGGCGAGATCACCGCCGCCCAGGTGGCGGGCGTCCTCGCACTGCCCGACGCGGTACGCCTGATCGTGCGGCGGGGACAGCTCCTCCAGGAGACCGCGGGCCGTGGGCGGATGCTCGCGGTGCAGGGCACGCCCGAGCTCGTCGAGTCGGTGCTCGCCCGTACGGGCGCGCCCGTCACGGTCGCCACGGTCAATGGGCCCGAGTCACTCGTACTGGCCGGTGCCGAGGACGCGCTCGCCACCGTCGCCACGGAGCTGCGGCGGTCAGGCTTGCGGTGCAGGCCCGTCAGGGTCGACTACGCCTTCCACAGCCCGTTGGTCGCCGAGTGCGGCCCGCGCCTCGGCGCTGAGTTCGCGGAGCTGGAGACTTCCCCCGCCTCGATCCGCCTGCTCTCCAGCGTCGACCCCGAGCAGGACGCGGGGACCATGGACGCCGCGTACTGGGGACGCAACATCACCGAGCCGGTCCGGCTGTGGCCTGCCGTGGACCGGCTGCTCGCCGAGGACCGCGGCTACGCGTTGCTGGAGATCGGACCGCATCCCGTTCTGGGCCGCGCGCTGGCCGACGCGGTACGCCACCGCCAGGGCTCCAGCGCGGTTCTCGCCAGCCTGCGACGCGACTCCGAGGGCGCGCTCAGCCTCCACGGGACGCTCGCCGAACTCCACGTGCACGGTGTACCGGTCGACTGGGAGCGGGCCACCGGGCGTCCTGACCGCTTCCGGGACCTCCCCGTCCCGTCGTGGCGCGGCGAGCACCACTGGCTTCCCGGACTCGTCCCTGGCGCCCTGTACGGCCCGGGGAGCCCGGACGCCGGTCCGCGCGCCGAGGAAGCGGAGGGAGCGGAGCCCGCGGCGGTGCGGGCCGCGGTGTGGGCCGCTGCCGTCCACGAGGCCGGACCGGTGGCCGCTCCGGCGGAGTCCGCCCCGGCGGCGGCCCGACGCCCTGTGGCGCAGACGGTGCAGCGCGTCGACGCCGCGGTGCGCGAGATCCTCGGACTCGGCGGCGACCAGCCGCTGGCCCGCCGACGTGGGCTGTTCGAGCAGGGGCTGGACTCGCTCACCGCCGTACAGTTACGGGAACGACTGGAGCGCGACTTCGGCCTCAGGCTGCCGTCCACGGTGGTCATCGACCACTCCTCCATACACGCCCTCGCCGACTTCCTGACGACGCTCGGGGCCAGCGAAGCCTCGCCCGCCTCCGCGTCCGTGGCGCCCCCCGGGGACAGCGGCGCCTCCGGCGGCGCGGTCGCCGTCGTGGGCATGGCGTGCCGACTTCCCGGTGCCTCGACGCCCGAGGAGTTCTGGACGCTGCTGAGCACGGGACGCCAGGTGAGCGGCGAGCTGCCGCGCGAACGGCGCCAGGACCCGATCTGGGCGGAAGCGGGACCCGACGCGCCCACCCGCGGCAGCTACCTCGACAGCGTCGACGGCTTCGACGCGGGCTTCTTCCGGATCTCGCCGCGTGAGGCGGTCTCCATCGACCCGCAGCAGCGGATCGGGCTCGAAGTCGCCTGGGAGGCGCTGGAGGACGCGGGATACCCGGCGTCGTCGCTCACCGGCCGTCCCGCGGGCGTGTACCTCGGCCTCGACACCGCCGACTACCACGAACTGCTCACGCGCGACATGGGCAACATCGACCTCTACTACGGCACCGGGAACACCTTTGCCGCGTCAGCCGGGCGCCTCTCGTACTTCCTCGGACTCCACGGCCCCAGCCTGGTCGTCGACACGGCTTGCTCCGGTTCTCTCAGCGCGGTCCATCTGGCCGTCCAGGGGCTTCGCTCCGGCGACTGTGAGATCGCCCTGGTCGGCGGCGTCAACGTCATCGCCACCCCCACCGTGTCCGTGGCCATGCAGGAGGCCCTGGCACCCGACGGCCGCTGCAAGACCTTCGACGAGGACGCCGACGGCTACGGCCGCGGTGAGGGCGCCGTCATGCTCGTGCTCAAGCCGCAGGCCGCCGCCGAGCGCGACGGCGACCACATCTACGCCCTGCTGCGCGGCACCGCCATCAACCAGGACGGCGACAGCGGCGGCTTCACCGTCCCCAGCGGAGCCGCGCAGACGGCTCTGGTCCGCCAGGCGCTGGAGCGCGCGCACTGGGCACCGGCCGACGTCGACTACGTCGAGGCGCACGGCACGGGCACACCGCTGGGTGACCCCATCGAGGTCCGCGCCCTGGCGGAGGCGCTGGGCGCCGACCGCCCAGCCGGGGACCCGCTGCTGATCGGATCGGCCAAGGCCAACATCGGGCACCTGGAAGCGGCGGCCGGTATCACCGGCCTCCTCAAGGTGGTCCTGAGCGTCCAGCGCGGCGAGGTCCCGCCCCACCTGCTGAACCGGCCCTCCAGCCGCATCGACTGGGAGGCGCTGCCGGTCTCGGTCGTCACCGAGCACCGCACCTGGCCTGCACGCGACCGCACCCGCCGGGCCGGGGTCTCCTCCTTCGGATTCAGCGGCAGCAATGCGCATGTCCTCGTGGAGCAGGCCCCGGAGAGCAGGCCCGCGCCGGAGCCGGCCGATACCTCCGGCACCGCCGCGCTGTCGCTGCTGCCGTGGATCGTCTCCGGACGCGGCACCGCGAGCCTTCAGCGGCAGGCGGGCAAGCTGGCCGCATTCCTCGCCGAAAGCCCCGCACCCGATCCGGTGGACACTGTCTGGTCCCTGGCGACCACCCGTACGGTGCTGGAACAGCGCGCGGTGGTGCTGTCGCCACCCCACGACCTCGACGCCGTCGTGAACGGCCTGGCCTCGTTCGCGGAGGGCGCCGCCGCCGACGTCATCTGCGGCAAGGTCCGCAACGGCGTGACGGCGTTCCTCTTCAGCGGCCAGGGCAGCCAGTGGCCCGGCATGGGGCGCCGCCTCCACGCGGCCTTCCCCGTCTTCGCCGCCGCACTCGACTCCGTGGCGGCCGAACTCGACAAGTGGCTCGACCGGCCCTTGTACGAGGTGATGTTCGCCGACGAGGGCACCCCCGAGGCCACGCTGATCGACCGGACGCAGTACGCCCAGACCTGCCTGTTCGCCCTGGAGACGGCCCTCGCCGCGCTGGTCGGCTCCTGGGGCGTCCGGCCCGACTACCTCCTGGGCCACTCCGTCGGCGAACTGGCCGCGGCGCACCTCGCGGGGGTGCTCAGCCTGCCCGACGCGGCCCGGCTGGTCGCCGCCCGCGGCCGCCTCATGGAAGCGCTGCCGGACGGCGGCGCCATGATCGCCATCGGCGCTCCGGAAGCCGAGGTGGCCGAGGTCCTCACCGCCCTGGCCCACCCCGCGGCCGTGACCGTCGCCGCCGTCAACGGCCCCGCGTCCGTGGTGGTCTCCGGCGACGAGAGCGTCGTGGAGGAGGCCGCCGCCGTCCTCGCCGGGCGGGGGCGGCGCACCAAGCGGCTGCGGGTGAGCCACGCCTTCCACTCCGCCCGCATGGACCCGATGCTGGAAGAGTTCCGGCGCACCGCGTCGGCGGTCACGTACCACCGACCGACGCTCCCGATCGTCTCCAACGTGACCGGCCGGATCGCTGACCCCGACGAGCTGTGCTCGCCCGAGTACTGGGTGCGCCAGGTGCGGCAGGCCGTCCGCTTCTGCGACGGCGTCCAGGAGCTCAGCCGCCAGGACGTCGACACCTTCGTCGAACTGGGCCCTGCCGGAGTGCTGTCGGCGATGACCGACGACTCCCTTCCCGAGGCTCACGACGCGGCCGTGATCGCGCTGCTGCACCCCGACCGTCCGGAGGACGAGGCGCTGCTCCGGGCCGCGGCGACCGCCTTCGTCAACGGCACCGAGATCGACTGGGCGGCCGTACTGCCGATTGGCCGCCGGGTCAAGCTGCCGCCCTACGCGTTCCAGCGGCAGCGCTACTGGCTGGAGCCTCAGACCCCGCCCGCTACCGAGGCGGCCCCGCCGGACCCGACCGACGTGGCCTTCTGGGAGCTCGTCGAGAACGGCGACACCGACGGTCTCGCCCGTACCCTCGGCCTCGGCCCCGGCAGGGCGGATGAACCCGCCCACGGCGCGGCGGCCCTCAAGGCGCTGCTCCCGGCCCTGTCCGCCTGGAACCGCCGCCGACGCGAACAGTCCGTGATCGACGACTGGCGCTACCGCGTCGCCTGGCGCCCGCGTACGGATGCCCCGCGAACCACCGTTCCGGCCGCCGGAACCTGGCTCCTGATCACCTCTGACCGCATCGAGGACCCCTGGCCCGACGACCTCGCTGAGGCACTCGGCGCGGCGGGCGCGACCACCGTCGTGGTCCGCTGCGATCCCGCCCGCGCCGATCGGGCCGAACTGGCCCGCCTGCTCGGTGACATCCCGCAGCCGGAGGACGTCCACGCCGTCGTCTCGCTGCTCGCTCTGGACGACACCCCGCACCCCGAGCATCCCTGGGTGACCGCCGGTGTCGCGGGCTCTCTGACCCTCGTGCACGCGCTCGGCGACGCTGGAGTGGACGCGCCGCTGTGGTGCCTGACCGCCGGGGCCGTCGCGGCGGACGAGAGCGACGTCGTCAGCCGTCCCGACCATGCCCAGATCTGGGGCCTCGGGCGCGTCGTGGGCCTTGAACACCCCGAGCGCTGGGGAGGGCTGATCGACCTCCCCGCCGACCCGGACCAAACAGCGTGGGACCGGCTGTGCGCGGCACTCGCGACCGCCGGTGCGGAGGACCAGCTCGCGGTGCGCGAGAGCGGCACCTTCGTGCGCAGGCTGGTCCGGGCGCCGTACGCCACCACGCCCGCGGCACGCCAATGGGAGCCCCGCGATACCGCTCTGATCATCGGCGGCACCGGGGCCCTGGGCGGCCACCTCGCGCACTGGCTCGCCGAGAACGGTGCGGGCCACCTCGTCCTCGCCAGCCGCCGCGGCCCCCGGGCGCCCGGCGCCGCCGAACTGCGGACAGCCCTGGAAGAGTGCCACGGCGTCCGCGTCACGGTGGCAGCCTGCGACGCGGCCGACCGCGACCAACTCGCCGCGCTCATCGAAGACCTGCGTACGGACGAACTCCCGCTGCGCACCGTCGTTAACGCCGCAGTCGTCGCCGATGTCGCCCCGCTCGCCGACACGACAGTGGAACGGTACGCGCAGGCCATCCGGGCCAAAGTGCTCCCAGCGCTGCTCCTTGACGAACTCCTCGGCGAGACGGAGCTGGACGCCTTCGTGCTGTTCTCCTCCATCGCCGGGGTGTGGGGCAGCGGCAACGAAGGGCCCTACGCCGCCGCCAACGCCTGCCTCGACGCGCTGGCCGAACGCCGGCGCGCCGAAGGCCGGGTCGCCACCGCCGTCGCCTGGGGGATCTGGGACGCGTTCAACGAGCGCGACGAGGACACCACCATGCGCGAGCTGCTCACGCGCCGCTCTCTCCAGCAAGGTCTGCCCCGCCTCGATCCCCGGCTGGCGTTCGAGGCGCTCCGCCAGGCCCTGGACCACGACGAGACCTGCCTCGTCGTCAGCGACGTCACCTGGGACAGGTTCGCCGCCCTGTACACCGTGGCCCGGCCCCGTCCGCTGCTCGACGAGATCGCCGAGGCGACGCTCGCGGGCGACCCCGGCGCGGAGGACGCCGGGGAGGAATCCCCCGGCGGTGACTCCCCGCTGGTCCGCCGGATGGCCGGGAACTCCCCGGCCGAGCAGGAACGCATGGTGCTGGAGCTGCTGTCCGCCCACGTGGCCTCGGTGCTCGGCCACACCACCGAGAGCGGCATGGACACCACCCTGCCCTTCCGCGACCTCGGGTTCGACTCCCTGATGGCCGTCGAACTGCGGAACCGCCTGCATGAGGCAACCGGTCTTCGCCTGCCCACGTCGCTGATCTTCGACTACCCGACCCCGCCGAGCCTGGCCCGCTACCTCCGCACCCGGATCACGGGCCAGGAGCAGGCGGCGGAGATGGTGCCGCAGTCCCGCCCGGCGACCGAGGGCGCTGACGACCCCGTCGTCATCGTAGGTATGGCCTGCCGCTACCCGGGCGGCATCAGCTCGCCGACGCAGCTCTGGCAACTCCTCGCCGAGGGCCGCGACATCGTGACCCCCTTTCCCTCCGACCGGGGCTGGGACCTGGGAACGCTCTACGACGCGGACCCCGATGCAGTGGGCACGACCTACGTCATGGAGGGAGGCTTCCTCCCGGGCGCGGGTGACTTCGACGCCGACTTCTTCGGCATCTCGCCGCGTGAGGCGCTGGCCATGGACCCGCAGCAGCGGCTGGTTCTGGAGACCGCCTGGGAATCGATGGAAGCGGCGGGGATCGATCCCCTCACGCTCCGCGGCGCCGACGTCGGCGTGTTCATGGGTGCTGGAACCTCCGGTTACGCCACCGGCGAGAACCAGATTCCGCCCGACCTGGAGGGCTTCGCCCTCACCGGCAGCGCGGCCAGCGTGATCTCCGGCCGGGTCGCCTACAGCTTCGGTCTTGAGGGCCCGGCGGTGTCGGTGGACACGGCGTGTTCGTCGTCGCTGGTGGCGATGCATCTGGCGGGCCAGGCACTACGGGCTGGCGAGTGCGACATGGCCCTCGCGGGGGGTGTCACGGTCATGGCCAGCCCCAAGGCGTTCATCGAGTTCAGTCGGCAGCGGGGGTTGTCAGCGGACGGTCGGTGCAAGGCGTTCTCGGCGTCCGCTGACGGCACCGGCTGGGGCGAGGGTGTCGGCGTTCTCCTGTTGGAGCGGTTGTCGGATGCGCGGCGGTTGGGTCATGAGGTGTTGGCGGTGGTGCGGGGTTCGGCGGTGAATCAGGACGGTGCGAGTAATGGTCTGACGGCGCCGAATGGTCCGTCGCAGCAGCGGGTGATCCGTGCGGCGTTGGCGAACGCCGGGCTGTCGACTGGCGAGGTGGATGTCGTCGAGGCCCACGGGACGGGCACGGCGCTGGGTGACCCGATTGAGGCGCAGGCGTTGCAGGCGACGTATGGCCAGGGCCGGGATAAGGACCGCCCCCTGTGGCTGGGGTCGGTGAAGTCCAACCTGTCCCATACTGCCGCCGCCTCGGGCGTCACCAGTGTGATCAAGATGGTGCTGGCACTACGACACGGTGTGCTGCCCAAGACGCTGCACGTCGAGGAGCCCTCGGGGCAGATCGACTGGTCCGCGGGTGGGGTGGAGTTGCTGGCGGAGGCGCGGGAGTGGCCGGAGACGGGCAGGCCGAGGCGGGCCGGTGTCTCGTCGTTCGGTGTGAGCGGGACGAACGCGCACGTGATCGTGGAGCAGGCAACCGAGTCCTCCGAGCAGGTTGAGCCGACCGGGCCTTGTGGGCCGGTGTCTGTGGTGCCGTGGGTGCTCTCGGCGCGGAGTGAGGCGGCGCTGTCCGGTCAGGCGGAGCGTTTGGCGGCGGCGGTGGGTTCAGATTCGGCGCTTGATCCGGTGGATGTGGGGTTTTCGCTGGGGACTACGCGGGCGGGTTTGGAGCATCGGGCGGTGGTGTGGGGTTCGGACCGTGCCGAGCTGATCGCGGGGCTGGGTGGGGTGGCGTCCGGTGGACCTGGTAGGGGTGTGGTGCGTGGTGGTGTGCGGTCGGCGTTTGTGTTTTCTGGTCAGGGTGCGCAGCGGGTGGGGATGGGTGGGGTGTTGGCGGGTGAGTTT
>NZ_JBHVRR010000082.1:0-15550 GCF_042885635.1 Streptomyces sp. NPDC058045 | reverse complement strand
CGTTGTCCCCCCTACCGGCCGCCCCCCTCCATCACCATTTAATTATCCCCTCCCCAAAACCCAACGGGCGCCCCGCGGCGGCACCCCCCCCCCGCCCCCCGGCGGCCCCCGGCGGGGGGCGGCCGCGTCGGGGGTCGGCGGGCTCAGGTCTCGCCGTGGGTCGCGGTGTACCGGCTCGCCGCGAGGACGGAGGCCATCAGTTCGCTGTCGAAGGCGGAGGCGTCGGCGAGGCGGGCGGGGGCGGCGTACGCGTTGAACAGCATCTTGTCGACGCGCAGTGCGTCCGCGGGGCGGCGTACCAGGGGGTTCGCCCAGGCGTCCACCGCCGCGTCGAGTTCGTCCTCCGGGACGACGCGCTGGAGCACCGAGAGGGCCAGGGCCTCCTCGGCGCCGAACGGCCGCCCGGTCAGGACGAGTTCGCGGACCTGGGCGGCTCCGACCTCGCTGAGCAGCCGGGGCAGCAGGCCGCCCCAGGCGGTGGGCAGGCCGAGGGCCAGTTCGGGGAGCCGGAAGCTGGCGCTCTCCGAACCCACCCGGAGGTCGCAGGCGAGCACCAGGGCGAGCCCGGCGCCTATCGCCTTGCCCTGGGCGCGGGCGATGGTGACCGCGTGATGCCCGGTGAGCGCCTCGCAGACCCGGCGGGCCTTGGCACCGGAGGCCCGGATACCGCTGCCGGTGGGGTCGGCCGCGAGGTACCCGGCGAACTCGGTACGGTCCCCGCCGAGGCTGAAGTCCCGCCCGGCACCGGAGAGCACCACCACCCGCACCGACGGGTCCGGGTCCTCCAGCACGCTGAGCAGATCGTCCAGGACGGCCTCGGTGACAGCGTTTCCCTGGTCCGGGGTGTCGAGTTCGATATGCAGCACGGCACCGTCGCGGCGTATGCGCAACGTCTTCAGCGCCTCCTCGAACTGCGGGGCGGGGGCTTGCTCGACCACCGGAGCGGCAGCCGAATCGGCGGCGGGGTGCGGGGCGTTCATACCGTCACTTTCAGGGAGGTCACGCGCCGGAACACCATCCGGGGCGCGTAGGCGGGCGGGGCGTCCAGGCGCAGCCCGGGCAGGCGTTCCAGCAGCCGCGTCAGGAGGGTCCGGGCCTCCAGGCGGGCGAGTCCGGCACCCATGCAGTAGTGGGCGCCGCCGCCGAAGGCGAGATGGGAGCCGTGGCGGAGGATGTCGTAGCGGTGCGGGTCCGGGTTGCGGCGCGGGTCGTGGTTGGCTGCGCCGTACATGACGTGGACCATGGCGTCGCGGGCGATGGGTACGCCCGCGAGTTCGGTGTCCTCGGCGGCGACACGGCTGTTGAGATGGACGGGCGGGTCGTAGCGGAGGGCCTCCTCGACGGCGTCGCCGATGTGCTCGGGGTTGTCCCTGAGCCACTGCCAGCGGCCCGGCTCGGCCAGCAGCAGCCACACGGCGACGGACAGCAGGGTCGCGGTGGTCTCCAGGGACGCGATGGTGAGGAACATGGTGAGGTCGTAGACGATCTCGTCGGCGGTCGCCCGGTCGTCGGGGTGCTGGGCGTCCCAGTAGCGGATCAGGTCGGAGACCAGGTCGGTGCCGGGGCGGGCGCGGCGGCGGCGCACCAAGTCGGTGAAGTAGGCCCGCAGTTGGAGCGTGGCGCCGGCGGAGACCTGCAATTGGTCCTTGCTGGGCAGGAGTTCCTGGGCGAAGACCTGGCGGTGGGTGATGTCGAGCAGGTGCGGGTGGTCGGACTCGGGGATGGCGAGCCAGCTACCGATGGTGGCGAGCGGGAGGCGTTCGCTGACGGTGGTGGCCAGATCGGCGGTGCCGTGCAGGTCGAGGCTCTGCTCCAAGTCGCCCAGCAGCCGCTCCACATGGGACTCGACCTGGGGGCCCATCGCGGTGAGGGTGCGGCGGTCGAAGGGGTTGCCGAGGCTGCGGCGGTGAGCGGTGTGGTGCGGGGAGTTGAGGCGGGAGAGCTTGGTGCTCATCTCGCTGGTGGCCGGTGACTGCCAGCGGCCCGGGTCGGGCTGGCGCTGCTGCCAGGCGACGTCGGGGACCAGCCAGTTCCGGCCGCGGAGGACCTCGTCGCAGAGGTCGTAGCCGGTGACGAAGTACCCGCCCCAGGGGGCGGGCACCACATCGCCCATGGCCCGTAGTTCGTCGTAGAGGGGGAAGGGGTCGCTCTGTCCTTCCGGTAAACGCAGCCGCTTGAGTACGGAGATGACAGCTCGTCGGTCGATGGCCGGGCTGGCCGCTATGCCTCCGACTGCGGACACGCGGAACAACTCCTTCGGGGGTTTGGCGGAGCCTACCGGCGGTACTTACCCCTTTCCCCCTACTGGTCATGCACCGAGCGTTGTTGCCCGTGTCACATGCGTAACTCGGGCGTGTCGGACGCCGGTTGTGCTGCGTTCACAGCCGGAACACATCCAGGAAGGAGCTCCACCATCCCTTGGACCGGTGCTTGTGCCCGGAATCGGCCGGTTCCGCCGGAGTTGAGGCGGCTGCGGGCAGGGGCTGCACGCCGGCGGGCGCCGGGGCGGGCTCCGGGCGGGCGGCGGCGACCCGGGTGGCCGGGGTCGGGCTGAACTGCACCGGCAGCGAGACCAGCGCCCGGTGGAAGGGACCGGGCCGCCACTGGAGGTGCTCCTCGGGGAAGGACAGTGCCAGGTCGGGCAGCGCGTTGAGGATCTTCTCGATGGCGGTGAGCGCGATCAGCCGGGCCGGGGACTTGGCGGGGCAGGCATGCGGCCCCGCGCCCCAGGCGAGGTGGGCGCCCTTGCTCAGGCTCTCCCGGGCCGGGGTGAGCGCCGGGTCGCTGTTGGCGCCGGCGAAGCTGATCACCACGGGGCTGTCGGCCTGCACCACATGGCCGCCGAGGTCCACGTCCTGCACCGGGTAGTGGGTGGCGTAGTTGGCGATGGGCGGGTTGTGCCACAGCACCTCGTCCAGGGCGTCCTCGACGAGCATTCCGGCGCCGCGCACGGTGGGCGTCTCGGAGAGCAGCAGCAGAAGGGCGTTGCCGATGAGGTTGCGCTCCGGCTCGACGCCCGCGCCCATCAGCATCACCAGCTGGTCCTTGAGCTCCTCGTCGCCGAGGCCCGCGGGGTGCTGCACCAGCCAGGTGGTGATGTCCTCGGCCGGCTCGCGGCGCTTGAGGGCGACCAACTCCATGAGGCAGGCGGTGAGTTCCTCGTTGGCGCGGAGCACGTCCTGGCCGTCGAAGATCGCCGACATGGAGCGGGTGAGGCGGTCGCCGATCCCGGCCGGGCAGCCGAAGAGCTGGTTGAACAGCAGCAGCGGCAGGAGCTTGGCGTACTCGCCGAGGAGGTCGGCGGTGCCGCGCTCGCTGAACTGGTCGATGAGGTAGTCGGCGACCCGCTCCACATCGCGCCCCAGCCGGCTGGTGTTCAACCGGTCCAGGCTGTCGGTGACCGCCTTGCGCAGCCGCAGATGCTCACTGCCGTCGGTGAACAGGCAGTTGGGCCGGTACGCCATCATCGGCAGCACCGGCGAATCCAGCGCCACCCGGCCCTCGTTGAGGGCGCGCCAGCGGCGCGAGTCGCGGACGAAGAAGCTCGGGTTCTGCAGGACCCGCAGCGCGGTCTCGTGCTCGGTGACGAGGGTGGCGTCCACGCCGGGCGCGAGTTCCACGGGCCCGGCCGGCCCGTACGCCCGGAGCCGGTCGTACGTCTCCTGGGGGCGGCTGGCGAAGTCCTGGCCGTGCATCGGGCATCGGGCGGGGTTGCCGGTGGCGGCTGCCCCGTGCTGGTGGTCCATAGGGAGGTCCTTCGTGAGCCCGGGCGGTGGGGGCCGCGCCGGGCGAGCGGTGGGTTCGGGGGAACTGCGGCGGTCAGGCCACGCGGGCCAGCAGGTGCTTGACGAGGGTGATCAGCGCCTGGGCGGAGGAGGCCTGGTTGCGGGCGTCACAGTAGACGACGGGGGTGTGCGGCAACAGGTCGAGTGCCTCCCGGAGTTCGTCCTCTCCGTGCCGGAGCTCCGGCCGGAAGCTGTTGACGGCGATGGCGTACTCCAGGCCGTACTTCTCCACCAGGTCGATCACCGGGAAGGTCTCGGCGAGGCGGGCCGGGTCGACCAGCAGGAGGGCGCCGAGGGCGCCGCGCGCCATGTCCTCCCACAACTGCACGAAGCGCTGCTGCCCCGGGGTGCCGAAGAGGTACAGCACCAGGTCCTCGCTGAGCGTGAGCCGGCCGAAGTCCAGGGCGACGGTGGTGGTCTCCTTCTCCGCGGCGCCGCTGAGGTCGTCCACCTGCACGGAGGCCTGCGTCATGCGCTCCTCGGTACGCAGCGGCGCGATCTCGGACAGCGTGCCGATGAACGTGGTCTTGCCGACGGCGAAGTGCCCCACCACGAGGATCTTCGCCGCGGTGCTCACGGCGCTGGAGACGTAGACGCTGTCAGCCGAAGCGGACTTGGAGTCCATGCAACACCTCTTCGAGGATTCTTCTGTCGACGGCCTGGGCCGGGGGCGGTGCGGCACGCCGCAGCAGATGCCCCTGTTCGAACAGGTCGGTCAGCAGCAACCGGGCCACTCCCACCGGCAGTTCCAGATGTGCGGCGACCTCGGCGACGGACAGGTAACCACCGCCGCAGAGTTCCCAGATGGCCCGCACCTCGGGGCCCGCACCCCGCGGCGGCTCCCGGTCGGGGGCCAGGGTGACCAGGGTGACCAGCGAGAGGTCCGCCGAGTCGGGCAGGGTACGGCCACCGGTGATGACGTACGAGCGGACGAAGTCCCCGGTGACCGCTGCCTCATCGCCGGGCCCCGTCATACGTCACTGCCGGCGTTCTGGCGCGGCGGCGTGGTGAGGGCCTTGCCGAGGGCGCCCACCTGCTGCTGCATACGGAAGGACATGGCTTCCATGTCGACATCGGGTGTGGTGGAGGCGGCCAGATAGGCGCCGCTGCCGGCGGCGATCAGGAAGATCCAGCCGTGGTCGTACTCAAGGAGGGTCTGCCGCCAGCTCCCGGTGTACTCCCCGCCGACGAAGGGCGCCACGGCGCGGCTGAGGGACTGCATGGAACTCATGGCGGCGGCGTTGGTCTCGGCGGAGTCGCGGCCGATGCCGGTGGAGCGTTCGAGGAGGAGGCCGTCGGCGGACACGAGGATGGCGTGCCGGGCACCGCGGACCTGGAGCACGTCGTTGAGCACCCATGACAGATCGGGATTCACTGGTTCTGGGGTCCTTCCGTGGTCGTCGTGTCCCGCCCGGAGCGCGTTCCGCGCTGGAACGCACCGAGTCGTGAGGCGGTCACCCCGGTGTCACGGGCCGGCTCGGGAGGCGCGGCGTGCGCCGGTCCCGGCACGGCCGATACGGGGCTCTGGCGGCGCCGCTTGGGCAGACCACCGCTGGTGGTGCCGACGGGTCCGGAAGGTTCGGGGGCGGCCACCGGCGTGAGGTGCTGGTGCTGGGGTGCGGGGGCCGCGGCCTGGGCGGCGGCGGGGTACTCGGGGCGTGCGGCGGGGGCGGCGGCGCCGTTGCGCCGGTCCGGGGTTTCGGTGGTCAAAAGGCTCTCCGGGAGGAGGATGACCGCGCGTACACCACCGTAGGGGGACACGGAGTCGACCGACACCTTGAATCCGTAGCGGGCGGCGAGCATACCGGCCACGGCGAAGCCGAACTTGGGCGGGTTGCCGAGAGCGGCGAGACCGATGGGGCCCTGTGGGGAGAGGAGGGCGGCGGCCCGGTCCTTCTCCTCCTGGCTCATCCCGAGGCCCGCGTCGTCCACGATGAGGCAGATACCGGTGGGCACCGCCTGGATGTTGACCTCGACCGGGGTGCCGGGGGCCGAGTAGTTGGTGGCGTTGGCGAGCAGCTCGGCGAGGACCACGGCGACCGGTTCGACCGCCTTGCTGGCGACCGCGAACGTCACCTGGGTGTTGATGCGGACCCGGTCGAAGTGGCGGATGCGGCCCTGTGCGCTGCGCGCCACGTCGTACACGGAGGCGGTGGTCTCACGGCGGCCGAGCCAGCCGCCGCAGAGCACCGCGATGCCCTGGGCGCGGCGGCTGAACTGCGAGTTGGTGTGGTCGACCATCATCAGGTCGGCCAGAATCTGCTCGTCGTCCCCGTACTTCTTCTGCACCTTGTCGATGACGCCCTGCTGCTGGTCGGCGAGGACCTGGAGGGTGCGCATGGCCGACTTGAGAACGGACTTGGTGTCGTCCTCGGCGTCCTTGCGGACTTCGGCGAGGTCGGCGGCGTACCGGTTGCGGAGGGTGGCGTTCTCCTGGTGGAGGCGGTCGCGGTCGACTCTCAGGGTGTCCCCGGTGCCGCGCAGGTCCGTGTTGTGCCGGCGCAGCGCCAGGTTGGTTCTGCGGGCCCGCAGGACTGCCGTGACGGCAGCGAGGAGTACAACAAGCAGGATCCACAGGAGCGGATCCCGGAACAATGACGTCATGAGACTCTCTTCAAGTCGCATCATGCGCGGAGCGGCTGCACGGCGGCCGATTCGATGCCGGTTCGCAACTGGTCGGGCCGCGGATCCTGCCGGCCGGCCAACAGTCACTCCTTAGCGATGGGGCCTGGAGACTGTCCCCCGTGCGCGTTGATGACGCGCCGTCAGCCTACTGGAAGTGAGATCATCTTAGCAGTGACGGAGCGGCAAACCCTCCCCTGAGAAAGGGACTTGGCGGACCTTCACACAGGCTTCGCTTAAGAAACCCTCACACCTCACTCACCGGTCGCCCGTGGCCGAAAGGCAACCCTCGGCAACTCCATTCCCAGCACCACGACTCTTGTACGACCCAACACTTGACAAGGTGCCGGACCCGTCACAGCACCCGCGGCGCCTCCCAATCGCCCGCGGCGGGCAGGGCCATGAGCCCGGCGAGGGCGGCCGTCTCCGGCCCGGTCAGCTCGCAGCCGAAGAGGTCGAGATTCCGCCGACGGCGCCCGGAATCCGAGGACTTGGGGATGGGCAGCGCGCCGAGCTGGGTGTGCCAGCGCAGCACCACCTGCCCCGGTGTCACACCCCGTGCGCCTCCGCTGCCGCCGCCACCGCGGGCTCGGCCAGCAGACCGGAACCACTGTCCAGCGGGCTCCAACTCCCCGTGAGAATCCCCCTTTTCGGCATGAAAGGGCCGCAACTCCCGGTGCGGCAGCCGGGGATGCAGCTCGACCTGATGGACAGCGGGCGAACGCCGGTCTCCCACTCCAGCCTGCCGATCTGTTCCGCGGTGAAGTTGGAGACCCCGAGGCGGCGGCGCGACTGTTCGAAGGAGGCGAGGGTCTCCTCATAACCGTCGTAGCGGCCGGGGAGCTTGGTGGTGACGGTGATCTCCGCACGGGGGCACGCCGCTCGCCGCCACTCCGCGCCCGGTGCCGGTCTCATTGCCGGTAGGGGGTGGCGGAGTCGATCAGCCGGTACCCCACCGCCGCCCCGGCGGTGCACAGCTCCGCCGGCAGCGCCCTGGCCAGCGTACGGAGTGGCTTCAGGCCTGCGGCATGGGTCCTGCGGCCCCGGCGGACGGCGGTGGTCGCGGACCCTCCGACGGCCCGCCGGGGACGCGGGGGGCATCATGGAAGTACGCCGGTCGACGCCGGATCCGCACCGTCAGGAGGATTCCCATGGAGACCCGAGTCACGGACCACCCGGACCGCAGCCGGTACGAGATCACCGTCGACGGCGAGCGGGCGGGCCTCGCCGAGTACCGCCGCGAGGACGGTGTCATCACCTTCGTCCACACCGAGATCGACCCGCAGCACTCCGGCCAGGGGCTCGCCGGGGCCCTCATCCGGCACGCCCTCGACGACGCCCGGAGCGGACAGCGACAGGTCCGCCCGGTCTGCCCGTTCGTCAAGGGCTATATCGCCAAGCACCCCGACTACCTGGACCTGGTGGCCGCGGAGGACCGGACCCGCTTCGGCCTCTGAGCACGTCCGAGTACGCCCGTACCGCGCCCGGCCCCGCCCGCCTCAACTCCCCCTTGATTCAACTGTCGTAGTCCACCGAGAGGGACTCCGAGACCGGGTAGGACTGGCAGGTCAGCACATAGCCGGCCGAGACCTCGGAGGGCTCCAGGGCGAAGTTGCGCCGCATATCGGCCTCGCCCTCACGGACCAGGGCGCGGCAGGTGCCGCACACCCCGCCCTTGCAGGCGAACGGCAGATCGGGGCGGGAGGCCTGGGCGCCGTCCAGGATGGTGCGGTCCCGCGGCAGGTCGGCCACGGCGGTGCGGCCGTCCAGGGTGATGGTGACCCGGCTGGACGGGCCCTCCGGCGCCGCCTCCTCGTGCCGGGCCTGCTCCGGCGGCTCCTCGCCCGCGTAGAACAGCTCCCGGTGGACGCGGTCCGACGGCACTCCGAGGTCGGACAGCACCTCCTGGGCGCTGAGGACCATGTCGTGCGGGCCGCACAGCCACCAGTGGTCGGCGGCTCCCACCTCGACCAGCTCGCCCATCAGCCGGCCGAGCCGCGCGGCGTCGAGCCGGCCGCTCAGCAGCTCCGCCTCTCGCGGCTCGCGCGACAGCACATGCACCACCTGGAAGCGCGCCGGGTGGACGTCCTTCAACTCGGCGAGCTCATCGGCGAACATCACGCTGCCGGTACGGCGGTTGCCGTAGAAGAGGGTGACGCGGGAGGCCGGGTCGGCGGCGAGCACCGAGGCGGCGATGGACAGCATGGGGGTGATGCCGGAGCCGGCCGCGATCAGCACATGGTGGCCCGGCCGGTCGAGCTCGGGGGTGAAGGCGCCGGTGGGGCCCATCACTTCGAGGGTGTCGCCCGGCTTCACCTCGTGCACCAGCCAGTTGGAGAAGACACCGCCGGGCACCACCCGCACCCCGACCCTCGGCGCCTCCCCGACCGGCGAGCAGATCGAGTACGAGCGGCGCTCGTCCCTCCCGTCCAACTCGCGCCGCAGGGTGAGGGATTGACCGGGCCGGAAGGCGAACTCCTCGGTCAGCTCACCGGGCACCTCGAAGGTGATCGCGGCCGCGTCCGCGCAGAGCTGCTCCACCGCGGCGACCCGCAGGGAGTGGAACCGGGGCCTGCGGCGCGGCCGGACCTGGCCGGTCTCCCCGGCCGAGGCGGTGGTGGGGGCGGTCATCTCAGATCTCCTTGAAGTGCTCGAACGGCTCCCGGCAGGAGCGGCAGCGCCACAGGGCACGGCAGGGGGCGGCACCGAAGCGTGAGGTCTCCTCGGTGTCGGCCGAACCGCAGCGCGGGCAGTGCAGGACACGGCGGGTGGGCGACAGCACCAGCGGGACCGGGCCCTCGGCCGGGCGGCGGGACAGGCCCGGCGGGGCGATGCCGTGCTCGCTCAGCTTGCGGCGGCCCTCGTCGGTGATCCAGTCGCTGGTCCAGGCCGGATCGAGCACGGTACGCACCCGCACCTCGATGAAGCCGGCCCGGTGCAGCCTGGCGTCCACCTCGGAGAGCATCTCGGCCATGGCGGGGCAGCCCGAGTAGGTGGGGGTGAGGGTGGCGGTGACCGTGCCATCGGCGTCCACCTCGACGGAGCGCAGCACCCCGAGGTCGGCGAGGGTGACCATGGGCAGCTCCGGGTCGGGGACCTCGGCGGCGACCTGCCTGGCCCGTCGTACGGTGGCCGCTCCGGGGGCGGCGGCGCAGGTCACCATGCCCCCTGCGGGTGGGCGCGGGCCACGCTCTGCAACTCGGCCAGCAGCGGCGCCAGATGCTCGGTGTGCTCACCGCGGCGGCCGGATCCGGGGTGCGCGGCGGCCTCCGGCAGATCGAGTCCGGCCGCCTCCGCGACCTGCCGCAGTACGTCCAGCGTCTCGCCGGCCACCGCCTCCGGCTCGACTCCGAAGGGCGCGGCGAGGTCGTCGGTGAGCAGCTCGCCCGTCCAGGGGGCGGTCTCGCCGAGAGCCCGGGTGATGCGGCGGCGGGACTCCTCGGTGCCGTCACCGAGGCGGACCGCCCAGTCGGCCGCATACTGCCGGTGGTACGCCAGCTCCTTGGCGCCCTTGGCGGCGATGGCGGCGAGGACCGGGTCGGCGGCGGTGGTGAGGCGGGTGAAGAGGGCGAGCCGCCAGGCGGCGGTGACGAGCAGCCGCACGATGCTGAACGCGAAGTCCCCGCAGGGGAGTTCGGCGAGGCGGATGTTGCGGAAGGCGTCCGGGTCGCGGGTGTAGGCGAAGGCGTCCTCGTCGCGGCCGGTGCCGTCGGCCTGGCCGGCGCGGGCGTAGAGCAGGCGGGCCTGGCCCAGCAGGTCGAGCCCGATGTTGGCCAGGGCGACCTCCTCCTCCAGCTCGGGGGCGCGGGTCACCCACTCCGCGAGGCGCTGCGCGGAGATCAGGGCGTCGTCGCCGAGTGCGGTGCAGCAGGCGGCGAGTGCGGCGGCGTCCACGCTCTCGGGCACCGCGGTGTCCACACCGTGCAGCGGGTCGGTGAAACCGGTACCGAAGGCCCAGCGGGCATCGCCGTCCTCGTCCCCCTCGATGAGGGCGGCATAGACATGCTCGTCGCTCATGGACGCGTTCTCCTCGTGGTGCGGGCGTCGCTGCTGCCGGATGTGCGGGACCAGGTCATGGCCTAGATGTGCGGGATGTCTTCGGGTATCTCGTAGAAGGTGGGGTGGCGGTAGACCTTGTCGGCGCTGGGCTCGAAGAAGGGGTCCTTCTCGTCCGGTGCCGAGGCCGCGATCAGGTCGGAGCGGACCGCCCAGATGCCGACGCCCTCATTGCGGCGGGTGTAGAGGTCCCGGGCGTGGGTGAGGGCCATCCGGTCGTCCGCGGCGCGCAGCGAGCCGACATGGACGTGGTTCAGCCCGCGCTTGCTGCGGACGAAGATCTCGTACAGCGGCCACTCGTCCGATATGTGGTGCTCGGTCATGGTCTTGCCTCCGTGTCTCGGGCGCGGGCCCGCTGCTTCGCGGCGTGGACGGCCGCGGCCTCGCGCACCCAGGCGCCGTCCTCGTGGGCGGCGCGGCGGCGGGCGACGCGCTCGGTGTTGCACGGCCCGTCGCCCTTGATGACGCGCATCAGCTCGGACCAGTCGGGGGTGCCGAAGTCGTACCGGCCGCGCTCCTCGTTCCAGCGCAGCTCCGGGTCGGGCAGGGTGACGCCCAGCTTCTCGGCCTGCGGGACGGTCATGTCCACGAAGCGCTGGCGCAGCTCGTCGTTGGAGTGCCGCTTGATCTTCCAGGCCATGGAGCGCTCGGAGTTGGGCGACTGGTCGTCCGGCGGGCCGAACATCATCAGCGAGGGCCACCACCAGCGGTCCACCGAGTCCTGGACCATGGCGCGCTGCGCCTCGGTGCCGCCCATCATCGTCAACAGCAGCTCGTAGCCCTGCCGTTGATGGAACGACTCCTCCTTGCAGATGCGGACCATGGAGCGGGCGTAGGGGCCGTAGGAGCTGCGGCAGAGGGGGACCTGGTTGCAGATGGCGGCGCCGTCCACGAACCAGCCGATGACGCCGACGTCGGCGTAGGTCGGGGTGGGGTAGTTGAAGATCGAGCTGTACTTCTGGCGGCCGGAGATGAGCATCGCGGTCAGCTCGTCACGGTCGGCGCCGAGGGTTTCGGCCGCCGAGTAGAGGTAGAGGCCGTGGCCCGCCTCGTCCTGGACCTTGGCGAAGAGGATGGCCTTGCGGCGCAGGCTGGGCGCCCGGGTGATCCACTCGCCCTCGGGCTGCATCCCGATGATCTCGGAGTGGGCGTGCTGGGCGATCTGCCGGACCAGCGTCTTCCGGTACGCCTCCGGCATCCAGTCCCGCGGCTCGATGCGGTGGTCCCTGGCGATGGTGTCGTCGAAGTGCTCCTGGAGCAGCGCCTCGGCCGCCTCGTCGGGGCCCGCTGCGGAGTGTGCGGTGGCCATCTCAACCAACTTCCCTACCGACCATTCGTTCGGTACTGATTCTGGCGTACTCCCCCACCTCTCGGCAACCCCCACCCCGAAGGTGAGGGCGCGCAGGCGGGGAGCACGCGCCCGCCCGCGGCGCGGCGGGCGCGTACGGGACCGCTACCGGCCGTGGAAGGTCGGCTTGCCGCGCTCCAGGAAGGTGGCGACAGCGAGCCGGTGGTCCTCCGTCGCACCCAGCCGCACCTGCGACGCGGCCTCCCGCTCCAGCACCGCGGGCAGCTCCGAGCTGCCCGCCTCCCGCAGCAGCGTCTTGATCTCGCCGTAGGCCAGGGTGGGGCCCTCGGCCAACTGCCGGGCGAGCGTCAGCGCCTCCTCCCGGGCCGTGCCGTCCGGCACCATCCGGTGCGCCAGGCCGCAGACCACGGCGTCCGGTCCGCGCACGGTGTCCCCCAGCAGGAAGAGGCCGAGGGCGCGGGACGGGCCGACCGCCCGGGCCAGGGCGGCACTCAGCCCGCTGTCGGCGGCCAGCCCGATCCCGGCGAAGGCGGTGGCGAAGCCCGCGCCCTCCCCCGCGATCCGCAGATCCGCGGCGAGCGCCAGGCCGAGGCCGGCGCCCACACAGGCGCCCTCGACCGCGGCCAGCACCGGCACCCGCAGCGCGTGCACCGCCTCGATCAGCGGGTTGTAGTCCTCGCGGACGGTGGCCAAGGCCGTCTCCGGCCCCTGCTCCAGGGCCGCGGCGTGCTCCTTGAGGTCCTGCCCGACGCAGAAGCTGCGCCCCTCCGCCGCGATCAGTACCGCCCGGACCGAATCGTCCCCGCCGGCCCGGTGCAGCGCGTCCCGCAGAGCCCCCTTCATCACCGTGTCCAGGGCATTGCCCGCCCGGGGCCGGTTGAGGGTGATCAGGGCGACCGCGCCGTCCCGCGCGTAGTCCACCCCGTACGGCTCCGGTGGCTGCTCCTGTGTGTCTACTGCCATGTGTAGAAACCCTTTCCGCTCTTCCGCCCCAACTCGCCGCGGGCCACCATCTCCCGCATCAGCCGCGGTGGTTCGAACCGTTCGCCCAGCGTGGACGCCAGATACTCGGCGATGGCGAGCCGTACGTCCAGCCCGACCAGATCGGTGAGGCGCAGCGGGCCCATCGGGTGCCGGTAGCCGAGGCTCATCGCGTCGTCGATGGCCTCCGGTGCGGCGACGCCCTCCTCCACCATGCGGATCGCCTCCAGGCCGAGCGCCACCCCGAGGCGGCTGCTGGCGAAGCCCGGCGAGTCCTTCACCACGACGTCCTTCTTGCCGAGCCCGGCGATCCAGCCAAGCGCGGCATCCCGCGCCGCCTCGCCGGTCCCCGGCGCGAGGACCAACTCGACCAGCGCGGAGGCCGGCACCGGGTTGAAGAAGTGCATCCCGAGGAAGCGCCCCGGCTCCTTCAGCACGGCGGACAACTCGGTCACCGAGAGTGAACTGGTGTTGGTGGCGAGCACCGCGCCCGCGCCGACCACGCTCTCCGCCGCCGCCAGCACACCCGCCTTGAGCGCGGCGTCCTCCGGCACGGCCTCCACCACCAGCTCGGCCTCCGCGGGCAGCTCCGCCAGATCGGCCACCGTGCCGAGCCGGGCCAGGGCCTCGGCGGCGGGGCACGCCAACTTGCCGCGCTCGGCGGCCCGTTCAAGGCTCGCGGCCATCCGGGCCGCCGCGGCCCCGGCCGCTTCCGCGCCGCTCTCCACCACGACCACCCGGGAACCCGCGACGGCGAAGGACTGCGCGATACCTGCGCCCATCCGGCCGCCGCCGATCACTGCCACACACTGGGGTACGACCGGTTTCATCCCCGGCTCTCCTTCCGCCGCCGACCCGACCGGGCCGACCGCTGCTCCGTGTCCTGATCCCGCGGCCGCCGAGTGCCGTACGGCCGGACATGCCCGCACCGCCCGGCCGTGCCGTTCCTCCGTCGTAACAGGAAGTGGTCCATCCGCTCCCGCTTGCCCACGCCCTCGGACGGGACGGTCCAGCCCGGACCGTCCGCCTCGGGACGCGCCCCGGGTGCCGCGTCGACCACCCGCTCGTCCGGGACGACGCCCGGCACCAGCCCGCACGCGCGGGACGCCTCGGTGTCCAGGGTGCGCCCGGCGAGCGGGACTTGCTGGGCGACGGGCTCCACCACCAGCGGGCCGGCCCCCGGCCCGACGGGAGTGCCGAGGCCCGGCTCCGGATCGTCCTCGCCGCCCCGGCGAACTCCGCGGCCTCCCCTCATACCCGCTCCACCGTCATCGCCACGCCCTGGCCGACGCCGACGCAGAGGGTGGCAAGTCCACGGTGGGCGTCCTCGCGTTCCAGGCGGCCGAGCAGGGTGAGCAGGATGCGGGCGCCGGAGCAGCCCAGCGGGTGGCCGAGGGCGATGGCGCCGCCGTCCGCGTTGACCCTGCCGCTGTCCTCACCAAGCTTCAGACGGCGGATGACGGCGAGGGCCTGGGCGGCGAAGGCCTCGTTCAGCTCGATCGCGTCCAGGTCCGCGGTGGACCAGCCGGTGCGGGCCAGCAGCTTCTCGGTGGCGGGCACCGGGCCGAGGCCCATCAGATGCGGCTCCACCCCGACGGATGCGGAGCCCACGATGCGGGCGCGCGGGGTGAGCCCGTACCGCTCCACGGCGGCGCGGCCGGCGACCACCAGGGCGGCGGCGCCATCGGAGAGCGGGGAGGAATTGCCGGCGGTGACGATGCCGCCGGGACGGAAGATGGTGCGCAGCCCGGCGAGCTTCTCGGCGGTGGTGCCGGGGCGGGGGCCCTCGTCGCGGGTGACCTCGCCGTCCTTGACCGGGACGGGCACGATTTCCCGGTCGAAGTGGCCGGCCTGCTGCGCGGCGACCGCCCGCCGGTGGCTGGCCAGCGCGAAGGCGTCGGCGTCGGCCCGGCCGATGCCGTCGAGGGCGGCGACCTCCTCGGCGGTCTCCCCCATGGACAGCGTCAGCTTCGCCACCTCGGGCCCGGCGCCGTCCGGCACTTCGCGGTCGGCCGCGGTGAAGCGCGGATTGGTGAAACGCCAGCCGAGCGAGGTGTCCGCCAACTCCCCCGGTTTGGCCCAGGGGGTGCCCGGTTTGGCCATCACCCAGGGCGCCCGGGTCATCGACTCGACGCCGCCCGCGACGACCAACTCGGCCTCGCCCGCGAGGATCGACTGCGCGGCACCGGCCACGGCGGTCAGCCCGGAGGCGCAGAGGCGGTTGACCGTGTAGCCGGGGACGGTGTGCGGGAGGCCCGCGAGCAGGACCGCCATCCTGGCCACGTCGCGGTTGTCCTCACCGGCCTGGTTGGCCGCGCCGAGGATCACCTCGTCCACCGCCCCGGCCGGGACCCCGGCCCGCCGTACCGCCTCGCCGACCACCAGCGCGGCCAGATCGTCCGGGCGCACCCCGGCGAGCGCCCCTCCGTAGCGGCCCTGCGGGGTGCGGGCGCCGTCGATCAGAAAGACCTCGTCAGGCATCGGCGTTCCCCTCGGGCGGCATGGAGGCGGTGTCGCCGGATGACGCCCCCGCGGGCGTGCCGTGCGCGCGCTCGGTGGTCGCGGGCGCGGCTCTCGCGGGCAGTTCACGGTGCCGGGTGAAGAGGCCGGTACCGGCGGCTGCGCTCTGCGGCATGGGATTCCACCTCTTGACATGCGGGTCGCTGGACTGGATTACTTGTCGAGCAACCTAACCGAATGTTCGGTCGGGAGACAAGAGCGGGTCAGTGGCGCAGTGGGGGCGGCCCGGAGGACTGCCGCGATCTCGCCGATCTGGCGAACTTCCCCTTCAACAACC
>NZ_JBHVRR010000081.1:0-15786 GCF_042885635.1 Streptomyces sp. NPDC058045 | reverse complement strand
TCGACCTCGTCGACTACGGCATCGTCGGCGACCTCTTCACCGTCCTCCCCCAACTCACCCAGGAGATCACCACCCGCAAGGGCTGACCCCCACCAGCTCGACCCACCACGGTCGGACCGGGCGACGTAGCGTGGAGAGGGAGCCGCCGGGAGCTCGGGGGCGCAAGGTGGCCACAACCGACGGCGGCTGCGCCGGGAGTGAACACCATGGAAGACAAGCAGTGGACCGTGCAGATCTATGTCACCGAGGACGGCGCCGAGACCCGTGCCCGTGCGGTGCTCAGCACCCACGGCAGCTCGGAGATGACCGGCCGAGGCACCGCCCGCCGCAATCCGATCGACCGCCCGGTACCGGAGATCGGCGATGAACTGGCCGCCAGCCGGGCCTTGGAGGACCTGGCCGTGCGGCTGCACGACGTGGCGTCCGACGACATCGTGGAGATGGCCGGGCCGGCGTCCGGCATCCCGCGTGCGACGCCGGAGGGCTTCGTCATACAGGACGGCTGACCGGCCGCCGTACCGGGTGCCCCTTGTCCGCCCGGGCAAGGGGCACCGGGCTGTCCAGGCTCCGGTGGGGGCGCCCGGCGGTGACGGGTGCGTCCCGCTCTGAGAAGGTGGCCTCTGCACATACCGACGGTGCCCGCCGGGCGCCCCCACCGGAGCGAGTTGATCCTTTCCATGAGACTGCTGCTCATCCGCCACGGGCAGACCCCGTCCAACCTGGAGTTCCTGCTGGACACCGCGGTGCCGGGGGCGATGCTGACCGAGCTGGGCGAGCGGCAGGCCGCCGCGCTGCCCGCCGCCGTGGCCGAGGAGAAGATCCGCGCCCTCTACGCCTCCACCCTGATCCGCACCCAGCTCACCGCCGCCCCGCTGGCCGCCGAACGCGGCCTGGAGGTGCAGGTGCGGGACGGGATCCGGGAGATCGCCGCGGGCGAGCTGGAGATGGAGCGCGGTGACTCGCCCCATGGCCTGGCCTATATGGAGACCGCGTTCGCCTGGTCTCAGGGCGAGACCGGGCTGCGGATGCCGGGCGGGGAGGACGGCGCGGAGACGCTGGGCCGGTTCGACGCGGTGGTGGCGGAGGCCGCGGTGGACGGCGGCACCGTCGCCATGGTGAGCCACGGCGCGGTGATCCGGGTGTGGGTCGCGGCCCGTGCCGCCAATGTCGATGTGGCCTTCGCGGCGGCGCACCTCCTGGACAACACGGGGGTGGTGGCCCTGGAGGGCTCGCCGGAGCAGGGCTGGACGGTGGTGAGCTGGCAGGGCACCGCGGTGGCCGGCCCGGCCCCCGGCCCCCAGGGCGGCCCCGCCGGCCGCCCCGTCGAACCGCCGCGCTGAGACCCGTACCCCAGCCCGCGAACCGCCGTGCCGTGAGCCCTTGTCGAGGACCGGCGGAGCATCAGCAGAGGAGAGATCCGAGAAGCCCATGCCCAGCTACTACGAACGTGTCGGCGAGCATCTGTACCGCCCCACCGAGCACACCGGCGGCGCCTGGCGGGAGGACGAGCAGCACTTCAGTCCCGTCGGCGGCGTGATCATGCACGCGGTGGACCGGCATCTGGCGGCCCGGCCCGAGGGCCCGCGGCTGGTCGTCGGCCGGATCAGCTTCGACATCCTGGGGCAGCTCGGCCGGTCCGAGATGGACATCCGGGTGGAGAGCGTCCGCCCGGGCCGCACCATCGAACTGCTGGAGGCGACCGCGGTCATAGCGGGCCGGGCGGCGGTACGGGCGCGGGTCTGGCTGCTGTCGGAGCAGGACACCTCGGCGGTGGCGGGCGGCGCGGACGACCGGCTCACCCCGCCCGACGCGCTGCCCGGCTGGCCGATGGACGAGCTGTGGTCGGGCGGCTATATCGCCTCGCTCGACGTACGCCCGGTGGGGACGCCGGTGCCGGGGCGGGGCACGGTGTGGCTGTCGTCACCGGTGACGCTGGTCGCGGACGAGCCGAGCAGTCCGCTGGCCTCGTATGTGGCGCTGGTGGACACCGCCAACGGGATCGCGGTACGGCAGCCGCCCGGTAAATGGATCTTCCCCAACGTCGACCTCACGCTGCACCTGTTCCGGCAGCCGGCGGCGGGCGGGCGGTGGGTGGGGCTCGACACCACCGTCGTCTTCGGCGCCGCCGGCCAGGGCCTGACCAGTACCGTCCTCCACGACGAGCGGGGGCCGCTGGGGCGGGCGGAGCAGATGCTCACCGTCCGCCCCCTGAACTGAGCGGCCGCCGCTGCTACTTGGTGGACCCGGGGGTGGCGAAGGCGTCGACGCCGGTCAGTTCGGCGGAGAGGTGCCAGAGGCGGGCGGCCTGCTCCGGGTCGACGGCGTAGTCCCGTACGCCGCCGCCCTCGTCGGTGGTGCGGACGGCGATGTCGCAGTCCTCGCAGTACACCCCGCCCAGACCGGCCAGCCTGGGTGAGGTGGCGGCCCAGACCTGGGTGGCGGCGCCCTGCTCGGGCGTCTTGAGCCAGTCGGCGACCTGATTGCCGTCCGCGTCGATCCAGCCGTTCCGGATCTGCTCCGCCTTGGGCACATGGCGCTGGAGCGGGGTGAGGATGCCGCCGGGGTGCAGCGCGAAGGACCGTACGCCGGCGGAGCGGCCGAGGGCGTCGAGGTGTACGGCGAAGAGCACATTGGCGGTCTTGGCCTGCCCGTAGGCCTGCCACTTGTCGTAGCCGCGGGTGAAGTCGAGGTCGTCCCAGCGGATCGGGGAGGCGTGGTGGCCGCGGGAGGAGACGGAGATGACGCGGGCGGTGGGGGCGAGGGCCGGCCAGAGCCGGTTCACCAGGGCGAAGTGGCCCAGGTGGTTGGTGGCGAACTGGGCTTCCCGGCCGGGGCCCACCCGGGTCTCGGGGCAGGCCATCACCGCGGCACTGTTGATCATGATGTCGATACGGCGGCCGGAGGCGAGGAAGCGTTCCGCGAAGGCGCGGACGCTGTCCAGGTCGGCCAGGTCCAGGGCGTCGACCTCCACCCGCTCGACGCCGCCCACCGCCTCACGGGCGGCGTCGGGGCGGCGGGCCGGCACCACCACGGTGGCGCCGGCCCCGCTCAGGGCGCGGGTGGTCTCCAGGCCGAGCCCCGAGTAGCCGCCGGTGACGACGGCGAGGCGGCCGGTCAGGTCGATGCCGTCGAGTACCTCACGGGCGGTGCTGCGGGCCCCGAAGCCGGATCCGAGGGGCTGCTGGGGCGTGCGGTGTGCTGCGGTCTGCTGCGGTGTCGTCATGCCCGGAACGTTAGGTACTGGAGTGCGCTCCAGGGCAAGGGCGACACCGGGGCCGCGCGGTGCGGCCCCGAACCACCCGGTCGGTCCGGTCAGTGGCCGTGCAGCCGCAGCCGGTGCGAACGCCGGTGCGCGGAACGGCCGGTGGCCGCGGTACGGGTGCTGCCCTCGCTCCCCGTCCCACCGAGGCGGGCCTCGCGCTGGACGGTGCGGTCGTCGCCGGCCCGGTCGACCCGGCGCCTGCGGCCGTGGCCGCGTACCAGTGCGCTCCCGGCGAGCAGCATCCACATGCCGAGCCCGAAGATCAGGGTCAGCGCGATCCCGCCGAGGAACGCCCCGAGCGTGCTGATGGTGAAGGGCTGGCTGCCGAGCAGCGTCACGGTGTAGTCGGGGCTGCCGGACAGGTTGTACGCGATCAGCAGGCCCGCGAAGGCGGCGGCACCCGCCATCAGCAGAAGCCCCAGCAGCAGGAGCATGATCCTCACCTCGTCGTGTCAGGCCTCGTCGTGGGTACCCGTCACGGGTTACCCGGAGGGCGGGGCCAAACCCGGATCCGGCGGCTCGGCCGGGCCGAGGTCGGAGGGACTCAGCGGCCGAGGGCGCGGCGGAGTTCGTCCTTGTTCATGGCGGAGCGGCCCTCGATGTTCTTGCGGCGCGCCTCCTCGTAGAGCTGGTCCCGGGTGGGGCCCTGGGCGCCGCGGTGGGAGCGTTCGCCGCCGCGCTGCGAGGCCGACTTGGGATCGCGGGTCGAGACCCGGCCGGGCTCCGCCGCCTCGCCGCTGCGGGCGCGTTCCTTGTTCACGGTGCGGGCGGCGATCTCCCGGGCCCGGCTCGCGGACTCGCCGCGCCGCTCGGCGCTCTCCCGGATGTGCTCGTACTGGCGCTCCCGCTTCCTGCTGGATCCTGCGGGCATGGTGCAACTCCCTGGGCTGGTTTCCGGTACGACGTCCGGGTATCCGGCCGGGTGCGCGGTCATGCCTTTCGGGTGGGCCGGATTCAGGCGGAGGCGCCGTCGGCCGGGTCGGGCGGCAGCTCGTGCGGCGGGCGGGGGCGGGGGGTGTCCGGTGGGGCCAAGGTCTCGACGACCTCGACGAGTTCGCGGCAGACCTGCTCGATACGGAGGCGGGTCCTGCGCTGCTCGGCGATGACGGCGGACAGCAGCAGCGAGGTCAGGGCGACGGACACGTTGAACGCTTGGAGGTTGAGCATCACCGCGAACTGCGTCAGTCCGGAGAACGGTCCCGCGCTGTCGACGGCGGCGACGGTCGCCAGTGCCGAGATGAGCAGTGCGCACAGGGCGGTGATCGCCGGCGGCAACCGCAGCGCGCCCCAGATCAGCAGCGGGAAGTCGAGGAAGAGCAGGCTCAGCACGGTGTGGGTGATGCCGTAGGTGAGCGCGCCGAGCGCCGCCACCAGCACCACGGACTCCACCAGGTGCCCGGCGAGGTCGGAGGACCGCAGCCGCGAGAGCAGCAGCAGGACGGGCGTGACGAGCAGGACCCCCATCGCGTCCCCCACCCACCAGGACGCCCACACCGGCCAGATGTCGCCCGCGCTGAGGCTGCCGTCCAGCACCAGGGTGGCGACCCCGCAGGCGGCGCTGACGATCATGCCGGCGGCGCCGAGGAAGACCAGGATCAGCCCGTCGCGCAGCCGGGAGATATCGGTACGGAATCCGGCCGCCCGCAGCATCAGCCAGGCGACGACGGGGGCGACGGTGTTGCCGACGACGATGCCGACGGCGTTCAGGTCGAGCCCGGTGAGGGTGCTGACCACGAGGATCGTGCCGAGGGCGATGCCCGGCCAGATCCGCGCCCCGTAGCGGAGCAGGGCGGCGACCGCGACCCCGGTCGGCGGCCACAGCGGCGTCACCACGGCGCCCTCCACGGTCATCCGGAGCAGCAGCCCGAGCCGTCCCGCCGCCCAGTAGCAGAGGGCGACGGCCACGATCAGCAGCAGCGTCGACCGGAGTTCGGACCGGGGGCGGCGGAGGGTCGGCAGCACCACGCCATGAGACACCGCACGCCGACCGGCGGTGGGCAGGACACGCGAGGTCAGCGCAGCGCGGCGGCGCCGCGGGCGGGCGGTGGGGCGTCGTGGCAGACGACCAGGACGGCGGCGTCGTCCTCGTGCCCGACCGATCCGGCGATCTTCATCACGGCGGTGGCCAGCGGCTCGGCGTTGAGGGCGACGGCGGAGCCGAGGCCGGCCAGCCGTGTCACCTGTTCGAGGCCCTCGTCCATGGTCATGGAGGGGCCCTCCACCACGCCGTCGGTGAGCAGCACGAGGGCGCCGGGACCGTCCAGTCCGAAGGCGCTCACCGGATAGTCCATGCCGGCCTGGATACCGAGGGGCGGGCCGCCGTTGTCGGTGACGACCACGGCCCGCCCGTCCGCGGTGGCCTGCACCATCGGCACATGCCCGGCCCGGGCGGCCTGCACGGTCCAGGTGTGCGGGTCGAAGCGGACGAAGGTGCAGGTGGCGAAGAGTTCACTGCGGTTGGACAGCAGCAGCTCGTTGGCCCGGGACAGCAGTTCGCCGGGGTCGGTGACCACGGAGGCCAGGGCGCGCAGCGCGATCCGCACCTGCCCCATGAAGGCGGCGGCCTCGATGTTGTGGCCCTGGACGTCGCCGATGGTGAAGCCGAGGGACCCGTCGGGCAGCAGGAAGCCGTCGTACCAGTCGCCGCCCACGTTGAGGCCGTGGTGGGCGGGCGCGTAGCGGACGGCGGTGCGCAGGCCGGGGACGACGGGGATGGGGCCGGGGAGCATCTCGCGCTGGAGGGCGAAGGCCAGCTCCACCCTGGCCCGGTGCAGCTCGGCGCGTTCGCGGGCCTGCGCGGTCAGGGAGCCGAGCCGGTCCAGCAGTTCGTCCGCACCGCCGGCGCCCGGGCTCTCGGAGGCCATGGTCCCTCCTGCCGTTCTGTCCATGTGCCGACACCTGGGCGGCCGCGCCGCGGCCGGGCAGGGCGAGTCCCTCGGGTCACCTCGGGGCCCCAGCCCATCGTGGCAGAGGTCCCCGGCGGAGGCGACGGCAGAACGGTACGGAGGCGGTCCCGCCCCTCCCCCCGTCCGGCCGTCACGGGGTGCGTGCGATGCTGAGTCATGCCCTATCTGTCCGATTGCGCGCCGGCCCTTCCCGAGCCGATCACCGCGGATCCGCCGCGGCAGACACCCAGGCCGCTGCTCACCCAGTCCTGGCTGGACCTGGCGTTTCTGCACTGGGCGGTCGATCCGGCCGAGGTGGCGCCGCTGCTGCCGGCGGGCACGATCCCGGACACCTTCAGGCCCGCGGGCGCACCGGACGGCGCCGAGGCGACGTATCTGGGGCTGGTCGCCTTCCGGATGCACCGGGTGGGCTGGTTCAGGCTGCCCGGGGTGCCGTATCTGGGGAGTTTCCCGGAGACCAATGTGCGGCTCTACTCGGTCGACGGGCGGGGGCGGCGCGGGGTGGTGTTCCGGTCGCTGGACGCCTCCCGGCTGATACCGGCCGCCGTGGCGCGGGCCCTCTTCCGGCTGCCGTACCGGTGGTCGCGGATGGAGGTGCGGCGCAGCGGGGACGTTCTGCGGTACCGGAGCCGGAGGCGGTGGCCGCGCGGTGCGTACAGCCGGCTGGCGATACGGGTGGGGGCGCCGGTGGCGGAGCCGACTCCGCTGGAACACTTTCTGACCGCGCGCTGGGGGATGCACAGCGCGTTCTTCGGACGGCGGTTGTTCCTGCCCAACTCGCATCCGCGGTGGCCGCTGCACCGCGCCGAACTGCTGGAGTGCGACGAGGACCTGGTGGCGGCGGCCGGGCTGCGGATGCCCTCGGAGCCGCCGGTGAGCGTGCTGTACTCCCCCGGGGTGCCGGTGCGCTTCGGTCTCCCGGCCCGCCCCGGCGGTCTGCCTACACCCTGAACCGGCCTGGTACGCAAGGCTGTTGACAGAGGAGAGCGGCCGGCGCCACGGTCCACCGGGGACCGCGGTGCCGGCCGCTGCCGCCGCATCGACTACCAGATGGAGTCCACCCACTCCGGGTGGTCGATGAACGGGTTCCTGTTGTGCTGGATGTCGTTGTATATGACGTCGTTGCGGTGCTGCTCGAAGGCGTCCGGCGGGTCCTCGTCGTTCCACTTCTTCAGCATCGAGATGCGTCCGATGTTGGGCGAACTGCCGTTGTTCACCTGGTCGTTGGGCTCCAGGTCGGGGAAGCCGTCGTCGCCGTCGTAGCGGACCGCCATGTAGAGGATCATGCGCGCGACGTCGCCCTTGACGGCGTCCCGCGGCTCGAAGGAGTCACCGTCGGTGTAGTTGCCGGGGGCTCCGTCGACCTCGCTGCCGCCCTCGTCGAAGTCCTTGTTGCTGCGGATGCTGTTGACCTTGACGTTGGCCGGGCGCAGGTGGTGCAGGTCGGTGCCGGGGCCGGTGCTGGTACCGAAGTTGCCGTGGGACTTGGCCCAGACATGCTCGCGGTTCCACTGGTCCACGCCGCCGCCGTGCTGGGAGGCGGGCTGGGACTTGCCGCTGTACAGCAGGATGACGTTGCCGGGGTTGTCCGGGTCCTGGTCGGTCTTGGGGATCGCGTCCCAGACCTGGCTGTAGCTCACCTTCGTCATGTCGCTGATGATGGTGTGCAGGGCGAGTTTCAGGTCTTGGCCGGTCTTGCCCTCGGCGTCTGCGTAGTAGCCGTCGGGCACATCGTCGGCGACCGTGTGGGGGGCGGGCGCGGCGGACGCGGCGTTGGGGGCCACTACGGCGGTCAGGACCAGTCCGGCCGACAGTGCGGCCGCGACCAGGGGTCCTCTGGCGCGGAAACGGGACATGTGGGGTTGTCCTCTCCCGAACGTTCCCCGGATCTCGGGGAGTTGACGGTTACTCGGTCGTACGGGACTTTCCCACATGGGAGACCCCGCTGACTATGCCCAGGAGCGAACAGCGGGTGGCGTAAATCGGTCCGGTAGCGGCGTTCTGGGGTCAAAACAGGGCAGGAAAAGGGGCCGGCCCCGTCCTCAGTGGACGGGGCCGGCCGCGGCCTAACGGTGAGGGGGGCTCAGGCCAGGGTGGCCAGTGCCTTGTTGAAGGTGGCGGAGGGACGCATCACGGCGGCGGCCTTCGCCGGGTCGGGCTGGTAGTAGCCGCCGATGTCGACGGGCGAGCCCTGCACCGCGAGCAGTTCGTCGACGATGGTCTTCTCGTCGGCGGCCAGCGACCGGGCGAGCGGACCGAAGGCCTCGGCGAGCGCGGCGTCCTCAGTCTGCGCGGCCAACTCCTGTGCCCAGTACAGGGCGAGGTAGAAGTGGCTGCCGCGGTTGTCGATCCCGCCGAGGCGGCGGCTGGGCGACTTGTTCTCGTTGAGGAAGGTGCCGGTGGCGCGGTCCAGGGTGTCGGCGAGGACCTGGGCGCGGGCGTTGCCGGTGGTCTGCGCGAGGTGCTCGAAGCTGACCGCGAGGGCGAGGAACTCACCGAGGCTGTCCCAGCGCAGGTAGTCCTCCTTGACGAGCTGCTGCACATGCTTGGGCGCGGAGCCGCCGGCACCGGTCTCGAAGAGGCCGCCGCCGTTCATCAGCGGCACCACCGAGAGCATCTTGGCGCTGGTGCCCAGCTCCAGGATCGGGAACAGGTCGGTGAGGTAGTCGCGCAGGACGTTGCCGGTGACGGAGATGGTGTCCTCGCCGCGGCGGATGCGCTCCAGGGAGTAACGGGTCGCCTCCACCGGCGACTTGATCTCGATCCGGAGGCCCTCGGTGTCGTGCTGCGGCAGGTACTCCCGCACCTTGGCGATGAGCTGCGCGTCATGGGCGCGGTTCTCGTCCAGCCAGAAGACGGCGGGGACGCCGGTGGCGCGGGCGCGGGTGACGGCGAGCTTCACCCAGTCCTGGATCGGCAGGTCCTTGGTCTGGCACATCCGGAAGATGTCCCCGGCGCCGACGGCCTGCTCCAGCACGGCCTGCCCGGCGGTGTCCACGACGCGCACGGTGCCGGTGGTGGGGATCTCGAAGGTCTTGTCGTGGCTGCCGTACTCCTCGGCCTTCTGCGCCATCAGGCCGACGTTGGGCACCGAGCCCATGGTGGCCGGGTCGAAGGCGCCGTAGGCGCGGCAGTCGTCCAGGACGACCTGGTAGACCCCGGCGTAGCTGGAGTCGGGCAGTACGGCGAGGGTGTCGTGCTCCTCGCCGTCGGGGCCCCACATATGGCCGGAGGTGCGGATCATCGCGGGCATGGAGGCGTCCACGATGACGTCGCTGGGGACGTGCAGATTGGTGATGCCGCGGTCGGAGTCGACCATGGCGAGCTCGGGGCCCTCGGCCAACTCGGCCTCGAAGGACGCCTTGATCGCGGCGCCCTCGGGCAGCCCCTCGACGCCCTTGAGGATGCCGCCGAGGCCGTCGTTGGGGGTGAGCCCGGCCTTGGCGAGGACCTCGCCGTACTCGGCGAAGGTGGTGGGGAAGAAGGCGCGGACGACGTGGCCGAAGATGATCGGGTCGGAGACCTTCATCATGGTGGCCTTGAGGTGGACGGAGAACAGCACGCCCTCCGCCTTGGCGCGGGCGACCTGTGCGGTGAGGAACTCGCGGAGGGCGGCGACCCGCATCACGGAGGCGTCGACCACCTCGCCGGCGAGGACCGGTACCGACTCGCGCAGCACGGTGGTGGTGCCGTCGTCGCCGTGCAGCTCGATCCGGAGCGCACCGTCCTCGGCGATCACGGCGGACTTCTCGGTGGCGCAGAAGTCGTCGACGCCCATGGTGGCGACATTGGTCCTGGAGTCCGCGCTCCAGGCGCCCATGCGGTGCGGGTGGGCCTTGGCGTAGTTCTTCACCGAGGCGGGGGCGCGGCGGTCGGAATTGCCCTCGCGCAGAACGGGGTTGACGGCGCTGCCCTTGACCTTGTCGTAGCGGGCGCGGATCTCCCGCTCCTCGTCGGTCTTCGGGTCGTCCGGGTAGTCGGGCAGTGCGTAGCCCTGCTCCTGGAGTTCGGCGACGGCGGCCTTGAGCTGCGGGATGGACGCCGAGATGTTGGGCAGCTTGATGATGTTGGCTGCGGGCGTCCTGGCCAGCTCGCCCAGCTCGCCGAGGGCGTCGCCGATGCGCTGGCCCTCCTCCAGGTGCTCCGGGAACTGCGCGATGATCCGGCCCGCGAGCGAGATGTCACGTGTCTCGACACCCACACCCGCCGTCGAGGCGTAGGCCTCCACCACGGGCAGGAACGAATAGGTCGCCAGGGCGGGTGCCTCGTCGGTGTGCGTGTAGATGATGGTCGAGTCGCTCACGGGGGTGCTCCGTCCGTTCCACGTCCGATGAGATTTGCTTGACGTCAAGATATCTCACGTGGACGACGGCCCGTGCCTCACCGTCGGGCCAGGCGCCTCTCCCCGGACGCCCCTGCGGCGTAGGGCAGTTCATAGTGGGCGAAGACCTGCGGTTCGTCGGCGGCGAGCAGCTCGCCGTCGGTGCCGATCGCGGGGGCGTCCCGCACCTGCTTCTTGTCGTAGATCACCTTCAGGTACTCGGGGCCGACGGTGCAGCCCCGCAGCGGTACGAACACGAGTTTGCGCTGGGTGGGCAGGCCCACGGTGACGGTGGCGAAGGACGGCTCGTCGGTGGCGGTGTCGAAGTAGATCGCCTCCAGGGTGCCGATCCGGCGCTTCCCGGCGTCGACCACGCTCTGGCCGCGCCACTCCCGGATGTCCTCGATCTCGAACACGGCGTCGTCTCCCGGTTCTGTGGAAGTTTCCTGTGCCACTCCGCATTCTCGTACGGTCGGCGGCGCCGCGCGCCCTGGGCGGGCGGCAGTGCTCAGGGTTGGCGGAAGCGTGCCGCGGAGTCCCAGGAGGCGACGGTGATCCAGCGGATGACGGTCGCGGCCACCGGCCCGTCCAGCGCGGAGAGGGCGTGGATGGTGGCGAGGTCGGCCGGGTCGGGCGGTACGCAGGCGGCGGTGAGCGCGGCGTGCAGATCGATCCGCCGCTGGTCGGCCGGGGCCAGCAGATGCGGGAGCCGGGCGCTCGGGTCGGGCGGCGGCAGTTCCCCGGTGTCCAGCCCCTCGGGCCAGGCCACGGCACGCGGGTCGGGCACCGCCGGATCGATCACCATCGGACCGGTCGCCATCGGGTCCGCGCCCGACGGCCGGACCACGGTCGGGTACTCCGACGGGTACGCCGCGCAGGACGGGGGCGCGGACCGCGGGGGCGCGGGGTACGGGGAGGCGGTGCGCAGGGTGAGGGTGCCGCCGGTGGGGTCCAGGTACGAGGTGTCCGGCATGGTCGGCTCCGTGCGGTGGGGGCGGGGTGGTTGACCGTCGAGATGCCGGCCCGCCGCCGCGCGGTTCCGGTCCGCCCGCCGAGTCACCGCATCGAACCATTCCGCTGCTCGTCATACCGCGGTGCCAGGACCTCGCTCCCCTCCCCCGTCCCCCGGGTCCTCGAAGAGGTCCATGTCCCAGAGGGGGCCGGTGTCGGCGACGGTGGACGGTTCCAGGCTCTGCTCGGTCCAGATGACCTTGCCGGTGCCGGTGTAGCGGGTGCCCCAGCGTTCCGCGAAGCGCGCCACCAGGAACAGGCCGCGGCCGCCCTCGTCGCTGAGCTTGGCGTGCCGGAGGTGGGGCGAGGTGCTGCTGCCGTCGGAGACCTCGCACACCAGGACCCGGTCCCGCAGCAGCCGGACCCGGATCGGGGGGCGGCCGTAGCGGATGGCGTTGGTGATCAGCTCGCTGAGGATGAGTTCGGTGGCGTAGCCGATCTCGTCCAGGCCCCAGGAGGTGAGGGTGCGGGCGCAGGCGGAGCGGATGCGGGAGACGGCCGCCGGGTCCTGCGGCACCTGCCACTCGGCGACATGGTCCGGGCCGAGGATGCGGCTGCGGGCCACCAGCAGGACCACGTCGTCGGTCTGCCCCGGCGGCAGCACCGAGCTCAGCACCGCGGCGCAGGTCTCCTCCGGTGGGAGCGGGGTGCCGGCGGGGGTCCGTTCGGCGAGGGTGGCGCGGAGCCGGTCAAGGCCGACGCCGATGTCCTGGTACCGGTCCTCCACCAGCCCGTCGGTGAACAGCACGATCGCGGTGCCCTCGGCGAGCGTGATCTCGGTGGCGCCCTCCAGCGGATCCCCCACCCCGAGCGGCGGCGAGGCCGGTACGTCGGGGAAGGAGACGGTGCCGTCGGGGAGTACCAGGGCCGGTCCGAGGTGCCCGGCGCGCGCCATCAGGAACTGCCCGGTGACCGCGTCGTACACCGCGTACAGGCAGGTGGCGCCGGTGACCTGGTCCTCGCCGCCGGCCTGCTCGCGGTCCATGTCGCCGACGAGTTCGCCGAGGTGGGTGAGGAGTTCGTCGGGGGCCAGGTCGAGGGTGGCGAAGTTCTGCACGGCGGTGCGGAGCCGGCCCATGGTGGCGGCGGCGTGCAGCCCGTGCCCGACGACGTCCCCGACGACGAGGGCGACCCGGGCCCCCGGCAGCGGGATCACGTCGAACCAGTCGCCGCCCACCCCGGCCCGCGCCGGCAGATAGCGGTAGGCGACCTCCAGCGCGGACTGCTCGGGCAGCGCACTCGGCAGCAGGCTGCGTTGCAGGGTGACGGCGGTGGTGTGCTCGCGGGTGTAGTGGCGCGCGTTGTCCATGGAGACGGTGGCGCGGGCGACGATCTCCTCGGCGAAGGACACATCCTCCGCCCCGAAGGGCGCCGAGCCGACGGTCCGGTGGAAGCAGGCCACCCCCATCACCACGTCCCGGGTCCGCAGCGGTACACCCACCACCGAGTGCACCCCGGTCGCCCGCAGCGCGGCCCACACCCCGCCGGGCCGGTGCTCCGCGCGGGCCAGCGCCGGGTCGAGGAGAGAGCTGCCGGCGGCGATGACGGCGCCGTCGGGTTCGTCCGGGTGGAGGGTGAGGCGGGTGCCGGCGGGGACCATCGCGCTGTCCTCGGGGCGCCCGGCGGCAGCCACCCGCAGCAGTGCGGTGTCCGAGGGCGAGGGCTCCTCGCCGGTGGTGATCGCGGGGAACACGTCGACGGTGACGATGTCGGCGAAGCGCGGCACGGACACCTCGGCGAGTTCCTGCGCGGTGCGCTCCACGTCGAGGGTGGCGCCGATCCGGGTACCGGCCTCGTAGAGCAGGCCGAGGCGGCCACGGGCGGTGTCGGCGCGGTCGGAGACGGCCCTGAGTTCGGTGGAGTCGCGGAGGGTGGCGACGGTGCCGGGCTGGCCGCGTTCCGCGGTGCCGCGCATATTGACGACGAGGAGGCGGTCCCCGGCGAGGACGACCTGGTCGGTGACGGGGCGCCCGGCGAGCAGCAGTTCACTCATGGCGGGCGGCAGGTCCAGGCCGTCGAGGCGGCGGCCCTCCGCGTCGGGCGGCAGATCGAGCAGGCGCCGCGCCTCGTCGTTGGCGAGCACCAGGACGGCGGCCCCGCCCTCGCCGGAGACGATCAGCACGCCCTCGCGGACGGCGTGCAGAACCGCGTCGTGGTGTTCGTACATGCGGGTCATCTCGCGTGGGCCCATGTCGTGGGTCTGGCGGCGCAGACGGCGGGCGGCGAGCGAGGTGTTGACGGTGGCGAGGACGAGGGCGGCGGCGGTGGCGGCGCCCGCGAGCGGCAGTTGGTCGCGCAGTTCCGCGTCGATACTGCCGAGGCTGATGGCCACGGCGACGGCGCCCACGATCCTCCCGGCCGCGTCCCGTACCGGCACCGAGGAGAGGACGGAGGGGCCGAGCTGGACGGTGTCGGCCTGCCGGGTGACGGGGTGGGTGGGCAGCGGCTCGGTGCTCGTCATCCGCGTACCGATACGGCTCGGGTCGTGGTCGGTGTAGCGGACGCGGTTGGTGCCGAAGACGACGATGTTCTCCACGCCGGTGTCCTGGATGATCTGCTCGACGGCGGGCTGGAGGGTGCGGGTGGGGTCGGGGCCGGTGAGCGCGGCGGAGGTGCCGGGGGCGTGGGCGAGGGCGGACGCGGCGCTCAGGGAGCGGGACTCGGCGGTGTGCACATTGTCCCGGCGGGCCTGGATGACGAGGACCGCGGCCATCGCGGCGACCAGGATCACGATCAGCACCATCTGCCACAGGAAGACCTGCCGGGCGACGCTGCCGCGGGGCGCGCGGAACAGGCCGGACCGGTTTCCGGCCGCGGCACCGGCGGCCCGGGTCCGCCCGTGCCGCGGCCTGCGCGCTCCTCGCATCACGGCTCCGGCTGCTCACACGTCATACGGTCCCGGTTCCTCCCGGCGGCGCCCCTGACTCCATGAAGCGGGTGCGCGGCCATGATCTCAACCGCGCGGGCGCCGGGATGCGGCACCGGGGCCCGGCTGGTTCGCTGAAGGGAAGCGCGTGGGGCCGGAACCGAGGAGGGACGATGGGCACGTCGGACGAGATGCGGGACCGGATCCGGGAGACCCGCCGCAAGGCCGACCAACTGGCGCACGACGCCGAGCGCAGCACCGATCCCGAGGAGCGCAAGCGCCTCGCGGAGAAGGCCCGGCGGCTGCGCAGCCGCTGCGAGCAGGAGTCCGGTATGTCCAGCGGGGACATCTACCCGCTGGAGTGAGCACGGCGGCGCCAGCCTCTGCGCCCGCGCCGCCCGCGGAAGCCGGCACCGACCGCGAACACCAGGGCACCCGCCACCCCCGCGGCCATCGGGCCACCCCAGCCGGGAAGGCGGTGACCGGTGGCGGTGGCACGTCCGGGAGGTTCGGCGGCCGGGGTGGCTGCCGCGGCGTCGTCGGGGCCGGCTCCGGTGGAGACGGTGACGGTCATCGGCAGGGTGCGGCCGCGGGTGCGGGTGGCTTCGCCGATGCCGACCTGCAGGTAGTGGTCGCCTTCCTCGGTCACGGCGCTCGCCCCGTCGTGCGGGTCGCCGGTCGAGCAGTCCACGCGGACGGTGCCGCCGGTGCGGGCGTCGGCCAGGGCGCCCACGGCCTGCCGGGCCGCGGCGATCCGGGTCCGCCCGCCACCCGCGTCCGCCGCCCGCATCGAACCGGAGGCGTCCAGTACCGCCATGATGCGGGGCGGCCGGGCCTCGCCGTCGTCCCCGGCCGCGTGCGCCGCGGGGGCCGCCGCGGTGCCGAGTGCGGTGAGCAGTCCCACCGCCAGGGCGGTGCGCACGGCCGGGGTCACCGCCCGTCGCCGTCCTCGCCGGTGTGGTCCGTGTGCTGCGTGGGGGGCCAGACGGTGATGACGTCGCCGTCGAGGGTGACATGGCGGCCGGGGAAGAGGTCGCGGACCTCGGCGAAGCCGTCCAGGTCGTAGTCGCGCCGGCCGGTCAGCACGATCGCGTTGCCCAACAGGCTCACATCCCGGGTGCCGTTGGCCACATCGCCGGATCGCCGAGCGGCCCGGCAGCGGTCGGCTGCGCACCGGTACAAGTGTCCTCATCGACTGCAACGCACTCTTCAGAGCTTTGCAACTTGCGAATCGACACACTGATGGACATACCTGTGAACCCCCAACTAGCCCTGGAATAGGCGATGTTCCGCAGATCGCGCGGCGCCCGACATCCAGAGATTATTATTCACGTCCGCAAATCGCAAGTGCGAGCAGCGGCCGGAACGCGACAGCGCCCGACGGCGGTCAGCCGTCCGGCCCAGTAGCGTCGGGGGTCCG